>CADECO010000141.1:0-3960 GCA_902825905.1 uncultured beta proteobacterium
GCATCATCGAGAAACTCAATCAGGACGGACACACCATCGTGCTGGTCGAGCAGAACGTCGCGGTGTCGCTGCGGCTCGCCAGTCGCGCCTACGTGCTCGAAAACGGCCGCGTCACGCTGACGGGCACCGGCGCCGAGTTGCTGAACGACGATCGCGTGCGGGCGGCCTATCTCGGGTTGTAGTTCAGCATTGCGCACGCGTTGCGCCGGGGCGGTGCCCGCCCGCGCGAGACGAAGACGATGGTCGCCTTGGGGCGACTACCCTCGGTCCTCCTCGCTCGATCGGGCCCTGCGGAACTCGGCCGCGCGAACGAAGGGCCCCATGATGCCGGGGCCCGAAGTATGTGCGCGGCCTCAAACAGTCCTCGGGCTACAGCCCCGATCGAGCGAGGAGTCCCTCGGCATCGCCTGACGCTCGCGCGGACGGGCACCGCCCCGGCGCAACGCTGGAGGCAGTTCATGGTGCGAAGATTGTCTGAACGGACAGCGGAGCGGGACCAAGGCGAAATCCGCCGCGCGAGTGTGCTCGCCCATTCACGCATAGCACGGTTGCTGCCGGAGCGGGCGGCGGGCGCAGCGCCGACTTTGGTCGGGCCGAGGCGCGCAGCGCGGCGCGGGGTCGTCGGCTGCGGTTTTCTCGGATCCTCGCCCGCACTGATCCGCCATTCGTCACGGTGCTGCGAGCGAGGAACGAATTCCGCAGCCGCCGTGCCGCGTGAGCACCGCAGGGTAGTTCGCGGAGCGAACCCCGGCCTCAGGAGGCGCTGCGCTCGCCGCCCGCTTCGGCAGCTTTCGCGACCGACCAAGGCACCAGGGTGTCTGTGCAATAAGCCCGACCCTACCGAGGCGCTGCGCCCGCCGCCCCCCTTCGGCGCGCTCAGGGCCATTGGGCTTCGGCAGTTTCAAGCACCCGGTCCCCAGCACATTCCCCTCTTGCGCGCAGTTAAATCGAGCAGCGTCGGCACGAATCGCCTGTAACGGATCCGGTATATCCTCCAGCGCGCAGTTGGCGAGTTGCGCGTTCCTTATTTTTTTGGGCCGGGGCGTGCGTCTCGCTGCCGCACCATCTGTATTCAGCTTCCCTCAGTGTTGCAAAAGGAGAGATTGATGCCAGCACTTCAAGCCGGAGCCCAAGCGCCGAGTTTTTCGCTCGCGGCGCACACGGGCCAGACGCTCGACCTCGCCAGCTTCAAAGGCCGGCGCACGGTCGTGGCGTTCATGCCGTTCGCTTTCACCGGTGGATGAAAGAATCAAGTATCCGGGTTCCGTGAGAACTACGATCAATTCAAAGCACTCAACACCGAAATCCTGCAGATCAGCGCCGATCCGCTTCCCGCCATCAAGGCCTGGGTCGAGCAGTTGGGCGGCATGCCGTTCCCGTTGCTGTCGGACTACTGGCCGCACGGCAAGGTCGGTCAGGATTACGGGATCTTCCTCGACGACAAGGGCTTCGATGCACGCGCGGTGTTTCTGGTCGATGCGCAGGGCGTGATCCGTCACGCGCACGTCTACGCACCGGGCACGATCCCCGAGAGCAAGGATCTGCTCGAGCGGCTGGCGAAGATCTAGCGTCGACACTGTAGTTGCCTTGCCGGGCCGCGGCCGATCATGTCGATCCGTCGCGGCCTTGTTGCTTATAACAACGCAACGCGCGCGCCGAGCCGCGCACATCCATCACCCCAAAGGCCCGCTCCATGAAGATCACGTCCGCTCAAACCCATCTGGTTCGACTGCCTGCTGATGAACCGCTCGCCGGTGGCGTGCCACTGCTGGGGCCGACGCGCGATTTCGTCACGCTGTCGCTGCGCACCGACGCGGGCATCGAAGGTGTGGGTTACACGTTCTTCGGCGGCAATCTCTCGGCGAGCCTCAAGTCGATGATCGACACGCTCGCGGGGCTCGCGATCGGGCAGGATCCGCTGCCGATCGAAGCGCTGATCGGACGCATCCGCAACTCGACGTTGTCGGGGCCGAGCGGCATGGTCGCGCTGGCGCTCGCGGCGATCGACATCGCGCTGTGGGATATCAAAGGCAAAGCGCTGGGCGTGCCGGTCGCGACGTTGGCGGGTGGCGCGCGCACCAAGGTGCCCACCTACGCATCAGGCGCGCTTTCGCGCGATGCCACGCTCGATCAGCTGGTGCGCGCCGCCGGCGTGCTGCGCGACAAGGGCTGGACGCAGATGAAGACGCAGCTCGCATGCCCCGCGCCCACCAGCGTGCCCAAGGAGGTCGAGCGCATCCGCCGCGTGCGTGAAGTGATCGGCGACGAGATCGACCTCATGTGCGACATCAACCAGCGCTGGGACGTGCGCCAGGCGATCTCGATCGGTTCGCGCATCGAGGAGTACGGGCTGTTCTGGCTGGAAGACGTAGTGGCGCGCGACGATTACGCGGGCCACGCGGCGGTCACCGCTGCGCTCAACACGCCGACCGCCGCGGGCGAGTACGTGTTCGGCATCGTGCCGTTCCGCCACATGTTCGAAGCGCGCGCGGTCGACATCGCGATGATCGATGTGGTGCGCACCGGTGGCATCAGCGGCTGGCTCAAGATCGCGGCGATGGCCGAGGCGTTCAACCTGCCTGTGGTAAGCCATCTCTATCCGGAGATCTCGATCCATCTGGTGGCTGGCGTACCCAACGGCTTGACGGTCGAGTACATGCCTTGGACGACCCTGCTGTTCAAAGAGGTGCCCCAGCCCGTCGCCGGCGAGTTGTCGGTGCCGAACAAGCCGGGGCTGGGCCTGGAATTCGACGCGAAGGCGTTGGCGAAATATTCCGCGTGACTCCGTGACCTCCCCGCAGTGACGGCAAACTGACGAGCGGTCACTTTCCGGGGCGCCACAGACAGCGGTCGGACGGGTGGCGCCGACGCACGCGTGTTACGTTTCGCCCAGCAATCCAATTCAAGCGATTTGCGTCCGCGGAGGTCGAGTGTCCGGTGCCGGGCTCGGTCAGAGCAACCCATGAGGGGCCCGATGCCTTCTCCGTCGCACCCGGTCGAGCTTTCCGCCGTCAGCCTGTACGACACCACGCTCGCCAAGATCCGCAGCGGTGATCACGACGCCGTCGCCGGGCTGATCGAATCCGCCTGCAGCGCGCGCGACCACGACGCGATCACCAGCGGCGTGCTCGATGCGGCGCGTTGCCTTGCCCGCAGCTGGTCACGCCTGGTGGAAGACGCGGTGCAACACGAGCGCGCGCTGGCGCAATCGAAGGCGCGGGCGAGCGCGCTTGCCGACGAGCTGGTGCGCATATTGTCGATGGCGCAGGCCGCCGCCGGCCCGCACGCCGCGCCCGCAGATTGCGAAGCGATGCACGAGCCCGTCGAGACGCACTGCACGTGGTCGGTGCGCGTGCAGGTGCTCGGGCCGTTCCGCGTGGTCGTCAACGATCAACCGATCGAAGACTGGCCCAACGGCAAAACCAAGGCGATCTTCAAGTACCTGCTGCTGCATCGTCATCGCCCGATCGCGCGCGAAGCGCTGATGGAGCTGTTCTGGCCCGACCTTGATCCGGAGGCGGCCCGCAACAATCTCAACGTCGCGATCCATCGGCTGCGGCGCACCCTTGCGCGCGGCGCGAGCGATGCCGCGTTCGTGCTGTTCGCTGACGGGCACTACGTGCTCAATCCGCGTTTCGTATTGCGTACCGACGTCGACGAGTTCGATGAGCATCGGCAGCGCGCGTTGCAGGAGGAGTCGGCCGGCCGAACCGACGATGCGGCTCAGGCGCTGCAGCGTTGCGTCGATCTGTATCAGACCGAGCTGCTCGCCGAGGATCGCTACGAGACCTGGATCGAATCGCCGCGCCAGCGCCTGCGTGACAGCTATCTCGATGCGCTCGGCCGACTATGCCGCTATCACCTGATGCGCGAGCAGTACGCCGCCTGTACCTCGATGTGTGCAAGGATCCTCGTGGTCGATTCGTGCAACGAAGATGCGCACCGGATGCTGATGCGCTG
>CADECO010000141.1:4060-7702 GCA_902825905.1 uncultured beta proteobacterium
TGCAACACGATCGTCTTGAGCTTGCCGTGCTCGGGCAGGTGATGCATCACCACCCAGCGCCCGCACTCGGGACAGATCCATTCCTGTGCGCCCGACGGATACGTCTGGCCCAGTTTCATCCGATGAGGGTTCGCCGCCATGTGTCCCCGCGCGTGGTGCTGTTGTGCTTGTCGAGTCGATCGGCACGCAAGAACCAAGCTGCAGAAACCAAGGATGCGCGTGCGACCGCGCGCGTTTTTAGCACAGCTCGCGCGGCGCGGCCGTGAGGATTTGTTCGAACCACGCGGGCACTACCCGCAACCACATCGCGCACGCCGCAAAATTCGCGGACCTGTGCGAGGTCCGACGTCTGGGCGCCTTCAGGGCAGGAGTCTGCCGATTACGTGAGCCTGCGGCGCGGTGAAGTACACCGCTGGTGGCGCGGTGCCTGAAACCGCCACGACTGCCGGGTCGACGCCGAGAGGATCGTATTGGTCGAAACAGCGCACCCGATGGCGCTCGACCGGCCGTTGGCCGCGCTTGATTTCGTGCGCAACGGGTCTGACCTTTGCCGTGCGAATCGGCGCCCGCATTTTTTGCACGGGCAGCGTCTGCACGTGACGCGAGAGCGAGACCGCCGTGCCGCACGCAAGGCTGCGTACCCAGGTCAATCCATTGACCGCCGCATTGGCGAAGGGCATGCCGTTGCCATCGAGGTCGAGCGTGTAGCTGGAGCGCGCAGGCAACGGGGCGAACTCGCGGAACTGTCGGGTGGCAATGTCCAGGCGCAGCATCGTCGCAGGCGAGAAGCCGGTGTGATGGACGAACCAGATTGCCTTCGGCGTGCCCGTCGCGTCGCCCCGCACTGACCGCGCCCCGGCGAGATAGTGAAACATTCCGAACGGTGGATTGTGTACGCGCGACCAGATCTCGATTTGACCGCTCGCGGGATCGAGGCACGCCAGCAGAGGGATATTGTTGCCTACGATCCCGTGATGGTTCCAATGCAGTAACGACAGCCAGATGCGCAGCGGCCTGGCTTGAATCCACAGGTCGGTCACGAGTATCGAAGGCATCTGATTGAGCACCCAGTAGCTCGTATCGCCACTGCCCGGGTGAAGGCGGCCGATGATTGGACCTTGCGGCTGGCCCAGCACGGCGAGCCCCGCGTACCAGATGTTCCCGCGCTGGTCGGGCCGCACTGCCATCGGCATCGAGAACGGAAACTGATGCGGCAGTGGCGTGGTGGAAGTCGAACCGTATGCCCGCATGACGTTCGCTTGCGCATCGAGGTGCAGCAATCGACCGCCGCCCGCCAACGCGCACCACAGCGTGTTCCGGGTGCCGCGCTCGATGCCAGCCACGCTCGGACCCGATGCGCCGCCACCATGCAGCGCTGGAGGAATCAGCCACTCGCGGCTGCGATCGTGCTGCACGTCGAGTTCACCGAGCGTGTCGCCGCGCGCGGTGTAGTACACACGATTGTTTGCCTCGCGGGTGAGGGTGCCCAAGGTTCCGGCGCCGCTGGATGGGGCGGGGCCCGGCATAGGCCACAGATCGAGTGTTGGCATGAGGTCAGTCCGTGGTGGATTGGTTCTGCAATCAGGCGTGATTGATGTGGTCAGGCAAGGTTCGCATTTCGCACGCGACCCGGCACCAGACGCACCTTCCTCGGCGCGGCGATCCAGATCGCGACTGCGGACACGACACACAGCGCAATCGCCAGCACAAAGGCCAGCCGGTAGCTCCCGGTCGCATCGTGGATCGCGCCCATCGCCCAAGGTCCGAGCGCGCCGCCGCCGATCAGCGCGACCGTCAGCGTGCCGAAGATGTGCCCGTAGTGCGGGCCTTCGAAGATCTCCGCCACGATCGGCCCCATCACCGAGGTGAGCGCATAGCCGAGCAGACCTTGCGCGGCGACCATCAGATAGAGCAGTGCAGTTGTCGGTGCATGTTCCAGCGCCATGAGCGCGCCATAGCAGACCGCAAACCCGAAGCAGCCGATCGACCATACCCATTCACGGCCGATGCGATCGGACAAAGCGCCAAGACCGATCTGACCGGGAATGGCAATGCCGCTGACGATGCCGAGCGCCCAAGCAGCGACCAGCGGAGTGAAGCCCACTTCGATCAGGTACTTCGTCTGATGCACCTGCACGGCGTACCACGCGAACAGCGCGCAGAAGTAGCCGAGCACGATCCACCAGAAGCGACCGGTGCGCACTGCGCGGCTGAGCGTCCATTCGATCGATGCCCAGGCGTGGTCGACGATGTTGGATCGGATCCGCGGATCGATATTGCTTTCAACACGCACTCGGCCGTCGGGCAGTAGACCGAGATCCTGGGGGCGGTGTCGTACCAGCAGATTCAACGGACCGAGCACCAGGAGGACGATCAACCCCATCGCCCAGCATGCGGCACGCCACCCATCGCGGATGATGATCGACTGCATCCAGGGCAGCAGCACGATGGCCCCGACGCCGACGCCGGAGAACGCGATGCTGATCGCCAGCCCGCGGCGGCGCACGAACCAGTTCGGCAGGAAGAGCGAATGCGCGGTGAAGCTCATCAGATTCGCGCCCGCACCCACCAGCACGCCGAGCGTCGCGTAGAAATGCCATGGCGAGTGAATCGCCGGCGCGAGGAGCAGCCCGCATGCCACCGCGAGCACTCCGCACTCGATCACGAGACGCGGGCCGTGCCGGTCCATGATCCGGCCCACGGTCGGGCTCACGATCGCCGAGACGAGAAAGCCGAACGAGAAGGCACCGGCGACGAAGCCGCGGTCCCAGCCGAATTCATCGATCAGCGGCGGTAGCAGCAGCGAGAAGGTCGTGCGCGCGGTGACGGCAACGGCCATGGTCATGAACGCGATCGCGATCACGACCCAGCCGAAATAGAACGGTAGTCTCGCCGACCAATGCGATGGACGACGGTGCAGCTGATCCGTCAAGGCGCTTCCTTTGCGCGCCCCACAGAATTGTCGTCAGACGGCACGCCATCCGCATCGTACCGTTCCTGCGCGAGAACTTCACGGCGCCCCGTGTCGAATGAGTGGGGCGCCGTACTTCCGATCAAGGCTGCCGCAATTGCACCACGGGCTGATCGGCGAACCCCGAGCCCTCCGTCGCACCACCGTTGATGTGCTGCAGGACGGTCACGACCTTGTAGAGCCCCGACACCGGCGGCGCGCCCGCACCTTCACCGGGCAGCGTGTTGCCAGGCACGTTGATCGACGAGACATAGTTCTGCTGGCCAGGCACCACCGGTACGTTGACCGTGCCGCCGATCTGTTGCTCCGGTCCGGGGCCGATGCTTTCAGCGTAGCAGCGCAGGCGGAACGATCCGCCGAGAAACGGCGCGAGCGCCGGCGGCACCGACCAGTTCACCGTTACGGTGAACGGCAGATTGGCGTCCAGGATCGTGGTCGCATTCGCGCTGTTGTCCAGCACCTGATTGGACATGGCACTTTGGAGGTTGATGCCTCCCCATTCGATGGTCATGCGCTTCTCCTTCGTCGACTGCGGAATCGTGGAAAAACCTGCCGACCGGTGCAGACCAGTCGCGTGGCGGGTGAGCGACTCGGATCGGGTCGCACACGAGCGTTGTAGCGCGCCGCACTTACACCGCAGTTGTGCGTGCAATTACTCGCGCGGTGACTCG
>CADECO010000141.1:7802-13137 GCA_902825905.1 uncultured beta proteobacterium
TGACTGCGTTCGCCGGGGCGAGCGCGTGCGCGCTCCAGGTCGAGCTCGATCACGAACGCGGAACCGGTCGCGAGCAGCGCGGGCGTGCAGCGCCCGTGGTCGTAGAGCGTCGCGATCCGCTCCGCGCTGCCTGCGCGCGCGACGCGCACATGGCCGATCTGCCAGTCGAGCGCGGGCGTTGCGATCTGCGCCAGCGCCCGTTGGGTCAGCGCGCTGGCATGCTGCGTCTGCTCGGCACTGAGTTGATCGTGAACCTGCGCCGCGATCCAGTCGCACAACTCGCCGCGCACGAATCCGGGCCAGGCTTTGTCGAGCATCGTCTCGTGATGGTGGGCGCGCGTGCGTCGCTCGGCTGGATGCCCGTCACCGCCGCGCAGTTCGAACTCGACGACGAAGGTCGCGATCGGCCGCCATTCACCCTGGTTGCCGCCGCGTTGCTTACTCTTGGTTGCGCCTGCCGCCGGTTCAACCGTGCGAGGGGCGTGTGCTTTGCGCTGCGCTGCTTTGGTGGGCTTCACGGCGCCATTGCGGCGCGTTGCCTCCTCCGTGCTGCGCGGATCGCCGATGATGATCGGATCGCTCTGGCGTGCCTGACGCGGACTCGCCGTTGGGGAATGTTCGGGTCCGCCATCGTCGAGCACCTGCGCACCGTTGCGTGCGGCGACACGCATGCCGTTCCGGCGGGCGCGGACGTTGGCCGAGGGCAGTGCGAGTTTCATACTGCCCCCTGGCTCACGCGTACCAGCGGAATCTCGCGATGTGCGATGCCACCGTACGGCGCTTCGAGCGTGGCGACGATGGTCATGCGGTATTTACCCGCGGCCAACCCCTTGATCGGCACGCGTGCGACCCAGCTGTCCATGGCCGGATTGATCTCGAGCACGTGCGCGCCGATCTCGGCCTGTTCACCGGTAGGAAAGGTCTTCACGTAGACGGCCACGCGGCAGCGCTTGACCGGTCGGTCCTCACTAGCCGGTTGGGAGTCGCTGGCATTGATGGCAATGGCGAGTGTGAGCGGCGTGTCGGCCGCGAGCGGCACGCCTGCATTCATGCGCGCCGCATCGAGCGGACGCGGATCGATCTCTTCGATGTCCTGGTACGCGTACGCCTGCGCGATCGTGAGCGCGCACGGCAGGTGGCGTGCCACGGCAGGGGGGCGGACGACGGCCAGCGCGCTGGTGCGGCTTTCCATCCACTGCGCGGCGGCGTCCACGCTCGGGCCCATCCAACGTGCCGCTTCGGCGGACTCGGTGGCGCCGGTGCGGTCGATCTGCCGCACCACCACGCGGGTCTGCGCGCCATCGGCGCGGCGTTGCACGCGCACGTTGAAGAAGCCGGCGTCCTGCCAGTTTTCGTCGGCGCTCACGACATTGCGCAGCGTGGGAATCGTGTTGCCGTCGGTGTCGTGTGGCGCCGATGTATCGGCGGGGAGGGGTGCGACGGCGACAGGCGGTGCCGCGACAGGTTCGTCGGCATGTCGATGCACCCGCACGATCTGATCCGCACCGACTACGCGGATCTCGTTGCGCGCTGGTGAGCGCGACTGATCGCGGCCCAGGCGCAGGCTGCTGATCGCCAATCCGGTTCCCTCCAACAGACGGGTAAGCGTCTGCCCGCGCGCCGCCTCGGCCATGCTCGACTCCCAGCGTGAATGCACGAATGCCCGGGGCAAGAATGCGGGCAGGGCATTAACCGGCGCTTACCTGGCGCTTAACGCGAGGGCGCCGGTGGCCCGAATCGATGCGAGCGGTCGGTCGCGATGGTTGGACGGTTGCTCTGGTTGCTCTTGCTCTACTAGAAGGGCGGCAGCGAGAGCGCGTTATCCACCAGCCCGGTGGCGCGCTTGAAATCGTAGTTGCGGTACATGTTCTGCTTCACCAGGAACGACGCGCCGCCGTAGAACTTCTCGTACTGCTGATGGCGGCCGGCGAACTCGGTGCCGATGAAATCCCACGCCAATCGCATCAGCGCCACGCGCTCGCGCGCCGAGAAGCCGACCGAGTGCACGTAGCGTTCGATGTCGCGCGCGAGCTCCGGATTGTCGAAATCGGCCACCGAGGAAGGCTGCATGATCATCACGCCGCCGGCCATTTCGCGGACCAGATCGATCGTGCGTGGATTGGTTTCCGACTGCAGCGCCATCACCGCGTAGAGTGAGCGCAGCGATGGCCACACCACGCCCTCCGCGTCGATCGTGCCCATGGTCTCCTGCGCATGCACCATCGATTCCACCGTCTGCGCCAGCGCCGCCAGCTCGCCCATCTGGATCATCACCGCCGGATTGGCGATGTTGCCGGTGACCTCGTTCATGCGCTGCGCCAGGCCCATCATGAAACGCAGCTTGGTCGCGTAACGCGATTGCGCCTGATGGTTGCCGTAGGAATGGGCCGGCGTCTCCCACCACTGTGCGCGGCACAGGCCGACGTCGCGATACACGAACACGTGCTCCCACGGCACGAACACGTCATCGAGCACCAGCAACGCATCGGACTCGTCGAATCGGCCGGTGAGCGGGTAGTCGTAGCTGTTGGCGGCCTGCAGCGCGAAGGCGCGGCGCGAATAGAGCTTCACGCCAGGGTGGGCCACCGGCACCACCACGTTGATCGCGTAATTCTCGTCGCCGGGCTGCAGCGGCGTGATGCAGCTGATCTGCAGCCAGTCCGAGAGGATCGTGCCGGTGCCCAGTTGCTGTGCGCCGCGCAGCACGATGCCGTCGTCACGCTCCTGCACCACGCCGGCGTAGAGCGACGGGTCCGACTGCTTGTGCGCCGGTTTGGAGCGATCGATCTGCGGCGGCACGATGGTGTAGCTGATGTACTGATGTTGCTCGCGCGCGTAGGCGAAGTAGCGCTGCAGATTGTCGGCATATTGCTTGCCGCCACGTGCGATCACGCTCGGCTTGGCCGCCCAGCCGGTGAAGAAACCGGCAACGTGGTCGGGCGTGCGGCCCATCAGGCCGAACGTCGCCTCGGCCCACTTCTCGTAGAACGCGCGCTTGGTCGTCAGATCCTGCGTCGATGTCGGGATCTGATAGCAGCGCAGCACCGGCTCGCCCGTGATCGGCGAGGCGAACGTCATGGTGTCGCGATTGGCCGGATCGGCGGCGATGTCGTACAGCCGCGCGATCGAGTGCACCGCGCCCTTGAAGGCGGGGTGCGTCGTCACGTCTTGCACGCGCTCGCCGTTGAGGAACACATTGCGGCCGTCGGCCTTGATCGAGCGGATGTACTCTTCGCCGGTGCGCAGCGGCGCTGTGCGAGTGGGCATGGGCGTGGCGATCGGTCCTGCGGGTCGGTGCATCGACTCTCTCCGGGATGCAATGGCAGTGGGTGTTGCGATGCACGAACATACCCCGCGCGCCGTGCCGTGGCTACCGGCGGTGCAGGCACCGATCAGCCGCACGCCGGCTGTCATTCAGGCAACGCATTCGGTACATTCGAGTGCGACCGACCGAAGGCATTCAAACAGCCCAAAGGAGGCGAGTGATGCGGCCGATGACTATTCGGATTGCACAGGTTGTCGCTTGGGCGTTGCGCCCGGCGCTGATGGCGGTGTGCGCCGCAGTGCTGACGTTGAGCTCGGGGTTCGTCGCGGCGCAGGAGTTTCCCTCTCGTCCGGTGCGATTCGTATCGCTCTACCCGCCGGGTGGCGTGACCGACATCGCGTCCCGATTGATCGGCGCCAAGCTCGCGGAGCTGTGGAAGCAGCAGGTGATCGTCGACAACCGAGTGGGTGGCGGCGGCACCATCGGTATGGACTTCGTGGCCAAGTCCGCGCCCGACGGACACATCATCGGTTTCGCGACGGTGGCCGACTTTTGCATCATTCCCTACGCGTATTCGAAGCTCGGCTACAACGTGCAGCGCGATTTCGCGCCGATCGTGCTGGCCACTGAAACCCCGTTGGTCTGGGCCGCGCACCGCGATGCGCCGTTCAACACGCTCACCGAATTGATCGCGCACTCGAAGTCGAACGCTGCCGGCGTGTCGTACGGCTCGCCCGCGCTGGGTTCACTCAACCACATCATCGGCGAGCAATTCGCGATCCTCACCGGCGCGAACCTGGTGCACGTTCCATACAAGGGCGGCGGCCCGGCCGGCACCGCGCTCGCGGGCGGGGAGATTCCGCTTGGCATGCTGGCGGCGTCATCGGCCGCGCCGCACGTGAAGGCCGGCCGCGTGATAGTGCTCGCGGTGACCTCGAAAAAGCGCGCAGTACTCGGGCCCGACTGGCCTACGGCCGCCGAAGCAGGTGTGCCAGGATCGGAAGGCTCGCAATGGGTGCTGGCAATGGCCCCGGCCGCAACGCCGCGCGCGCTCATCGAGAAGATCAACGCCGACATCAATGCGGTGTTGAAGCTCGCCGATCTGCGCGAGAAGCTGAGCGCGGTGGGGTCAGAGCCGGGCGGATCCACGGTGGAGGAGATCACTGCTCGCATTCAGCGCGAGACGATCGAGTACCGCAAGGTGATCGACAAGATCAAGCTGAAGCTCGATTGAGCGACGTTGGTTGTCACCGCGCTCTTTACGCGCGCGCGATCATCTGCAGTTGTCGACCTTGAACTCGACGCGGCGATCGAGCGCGTCGCGCAGATCGTCGGTGCCGGTGCCGACCAGATTCTCGCGAAAACCCTTGCCCGCGGCCTGCACGCGTTGCGTGAGCTCGTTCGCTTCGGACTCGAGTCGTTGCCGGATGAATTCCGCGCGCCGATGCGAGAGACGATCGTTGTACTGCTCGGGGCCGGTGCGACTCGTATGGCCGACGACGACCAGGCACGCCTTCCTGTTTGCGGCCTGGCGCGCGATCTGCCGCAGCCAGATGTCGTACGGCCCGCTGATCTTCGTGTCGCTCCAGAACTCGGTCGAATTAGGCTTGAACAGGAACTTGACGCCCAGATTCTTGTTGGCGAGTCCGACGGCGACGACCCGGCTGAACGCGGCCTCGGCTTCGCTGAGACGGCCCAGCCGCCAGTTGATCAGGTAGATGCCGTTGTGCACGCGGATCTGGTCGCCGCCCGGTGACTCGAGCGCGCGGCCATAGAGCGCCAGCGCCTCTTCCAGTTGATCGTTGTTGTAAGCAGTGGCCGCCTGCGCGATCAGACTCGAAGTGGATGCGCGGGCGACGTATTCCCGATTCGCTGGCTGCCCGACCGTGCCGCGCGATGTGGCTACCGTGTGCTCCACCGCGGCGTCTTTGACGAGCACCGGACTGTCGCGATAGTACGGAGTGGGCGTGCTGTCGATGCCGTTCGATCTGGCCCGCGAGGAAGCCTGTGCGACGACGACCGCAGTCTTGAGATCGGTGAGTGCCAGCTCGATGCGATACGTGCCGCTGT
>CADECO010000142.1:0-4179 GCA_902825905.1 uncultured beta proteobacterium
TTCCGTGCCACGCGCGACGAGCAGCATCTCACTCGCGGACGCGCGAACACGCTGCGGCTGGCGCTGTCTGGTCAGCTCGGTGCCGAAGGCCTGACCGCCGAAGCGGTGCGCGAGGCGATGGACCTGTGCGTTGGCTGCAAGGGTTGCAAGCGCGAATGTCCCACCGGCGTCGACATGGCGCGCATGAAGATCGAGGTGCTGCACCACTACCACCGCCAGCACGGCTACAGCTGGAAAGACAAGCTGATCGCGCATCTGCCGCACTACGCGCCGTACGCGCGGCGCATCGCGGCACTGCTCAACGCGCGCAATCGCAATCCGTGGCTCGCCAATCTGGGCGAGCGCTGGTTCGGATTCTCGGCGCTGCGCTCGCTGCCGATCTGGCGCTCGCGCACCTTTCTCGCCGATGCCGCGGCCGAGCGCGTGGCGCGCCAGACCGCCGAAGTCGTGCTGTTCGCCGACACGTTCAACAACTACTTCGAGGCAGAGAACCTGCGCGCCGCCACGCGCGTGCTCGAGGCAGCGGGCTACGCGGTGCACGTGGCGCGATCGACCGTGGGGCGCCGGCCGCTGTGCTGTGGCCGCACGTTTCTGTCGGTGGGCATGGTCGAGGAGGCGCGGCTCGAAGCGCGTCGCACGGTGGACGCGCTGGCGCACTACGCCGCGCTGGGCATTCCGATCGTCGGGCTGGAACCGTCATGCCTGCTGACGCTGCGCGACGAGTACCTGGCGCTGGAGTTGGGTCCCGACGCCGAGCTGGTCGCCAGGCAGGCGATGCTGTTCGAGGAATTCCTGGCGCGCGAGTTCGATGCCGGTCGATTGAAGATGACCTGGGCGTCGATACCGGAGAAGCGCGTGCTGGTGCACGGTCATTGCCATCAGAAGGCGTTCGATGCGATGTCGGCAGTGGAGCGGGTGCTGCGCTGGATTCCCGATCTGAAGGTCGAGCACATCCAGTCCAGTTGCTGCGGCATGGCCGGCGCGTTCGGCTACGAAGCCAAGCACTACGACGTGTCGATGGCGATGGCTGAGGCCGCGCTGTTGCCCGCGGTGCGCAAGGCCGATCCGGGCACGCTGATCGTTGCCGACGGCACCAGCTGCCGCCATCAGATCGCCGACGGCGCCGACCGCGAAGCGCGTCACGTGGCGCAGATCCTGGCGTTGGCCTTGCCGTGATGCGTCGTTGATCGTCCCTGACCCAGGCTGGCTTGCTTATCTTGCGCTCGCGCCGATCGCGCTGCTCGGTGCTTTCCTCTATGGCGTGACCGGTTTCGGCTCGGCGTTGGTCACCATCCCGCTGGCCAGTTTCGTGGTGCCGCTGCCGTTCGCGCTCGCGGTGTTCGCGCTGGTGGACTGGACCAACGCGCTGCGCGTGGGTTTCTCCAGCCGGCGCGACATGGTCAAGAGCGAATGGCTGCGCATGGCATCGACCATGATCATCGGCACGGCGCTTGGCACGACGCTGCTGTTCCATCTGCCGCGCTCAGGTGCGTTGCTCGCGCTGGGCTGCTTCGTGTTCGGTTACGCGCTCTACGCACTGGCTGCGCGCGGCGAGATGCGAATCGTGTCGCGCGGTTGGGCGTACGTCGCGGGGGTCTGCGGCGGATTGAGTGGCACGCTGTTCGGCGCCGGCGGTCCGCCCTATGCGATCTACCTGTCGCACCGGCCGGTGTCGAAGGAGGCGTTTCGCGCCACGCTGTTCGCCTGCTCTGTGGTGAGCATCACGCTGCGCGTGATCAGTTACAGCATCGCCGGCATGCTGCTCAAGCAGGACGTGTTGATCGCGGCACTGGTCACGGTGCCCGCGGCGATGCTCGGGCTGCGCCTGGGCTCGCGCGTGTTCGACCGCATCGATCGGACCACGCTCGCGCGCACGATCGTGCTTCTGCTGCTGGCGATCGGTGCGTCGCTGATCGTGCGCGGACTACTACAGTAGCGCTGTGCAAGAACGCCGGCGCTGCTGCGATCAGTGCAGCGGCCGGCCGCGGAAGTACTGCATGCGGTCGATCGAGCGGACGCGCACTTCGTTGATCTCCATGCCCTGCAGCACGCGCAGCGGCACTTCGACACCTGCCGCGCCCAGGCCCCATACCTTGCGATAGAACTCGACCTGCGAGCGAACCGCCTCGCCGCCGACGCCCAGCACGATGTCGGTCGGTCGAATGCCCGCCTTCGCCGCCGGGCTGTCGGTGGACACGCGCGTCACGAACACCCGGCCGATGACCTCTTCGGTCGCCATGCCCAGCCATGGCCGCTGCAGGCCCGAGCGCCGCCCGATGTTGAGCAGGTCGTCGAGGATCGGTTTGAGGATGTCGATCGGTACGAACATGTTGCCCGGGGTCGATTCACCGCCGCCCTTGGCGTCACCGACGAACAGCGAACCCAGGCCGACCAGCTTGAGATCGCGGTTGAGCAGCGCGGCCCCTGCCCAGGTGAGCGTCGGCGGGGTGGTGAAGATTGCGGTGTCGAGCATGTATTCCCAGCTGCCGCTGAAGCGGCGCTTCGACACCACGTTGGCGAGACTCGCCGACTCGGCGGCGTTGTACGGCAGCACCAGCACCGGTTCCTGCTCGTCGAGCTTGGCCGAATCGCCGATCGTGATCGGACCGATGGTGAGCGGTGCTTCGGCCTTCAGCAGCGCGAAGCCGGTCGAGTGGTCGTAGCCTGCCAGTCGCGCTGGAACGGTGCGCTCGTCGGCGGTGCGCAATTCGATCGTCTCGGGTTCGATCACCAGATAGCCGATGGTGAGAACATGGCCTTCATCGTCGATGACGACGCCGGTGCCTTCACGCTCGCGTCCCAGCGAGGAGTTGGAGCGCGCATTCGGCAACGCCACCGCGCTCACCTTCACCACTGCATCGAGCAGCGAGTCGGCGACGCTATTGGCGCCGGGTTTCGCCCCGGCGGCATTCTTGTCGGCGCCGGGCAGGGCCGCCGACCACTTGAGTGCGCCCATCGCAGCCAGCAATTGCACGAATCGAGCATTCGACATGTTCAAACCTGTTTCATCGCGGTGGCCGCACATCGGCGCGGCCATGATTGGGTTCGACTTCGACCGGCGCGGCAATCGCTACGACTACGCCACTACGATTACGCCGGCTCATCGGGCTCGAGCTGCCGTTCGAGCCAGGTGATCTGATCCTTCAGCACCAGTTTGCGTTTCTTCATCCGGCGCACCTGCAACTGGTCGTGCAGCGGGACCGATTCGAGGTGCTCGATCGCCGCGTCCAGATCGCGATGCTCGAGTTGCAGCTCGATCAGCCGCTCGGTGAGCGCACGCCGTTCACTTTCGAGCAGATCGCGGCCCATCGGTTCGCGCCGTCGCCCGGTTCAGGCCGCGGCCCGCTTCGACGCCCACGCCAACATCATGACGCCGATGATGATCATCGGCAGCGACAGCCACTGCCCCATCGACCAGTTCAGCGCGAGCAATCCGAGGAAATCGTCCGGCTCGCGAAAGAACTCTGCGATGAATCGAAACACGCCGTAGCCGATCAAGAATAGCGCCGAAACCGCGCCCACGGGGCGCCGGCGCGACGAATAGAGCCACAGGACGACGAACAGCGCCAATCCCTCCAGCGCGAACTGGTAAAGCTGCGACGGATGGCGTGGCAGCGGCCCGCCGCCGTGCGACTGGAACACCATGCCCCAGGCTATGTCGGTAACGCGGCCGTACAACTCGCCATTGATGAAATTGCCCATGCGGCCCGCGGCCAACCCGAGCGGGATCTGCGGGGCGACCAGATCGGTGATGGCGAGCCAGCGCAGGTTGTGCTTGCGCGCCACCAGCCACAGCGCGACCAGCACGCCCAGAAATCCGCCGTGGAACGACATGCCCCCTTCCCACACCTTGATGATGTCCAGCGGATGCGCAAGGAAGTGGCCGGCCTTGTAGAACAGCACGTAGCCGAGGCGCCCTCCGAGGATCACGCCGAGCACGCCGTAGAACAGCAGATCGTCGACGAGCTGGTCGCTGCCGCCATGCCAGGGCTGCTTGCGTGCCCGATGGCGAGTGAGAAAGAAGAACAGCGCGAACGCCACCAGGTACATCAAGCCGTACCAACGAATGGCGACAGGCCCGAGTTGCAGTGCGATCGGATCGAAATTCGGATGTTGGAGCACGCTGGTGCCGCGATGCGGTTCAGTAGAATGTGGATGAACGGATGCTCTACACGATTC
>CADECO010000142.1:4279-13128 GCA_902825905.1 uncultured beta proteobacterium
AGGTTTGTCGAACAGAAAGGTGATCGGTCGTCCCAGTGGCTCAGTCCCACTCCTCGGCACTGCATGCGGCTCCTCCGGGCTCGCGCATTCTCGTCGCTTATGCGCTGCTCACGCTCGCCTCGATGTTCTGGGCGGGCAATTCGGTGATCGTGCGTGCCCTGCGCGAGGAGGTTTCGCCGTTCACGCTGGCGTTCTGGCGCTGGTTCATCGCTGCCGCGGTGATATTGCCGTTCGTGTGGGGCGAACTGCGTGCGCACTGGCCGGTGATCCGCCGCGCGGCGATGACGATCTTCCTGTGCGGACTGTTCGGCACGACCTGGCAGAGCACGCTCACGTTCTGGGCGCTGCAGCACACCACCGCGCTGCACGTGCAGTTGTTCAACTCCACGATTCCGCTCACCGTGATGCTCGCGGTGTGGCTGCTCGACCGCGCCCGGCCGTCTTCGCGCGAATTGGGCGGTTTCGCGGTGTCGCTGCTGGGTGTGATCGCGATCATCAGTCATGGCGATCCGGCGCGGCTCGCGCGACTGGAGTTCAACGTCGGCGACGTGATCGCGCTGGCTTCGATGCTGATCTGGGGCATCTACGCGGCGCTGGTCAAGCGATGCCCGCGTGAGCTCTCGCCTTACGCGCTGGCGTGCATCACTGGTCTGGTGGGGGCCGCGCTGATCGCGCCGGTGCATCTGGTGGAGGTGATCCGCGATCCGGGCGTGCTCGCCTTCACGCCGCGGGTGCTCGGTGCCATCCTCTATCTGGGCCTGCTGTCCTCGTTGCTCGCCACGGTGTTTCTCAACGTCGGCGTGATGCGCGTGGGGCCGTCGCGGGCATCGATCTTCATCCACCTGGTGCCGGTGTTCGGCGCATTCATGTCGGTGGGATTGCTCGGCGAACCGTTCGGCTGGTTTCACCTGCTCGGTTTCGCGCTCGTATTGGGCGGCGTGGCGGTCTGCAATCGCTCGGTAGCCCGATCATGACGCCGACTTCCGCGACCAGAGTATGACGCCGACTTCCGGGCTCAGCGCCCCTCGCAACCTGACGCTTGCTTACTGTGCGCTCGTGCTGGCCAGCGCGCTGTGGGCCGGCACCGGCATCGCCGGCAAGGCGGTGTACGACAAGATCTCGCCGGCGGCGCTCACGTTCTGGATGTGGGGGGCCGGCTCCACCATCGCCTGGCTCATCGCCTGGCGCGAAGTGCGCGACAACTGGGCGCAGATCGTCGCGCGCTGGCCGGTGATGCTCACCATCGGCGTCGTCAGCACGTTCGGCTTCTTCTGGCTGATCTTCGTGGCGTTCCGGCACACCACCGCTACCTCGCACGCGCTCCTCAACTCGTCGGTGCCGGTATGGGTGTTGCTGATCAACTGGCTGGTGTTCCGGCGTGCGCCGCGCGGCTTGGAGATCGCCGGGTTCGTGCTGTCGATCCTGGGCGTGGCGGCGATCATCTTCCGCGGTGATCCGGGCAACATCTTCGTGCTGCGCTTCAATGCGTCGGATCTGCTCATCCTGCTCGCGATGATGCTGTGGGCGGCACACCTGTTCCTGCTGCCGCATCGCACCAAGCTCTCGCCGATGGCTTTCGTGGCGGTCACCGGCACGATCGGCACGGCCATCGCCGCACCGCTCTACGCCTGGGATCTAGCGCACGGCACCGCCCACCCGGTGCTCGCCACGAGTGTGTTCGTGTCGATCTTCTATGTCGTGGTGCTGCGTACGGTGTTCGCGACCATCGTGTTCAACTACGGCGTCGATCGGATCGGCCCGGTGCATTCCGCGCCGTTCACGCATCTCGCGCCGATCTTCGGCACCATCGGCGCCTACTTCGTGCTGGGCGAGCAGATCCACGGCTATCACATCGTCGGCTTGATCCTGGTGTTGGCCGGCATCGTGCTCGCCAATCGCCGGCTCGCTTAGCGCGACGCCGATCGTCGGCTACCCCGCCCGATGGCAGAACCCTCCAACGACAGCGCTGCGATTCAACGGCGCAACGCGTGGATCTTCCTCGCGCTCACCGCGGCGCTGTGGGCGGGGCAGTCGATCGCCGGCAAGACGGTCACCCAGCACCTGACGCCCGGAGTGCTGTCGATCGTGCGCTGGTCCGTCATCCTGCTGGTCATGGTGCCGTTCGCCTTGCCCGAGTTGCGGCGCGAGCGCGCCAGCCTGCGCGCGAACTGGCGCATCCTTCTGGCGCTGGCGGTGCTCGGCACGACGCTGCAGAACTCGATTTTTCTGTGGGGCCTGCGCCATTCGAGCGCGGTGAATGCGGCGCTGCTCAATTCCACCGTGCCGATCTGGATCCTGGTGCTCTCGGCGCTCTTCTTCGGCCGGCGATCAGCGCCGGGCGAGTGGATCGGCGTGGCGATCTCGATCGTCGGTGTGGTGATGATCGTGCTGGGCGGCTCGCGCGCCGCCGACGGTTCGCTCGCTTTCAACGTCGGCGATCTCATCATGGCCAGCGGCATGGTCACGTGGTCGCTCTATTCGGTACTGGTGCCGCGCCGGCCGCTGCATCTGTCGCCGTGGGGATTCCTCGCGGTGCTGGCGATGATCGGCGTGATCATCGGCATTCCACTCGCGCTGATTGAAATCGCCGCCGGCTTCCCCCAGCAGTTCAACGCGGCGGTGATCTGGGGGCTGGCCTACATGATCTTTCCCGGCGCGATCCTGGTCACGGTCACCTACAACTACGCGCTCGACAAGCTCGGTCCGGCGAAAGCGGGGTTCGGCATTCACCTGGTACCCGTGTGGGGCATGGTGCTCGCGTTCGCGTTGCTGGGCGAGACCACGACCCTGGTCGCTTTCGGCGGTTTCCTGCTGGTGCTGGCGGGCATCGCAATCGGCCAGACCGCGCGGCGCTAAAGGCGGTATCTTCGGGCCTGCTCAAGAGGAGGAGACTCGAGGTGCATCGATTCATTCGTGCGGTGTTCGCCGTTGTCGCGGCCGGCGCAACGTTCGGCGCTGCGCATGCGCAGACCAAATTGCTGTTCAATTCGTTCATTCCACCGACGCATCCGGTCAACACCCAGTTGTTCCAGCCGTGGGTGAAAGACATCACCCAGGCCACTGGCGGGCGCGTGGTCGTCGAATTCGCTCCGAGCAACCTCGCCCCACCACCCGGGCAACTCGATCTGGTGGTCAAGGGCGGCGCCGACATCGCCTACCAGTACTCCGGTGTCGTCCCCAACCGGCTGTATCTGTTCCAGGCTTCCGAAGTGCCCGGCTCGAGTGGCAGCGCGCAGGCGACCGCGTTGGCGATGTGGCGCACCTACGAGAAGTACTTCGCCGCCGCCGGCGAGACCAAGGGCGTGAAAGCGCTCGGGGTGTTCACGTTGCCCAGGCAGAACCTGCAATCGCTCAAGGAGAACATCACCTCGATCGAGCAGTTGAAGCGCATGAAGATCGCGACGACACCGGGGTTGGCCTCCAAGGTGTACGGCCATTTTTCCTCGGGCATCGTCACCAGCCCGGCGGTGCGCTTCTTCGAGTTCGTATCGAAGGGAACGGTGGATGCCTACAGCTCGGTGTCGCCGATCGACGTGCTCAATTTCAATCTGGCGCGCGACACTAAATACATGATCTCGATTCCGGGGATTGGCCCTGCGCCCACGTTCCTGCTGGCGATGAACGAGGGCAAGTGGAACGCACTGCCCAAGGCCGATCAGGACGCGCTCAACGGCCTGGGCGGCGAAGCATTCGCGCGGCGCGTCGGTGCGCTCGATGCGGCGAACGACGCGGTGCTCAAGCAGCTCGCCGGTCAGGGCATGACCATGACCAACGCTTCGCAGCAGTTCGGCGACGAGTTCCGGCGCATGACCAAGGCCGTCGAAGACGACTGGATCACCGAAGCCAATAAACGTGGCGTCGACGGCAAGGCGGCGCTCGAGTTCTATCGCGCGCAGATCGCAGCGGCGAGCAAGTAGACGCGTATCGATGCACAAGGTCGCGGAACAGCTGGTCGAAGCCCTGGTCGCGCTGGCGCTGTTGCTGATGATGGTGATCACGGTGCTGGATGTCATCGGCCGGTATGTGATCAACCGCCCGCTGCCCGGGGCGACCGAACTGGTGCAGTACTCGATGGTGACCGCGATCTTCATCGCGCTGCCGCTCATCACCGCGCGGCGCGAGCACATCAGTGTCTCGCTGATCGATGGCCTGTTCGGTGAACGCGGTCGACGCTGGCACCGCGCCGTCATCGCGGCCATTTCAGCGATCGTGCTCGTCTTCGTGAGCTGGAAGCTGTGGGGTCACGCGCAGATGCTCGCCACCAACCGCGACGTCATCGGTTTTCTCAGTCTGCCCGTCGCCCCCGCGGCATTCGTGGCGAGCACGCTCGCGGGCCTGACCGTGCTGGTGCTGGTTGCCATGGTCGTGAGTGACCTGGGCGGGAAGCAGACGGCCGCCTCGCCCAGTCAGGGTGGCCGGCCCGCAGACACCTCGGCGCCGCGCGAGTAGCTGCCGATGACCATCTCGCTGCTGGCCTTTGCTGCGCTGTTCGTCGTGTGCTTTCTCGGCGTGCCGCTGGGCTTCGGCATGCTCGCGATCGGTACTGCCGGCTTTGCCTACGTGCGTGGCTGGGAGGCCGCGTACTCGATGATGAGCCAGCAGGTGCTCGACTTCACCATGAACTACGGCTTGTCGGTGCTGCCGATGTTCGTGCTGATGGGCGCGTTGATCCATCGGGCGGGCCTGTCGAACGAGTTGTTCGATGCGGCTCGCAGCTGGGTCGGTCATCTGCGCGGCGGGCTGGCGCAGGCGACCGTCGCTGCATGCGGGGCGTTCGCTGCCGTGTGCGGCAGTTCGATCGCCACGGCGGCGACGATGTCGAAGGTGTCGATCCCGCCGATGAAGCGCTATGGCTACTCCGACGGCCTGGCGTGCGGTGCGGTGGCGGCGGGCGGCACGCTGGGTATTCTCATTCCACCGAGCGTGCCGATGGTGATCTTCGGCATCCTGACCGAGACCGACATCGCCAAGCTGTTCGTCGCCGGCATCATTCCGGGCGTGCTCATGATGGCGCTCTATATGGCCGCGGCGTGGGCGACGGTCGTGGTGCAGCCCGGCGCAGCGAAACCGGTGGATAGAGTTCCGTTCGCGCAGAAGCTCGCGGCGTTGCGTCGCATCTGGGCGATCGGCGCGTTGTTCGCGTTGGTGCTCGGCGGACTCTATCTGGGTTGGTTCACTCCCACTGAAGGTGCCGGCATCGGTGCCGCAGGTGCGCTCGTGTTTCTGGTGCTTCGCCTGAAGCGCGAGAGTGCACGGGCCTTGCGTCTGGCGCTGGTGGAGTCGGGCCTCACCACCGCGAGCATCATGGTCGTGGGCGCAGGCGCGCTGGTGTTCAGCAACTTCCTGACCATCGCCGGTCTGCCCAGCGCGATGACGGGCTGGATCAAAGCGCTCGACGTGTCGCCGCTCGGCGTGATCCTGGCGATGTGCCTGATCTACATCGTGCTCGGCTGCGTGTTCGACAGCCTGGCGATGATGTTCCTCACGCTGCCGGTGTTCTTTCCCATGATCAAAGCACTGGGCATCGATCCGATCTGGTTCGGCATCATCGTCGTCATCGTGGTGGAGCTGGGTCTGATGACCCCGCCGGTGGGCATGAACGTGTTCGTCGTGAAATCGCTGGTGCCCGAGGTGCCGACCTGGACTGTCTTCCGCGGCGTCATGCCGTTCGTGCTAGCCGCCATTGTCGGCCTGGCGCTGGTGATCGCATTTCCCACCCTGTCGCTGTACCTGACCAGTTTCATGCGTTAGCGCCCCCGCGGTCCGCTTGCGCGAGGAGACACCATGAGCGAGTTTCCGATCGCAGGCGGTTCACCTGGTCTGCGTGGATTTCGCGCCGTGCCACGGCGTGGCAACGGCCCCGGCGTGCTGCTCATCGCCGGTACCGCGGGGCTTGATGAATCCGCACGCAGGCACTGCGCCCGTCTGGCCGAAGACGACTATCTGGTGATCGGCGTCGCACCTGAAACGCTACGCGACGCGCACGCGGCACTCGAAACGCTGCGAGCTGCCGCGCATCCGGGCGAGCGGCTCGCGGTGATCGCGCTCGACACCGGAGCGAATATCGGCGTGCAACTGGCGAACGCCGGATGCATCGACGCACTCGTGCTGCTCGGCGGCGCTGCGGTCATCCCTTCGTCTGATGCGATCCGGGCGGTGGCTATTCCAATCGTCATTCACGCAGCGGGACCGTTGCCGGTTGAAGCGCAAGAGAGGGTCGCAGCGATAGCCGATCGCTCGAACGTGCGTGCGTTTCACTATGCCGATGTCGGCGAAGGCTTTGCATCGGTCGGACACACCGAGTTCGATCGACTCGCCGCATCGCTTGCGCATTCACGCTCGCTCGTCGTGCTGCGCCGTGTGCTCGGCCCCGACTACGACCTCGCCGCGCTGTTTCGCGAGCATCTGCGCCAGGAATTCGTGTGCCAGGACGCCGATGCCACGATGGACACGATGGTCGAGCAGCCCTACGTCAATCACATCCCGATCATGACCGGCGGCTACGGCCACGCGATGCTCAAGCGCTTCTACAAGCACCACTTCATTCCCGGCATTCCGCGCAGCCGGCAGAACGTGATGCTCTCCGAGGTCGTCGGCGCCGACACCGTGGTGCTCGAGCTGCTCAACTGCTTCACCCACGATCAGGTGATCGACCACATCCTTCCCGGCGTGCCGCCCACCGGCAAGTATGTCGAACTGCCGGTGGTCGCCATCGCCAAGTTCAAAGGTGATCGCCTCTACTACGAGCACATCTACTGGGATCAGGCCTCGCTGCTCGCGCAGATCGGCATGCTCGATCCGCACGGGCTGCCCGTCGCCGGACGCGAACAGGCGGCCAAAGTGCGCGATCCCTCGCTGCCGGCGAATACGTTGATGGCGAGTTGGGCCACCAGCGCCGACAAGCCGCTATGACGAGTCGAGACCGCCGGCGATGACCACGACAACGACACGCGCGCTGCCGGGCGCCAACCGTTTCAAGCTCGGCATCTTCGCCGCTAACTGTTCCGGCGGCCTTGCCGCCACCAGCGTGCCGGAGCGCTGGGAGGCGGACTGGGATGCCAATCTGGCCGTTGCCCAACTAGCCGATCAAGCCGGCCTGGAGTTCCTGCTGCCGATCGCCCGCTGGAAGGGCTATCCGGGCGCGAGCGGCTTTCAAGCGAGCACGTACGACACGGTCGCGTGGGCGTGCGGGCTGCTCGCCGCCACCCGGCGTATCACCGTGTTCGGCACGGTGAGCGCCCCGCTCATGCACCCGATCCTCGCGGCCAAGCAGATGGTGACCGTCGATCACGTCGGGCGCGGCCGGTTCGGCTTGAACATCGTGTGCGGCTGGAACCAGGATGAATTCGAGATGTTCAATCTGGCGCAGCGCGCGCATGACGATCGCTACGGCTATGGCCAGGAATGGTGGGACACGGTGCGCCGATTGTGGACCGAGGCGCAGCCGTTCGACGTGGACGGCCAGTACATCCAGCTCAAGTCGGCTTTCGGTGCCCCCAAACCGTGGGGCGGCACTCGACCGGTATTGATGAACGCCGGGGCCTCGGGGGCCGGCCGCGCGTTCGGCGCGCGCAACTGCGATTACCTGTTTACCGTGCTCGCCACCCTGGAGCGCGGCGCGCAGGACGTGAAAGACATTCGCGCGCTGGCCGCCGGGTTCGGGCGTGCGGTGGAGGTGATCACCACCAGCTACGTCGTATGTCGCCCGACCCGCAGCGAGGCCAAGGACTACCACCGCCGCTACGTGTTCGAACACGGCGACTGGGAAGCTGCCGATCGCCTGCGCCACCTGGTGTGGAACTACACCCAGGGCCGGCCGCCCGAGTTGCAGAAAGACGTGATGTACCGCTACGCCGCCGGGCACGGCACCTACCCGCTCATCGGTACACCTGACGACATCGCGGCAGAGCTGGCGCGTGTTGCCGCGGCCGGGTTCGCCGGCACTACCATCTCGTTCGTCAACTACGCCGACGAGCTGCCCTATTTCTGCGCGGAGGTGCTGCCGCGCCTGGAGCGCCTCGGACTGCGCACGAAACGCGTTCCCGATCGCGGCGCTGTTGGGTAGCATTGCCTGGGCATTTTCCGCTGCGCGGGCGCGGACTATCGTGCGCTACAGCGCGCTACGGACCGTTTTGCATCTTCATCGCGAGGGCAGTCATGAGCGAAATCTTCGATGTCGTATTGAAGGGCGGCCGGGTCATCGATCCGGCGATGAATCTGGATGGCGTGCGTGATGTCGCCATCAAGGGCGGACGCATCGCCGCGATCGCCGAGAACATGCTGCCGAACGCGGCACGCGAGGCGATCGATTGCAAAGGCAAGATCGTGCTCCCGGGCATGCTCGATACCCACGCGCACGTGTTCCAGCACGTCACCGGGCGCTTCGGCCTGAACCCCGATCTGTGCGGCGTGCAATCGGGCGTGACCACGCTGATCGATCAGGGCGGGCCGAGCTGCGTCACGCTCTCGGCGTTTCGCCACTTCATCGCCGAGCCCGCAGCCTCGCGCGTGCTGGCGTTCATCTCGGCGTACATCTGCGGCGGGCTCGAAGGCCACTACTGGCCCGACTTGCATCGACCCGAAGCGATGGACGTCGATGCCACGGTGAGAGTGGCCAAGGAAAACGCCGACGTGGTCAAGGGCGTCAAGGCCCACGCCGAGATCGGCGGCTACTCGCGCTGGGGGATCGACGTGATCCGGCTCTCGGCCGAGATCGGCAAGCAGACCAATCTGCCCGTGTATATCCACTTCGGCCAGCTCTGGGCGCCGCTCAAAGGCGTGGCGGTCGACCCCGACAAGATCTTCGCCGAGTGCGTGAAGTATCTGAAGCCGGGCGACGTGCTCGCGCA
>CADECO010000143.1:0-12850 GCA_902825905.1 uncultured beta proteobacterium
TTGTCGCCCGAGCGCCACACATCGGCCGCCAACCCCATCCAGTAGTTGTGCATGTTCAAGCCAAGCGCGGTCGCCGGTGCGTGGTAGGCCAGTCGACGCGTCTCCAGCACCGATTGCGCGAGGCTCCACCCCTTGCCGCCGAACTCCTTCGGAATCGGGCCGACGAGATAGCCGGCACTCTTCAACTCGGCGAAATCCTCGGCAAAGAATTTGTTGTCGCGGTCGTACTGGGGAGCCCGCTGTGCGCAGCGCGAGAGCAATTCGTCGGCAAGAACCGAAATCGGTTGGTTGGACATGATGCGTGCCTCCTTGGTAGTGCAGCGGGAAAGAGTTCGTTCGAGGAGTGGATCGCGCGCACTCAACGCACAGCTGGGGCGGCGAGTCGTAACCGACTGGATCGCAGGAATTGCCGCATGCTCTGCACGCGACTCGCAGGTTTTCTGCCTTGCGCACTCGAAGGGGATGCGTCCGACAGGCGATACGCCCCCTCGCTGAGTGCGACCACGGTGATCTGGCCAGACTGCGCTGCCCGGTACATGTCGCCGGCGCCAAGCACGATGTCGTCGGTGCTGCGGTCCGCGGTAAGCCACAGCGTTCCGCGTTCGCATACGACCGAGGCGCCCGTGCGTACGACGATCGAGCGCATCGATCCTGCGGCGAGCTCGAACTGCACGTCCGGCTCATGCACTTCCGTCGTGGGCTGCGACGCATCGTTGCGAGCCGGCGTAATACCGCGCTTCGTGTAGTCCGAACATGGTTTGCGTATCGCCGGTTCGTTGACGACGTGAGTCATCGTTCTCTCCTGCAATGGGGATTCAACAGGTCCGCGACGTACGTGACCAGCCTCGTACGGCTTCATGCGTAGGAATGAATCCGACACTTGCGTCGGGTTGCCCTGATGAGGTGCTGCTGATCAGGGCGACGACTCAGTACCGCAATCGAGGTCACGTAGCGCACGCCGAATCTCCGGTCGGGCCGACGGCGCAAGCGGCACGTCAGCGATGTCGCAAGACTAGAGATCGAACGCGCGGGGCGAATCGACAGAATCGATCAATCCGCCTGGCGGGCGCTGCCCTTGGGGGCTAGTCAATCCTGACTAGCAGATGCGCGTGGAACGCGATTCGTCGCGGCGAATCTCAGGAGAAATACAGCTTCAGCGCGTTCTCCGCGAAGATCTTGTTAAGCGCCGGACCCTCAGGCACCCAGGCGAGCACGTCGTCGATGGTTTCACGATAGGTGACCTGCGATTCGTGTCCGACGAACGGGCAATCGCTCGCCCACAGCAGCCGATCGGGCCCGACCAGTCGCAACAGCTCCCGGCCGTAGTGCGCCGCACGCTCCTTGCCCAACCGGTAGGCGGCCGAGACCTTGACCCAGGTGCGGCCCTTCTCGATCGCGCGCAGCATCATCTGGAAGCCCGCGCAGTTCACGCCGAGGTTCGGATCGGGCCGGCCGAAATGATCGATCACGAGCTTGACGCCCGAGCGTTCCAGTTCGGGCAGCACCTGCGGCAGGCGCGGCCCGTCCAGGTGCAGATGCACGTGCCAGTCGAGATCACGAAACCGCCGCAGCAGTCGGCGGTATTCAAAGGTGGTGAGATCGGGCAGATCCTTCTGGCTGATGTACGGCAGACGCACGCCGACAATGCCGTCGGCCTTCATCATCGCCAGCGTGTACTTCTCGGCCGAGGGTTCGAGAATCACTGTCCCGCGCAATCGCGGGCGATGCTTGATTGCATCGATGGTGTAGTCGTTGTAATCGCCGTACGGGCTGGCCGCGGCGATTACCGCGTAATGGACATCGTGTTCGTCGAGCGTGCGCAGGTACTGCTCGACGGTGAAGTCGTACTGGATGTTGTGGCGCGGATTGGCGATGTGCGGCATGTCGGCCAGGAACACATGCGCATGTGCATCGACCATCAACGGCAAGGTGGCCATGTCAGCTCGCGCACGCTACTGCGGCTGTATTCCTGCGCGCTTGATCACCGCCTCCCACTTGCCGATATCGGCCACCAGCCGCTTGCCGAGCTCGTCGGGCGTACCGGCAAAAGCTTCGAGTCCGAGGTCGAGGAAGCGCTTCTTCACATCGGGCATCGCGACGATCGTGTTGAGATGACGATTGAGCACCGCGACGATCTCGGGGGGCGTTCCGGCCAGCGCGCCAAGTGCGTTCCAACCCACGACCTCGTAGCCCGCGACTCCGGCCTCCAGCACCGTGGGCGTGGCGGGCTGATAACCGCTGCGCTTGGGGCCAGTGCTGGCAAGCGCTTTGAGCTTGCCGGATTCGACCAACGCCTTGGTCGAGGCGAACGCTTCGAACACCGCGTCGATCTGCCCACCCATGAGCGCGGTGAGCGCTTCGGGTGTGGTTTTGAACGGGACGATCGGCACGTTCACGCCTGCGGTCGAACGAAACAGCTCGGCCGAGAGGTTCTGCGTGCTGCCCGGGTTGATGGTGCCGAAGTTGAGCTTGCCCGGATTGGCCTTCGCCGCGGCGAGCAACTCACCGAGCGTGCGGTGCGGACCATCGCCCTTGGCAACGATGATCAGATCGAAGTACGCCACCAGCGACACCGGCACGAAGTCCTTCGCCGGATCGAACGGCAGGCTCTTGAACAGCGACTTACTGATGGCCGTGCCATTGGTGAGCACCAGGAGCGTGTGCCCATCAGGTTTGGCGCGCAGCACAGCATTGGCGGCGGCGATGCCGCCCGCGCCGGGCTGGTTCTCGACCAGCACCTGCTTGCCCACCAACTCCGAGAGTTTGTCGGCAACCAGGCGAAACGTGATGTCGGCCAGGCCGCCCGCGGCGAACGCCACGACGATGCGGATCGGGCGCTCCGGAAACGAAGCAGCGGGATTGGACTGCGCCTGGGCAACGCTGGCGCTTCCGAACAGACACAGGGCGGTCAGCGCGGCAAGGGCTCGCAACATCGGACGTCCTTCAGAGAGGGCAACGGAAGGAGGCGAATTTACGCGAAAGGACCACCGCTTGGGGCGGGGCGTTTGCTGCGTGAACTCGCATGCGATTGTGTACGGCCCTCACGGAAGTATCGATCAACGATCACGACGCGCACGCGCGAGCTGCTGCAGTTCCTGAGGCTGACACCATTCTCGATCGAGGGCTGGCAACGAGACCCGCCGCGCCTGATCGGTGGGCCGCTCGAGCATCGCGCGGATCCGGGGCAGCGCTGCATGCCCGGCACGCGCGCCGGCCGCGATCAGCGCATCACGATTCGCCAGTGTGACCTCAGCCTCCGGCGGCAGCACCGGCTCGATCAACACATCGGCCTCGCGCGCTTCACGCCGCGCCTGCGCCTTGATCATCACCAGCGCTGTCTGAAATAGCCGGTCGACCGTCGACTCCAGGCGCGATTCGCGCGGGTCGAACGTCACGTCTACCGCGATCACAAGTTCGGCGCCCAAAGCGCGCGCAACCCGGACCGGAAGCGGACTCAGCAAGCCGCCGTCGGCATAGTCCCGGCCGGCGATCGACACCGGCGCAAACGCGCCCGGCATTGCTGCAGAAGCCTGCACCGCGGTGGCCGCATCGCCCGCGTTGAACACAGCCAGGCAACCGCTTTGCAGTTCGGTCGCGACCGCAGCGAATCGAACCGGGAACCGCTCGATGCGCCGCTCGGCGGCATGTCGATCGACGAAATCGAACACCGGCGGTCGCCCTAAGCCGAGGCGCGTCGCAAGCAGCCCGGAGACCAGATCAAAGTCGACGCTTTGCGCCGCCTTGCGCAGGCTCGTCAGGTCGACACCCGATGCGAACAACGAACCAACAATCGATCCCGCGCTTGTGCCCACGACGAGATCGGGATGTACGCCGTTCGACGCAAGCACCTCCAGGACGCCGAGGTGCGCGAAGCCTCGCAAACTGCCGGCCGAGAGGACGATCGCGAGCCGGGATCGCGCAACGGGCCGCTCGATCAGATGTGGCTCGGTAAACGACTTCGCTCCAGACACGGGAATCGTCTGTGCGCAAGATGCAACTTCGAGACACAGACCCACTGCGACCAGCATCCTCCAGTATCGGGTGGAACGATCGGGGCGGGTCGCACTCTTGCATGGGCGAAAAAGGTGCATCGCATACTCGGTCATCGGTCTTCGATCACCGCTATGCTTCCTTGAATATGCGATCCGTCCAATTGGGCTGAGGCGCTAGCCCTCAGGGGCAGATTGCCCGACATCGCCGCGTCGCGCGCGAACCCCGCAACTATCGCAGGACCCAGTCGGCTCGCACCAATGCGCGGCGTGCGATCTCGGTGCCGATTGGAAGTCCTTGCTCCACGTGGTGCCAGCTCTTCCATTGGCCACAGCCGCCATTCCTGCGCTAGTATTACGAATCTGTATTACGAAGGCAGGAACGCCTATGGCCGTCTCCGCCCGCTTGAAGCGCGAAACCGAAGCCCGTTTGACACGATTCTGCCGCGCCAAAGGAATCAGCAAGACCGAAGCCATCGAACGCGGAATCGAGTTGTTGATCGAGCAGGATAGGGGGCAGGCACACCCGGCCTATCTCGCTTATCGCCGGCTGACGCTCGTGGCGGAAGCACCTGCGCGCGCGCAGAAGCGATCGAGCGACGCAATGCGAGCGGCGATCCGTGCGAAATATCCTGATTGATACGGGCGTCGTGATCGGGTTGTTGAGCCCGACCGATCGGTACCACACGCATGCCGAGTCGTTCTTCGCCGGATTGCGCGGTAATGACCGCCTGTTCACGACCTGGCCGGTGATCACCGAATGCACGTTTGCGCTGGAGCGTAATCGAGACACCTTCTTCGAATGGTTGTTGGGCTCCGGCACCGAGGTGGTCGACTTTGCGCTCGATGACCTGTCGGTGATGCAGGCCTGGGCATCGAAGTATCGCGATCGGCAGGTGGATTTTGCCGATGCGACACTCGTCTGGCTTGCATCCAAGTTGCGCACCAACCTGATCGCCACCACGGATTTCAACGACTTCGAGGCGTATCGATTACCCAATCGAAAAGCCTTCAAGAATCTCGTCGTGCGCTAGTTAGTGCGATGTAGATCGCCTCTCCCGGACTACTTCACGACGTAGTCCGCCCGCATCAGTATCGATCTAGAAATAACGATGCCAAGAGCATTGGCCCGATCGAGATTGATGGTGAGCTCGAGGTTCTTGGGTTGCTCGATCGGCAGCTCAGCCGCATTTGCGCCCCTGGCAATCCGGTCGACGTAGCGCGCGGTTCTGCGAAACAAGTCGCGAGGATCGGGTCCAAAACTCATCAACCCGCCCAGTTCGACGAAATCGCGTTTCGAGAACATCGTGGGCATCCTCAATGCAAGGCCCGTCGCCAGGATGGAGTCGAAGAATTCGAGGAACCGGTCATCTTCAGGAAGAACAAGCAACGCCTGCACACCCATGGATCGCAATTCGTCGCGCGCGACGCCGGGCGTTGCGAACCGCTCAATGTCGACGGCGATCAGGCTGACACCGAGGGACTGGGATACTGGTTCCAAGCGCTCCAGAATCTCGCGCTGATCGACGCTGGCAACGTTGATCACCGCCCCAATCGACTTCGCCCTGGGAAACGAAGCGGCCAGGTGCTCCAGCATCTTCGGCGCCAGACCGTTGACGCTGCCCGTCACACCGGTCACGTTGATGCCCGGTCTGGCCAGATTCTTGACGAATCCCCGGCCCACCGGATTGGCGATGCCACCCAGAATGATCGGGATCGTCGACGTCGCTCGCATCGCGCTGCGTGCAGTCCAGCCGCAAGAAGTGATGATCACGCCCACGTCGCTCGCGACCAGATCGCGAGCATGTTGCGCCATGCGCGAGTCAGGGTAGGTCCCGGAGCGCTTGAGCAACGAGAGATTCTTCTCCTCGACGTAGCCTAGCTCAGCTAATCCCGCGCGGACCGACTGCTCGATCATCGCCCAACGGTCCGGCGTTCCGGAAAGGAGTAGTCCCACTCTGACCGGGCGAGCATCCTGCACCGCCCGAGCGTGGCGACCGGCGACGGTCGTCACGGCGAAGCCCGAGAGAATGCCCCTCAGCGCTTGCCGTCTTGTCCATCTCATTCGCACACTCCTACCTACTTCACGACATATTCGGCCCGCATCAACGCCGCACGCGGCACGTCGATGCCGAACTCGGTGGCCTTCTCGAGGTTGATCGCGAACTCGAGTCTGGTCGGATTCTCGACCGGGCATTCGGACGGATCCAGTCCGTTGACGATGCGGTCGATGAAGTACGCATTGCGTCGAAAGATCGCGACCGAATCGACGCCGTAGCTGAACACGCCGCCCACATCCACGAGATCGCGCTTGGTGAAGAACGTGGGTACGCGCAACTCAGCGCTGACCGGGAAAATATGCTGGAGGAACTCGAAATAGAGATCGTCATCGGGCAGCACCATCACGAGCTGCACGCCTGACTCGCGCAACACGTCGCGCGTAGCCTCGCGGCTGGAGAACCGATGCAGATCGATATCGATCGTCCTCAAGCGCAGGGTGGCTGCCGCGCGATGCACGCCGTCGATGCTGCGCGCGTGCGTGGGATTCTTGGGATTGGCCAATACGCCGATGACCGTCGCATTGGGCATTGCAATGCGTACGTACTCGAGCATCTTCGGGCCGAGATCACGAATGTGGCCCGTTTGGCCCGTCACGTTCGTGCCAGGGCGCGCGAGACTGCGAATGTATCCCCGCCCGACGGGATCGTGAATGCTGCCCATGACGATCGGGATTTTCTTCGTCATCTTGGCCGCGAGCGTCGTCGACCATCCGCAGCTCGTGACGATCACCTCGACGTTGCGATCGATCAGCTCCTGCGTGTGCGCGTCCATGCGCTTGTCGGGGTAGGTCGCATTGCGCCGGATGAGTTCGAGGTTCTTGCCCTCGATGTAGCCCATGTCGCGCAGGCCGGCGGCGGTGGCGGTCTCGACCATGTCCCACCGGATTGGCGCGCCCGAAGTGAGCATGCCGATGCTGACTGGGCGATTGGGCGGGGGGGCGGCGATGGCACGGTTGATTCCCATCGGCGCGGCGCTCAACGATGCAAGCCCGAGTCCTCCGAGAACGGCTCTACGGCGCAAGGGGTTCATGCGCTGCCTCTCCCAGTTGTTGTTTTGCGACCGCATCGTATATGACACGGCCGAGGCTAGTCCCAAGGGGTTAGAAGAGCCACTGCCCGAAAGTTTTAGCCCTTTAGGGCACGCGCGTCGAATGCCCGGCTCTATGGGGCCAAGCCTGGGCAACAACCAATCTACCGCGCCTGCGCCACCACGCCAGTCGCCACGTAATACGAGCCGAGCCAGAACGTCCGCATCAAGGTCAGATTCGGGCAATAGCGAAGCATGGGTCGCCAAGGCTCGCGAAGACCGGCGAAGGTCGTCAGGTAGCACGACGTGCGATACAGGTTCCACAGATTGATCGGTGCGCCCCATGCCCACGGCAGCAAGCGCAAGCCGGCGAGTGACACGCGCGCGCCCGGCTTGGCAAAGCGCATCACGTTGGCAAGTGCCGCCGGCGATTGCAGCACGTCGTGCGTGTAGCAGAACAGTGCGGCGTCGAATGGTTCGGCCAATTGCACGGTTTCGATCGGCTCATTGATCAGCCTGACTTGGTGCAGCTGATTCCGCGCCACGAGCCCGGCTGCAAGCGCGCTCATATGCGGACAATGGTCGATGCCGACCACTCGACCGCTTGCGCCGACGGTGCGCGCCAGCTGCGACAGACTCAAGCCGCTGCCGCTAGCAACGTCAAGCACCGATTCGTCCGCCCGCAACCCGAGTGCGTCGATCGCCGCCATCCGGATTCGCTCGGCGTAGCCTGCGGTACTGTCGTATTGCTTGGCGAGGTACCGGTAGCGATCCAACGAAAGCGAAGCGCTGGGCCCCGATGACGTGTTCGCTACGAGGTCTCGCAATCTCAGGCGCACGAACCTGCTCCCTACTTTGTGGTGACGCCAGGGCGCGGTGCATCCACGCGGTGCATCCATTGTCGCCGCATCGTGCGCCAGCGTCGCTACGCCCGAACGGCTACTTCGATCCCGCGCCCTTGTCGTTGATGAACGCCATCCCGGAGGGTCCCTGTCCGCTCACCTGCAAGACCACGGGCTCGGCTTTAGTTGCTTTGAAGTGCGGAACGTTGGCCGGCTCGGTGTAGAAACTGCCGGCCGGCAATGCAACCAGCTTCGATTCGTCGAACGTCGTACCCCATCCAACGTAGAAAGTGCCCGAGATGACGGTGTAGGTGCGATCGTCGGGGTGCGCGTGCGGGGGGATATTGAGGTTGGCAGGCAGCTTTCCGCGATACACGTATCCGCCCGGTTTGGACGAGTCGCCGATCATCAAGGCTTGCTCGACGCCTTGCACTCTCCCAGCACGCGTCCAGTTGAGTCGATCGGGCGGCACCATCACTCCGGCCTGTTGCGACAAGGCATTGCCCGCCATGACACCCAGTGCTGCTCCGATCGCGACCAGCCTTGCATTGTTTCGAATCATCATCGGCTCCATATCAGGGTTCGCGATTCGGAGGCGGGAGACCGAAGCTGCTGCTCACCCCGCTGACCCCGACGTTAGGCGGAACACGCCGGCGTCCACAATCGAGCCTGAGCGCTAGCCCTAAAGGGCAACCGGACGTATGCCCACCCGCAGTAGACTGCTTCGCGCAAGGAGGGCTGACGTTGAAGATCCTGGTGGTGGACGATCATCCGCTGGTGCGCGAGGCCATGGCGGGCATCCTGGGCGAACTCGGCGATTCATCGCGCGAGTCACCTCAATTGATCGAAGCCGCCGATTGCGCCGGCGCGCTCGCCCTGGCGCGCGAGCAGACCGACATCAACCTGGTGCTGCTCGATCTCAATCTGCCCGGGGTGCGTGGCTTCGAGGCGCTCGATCGCCTCCGCCGCGCACACCCCACGCTCCCTGTCGTCATTCTCTCGATGCATCACGATCGCGAATCGATCCGCGAAGCCTTGCGCCATGGCGCGAACGGCTACATCCCCAAGGCATCGCCGACAGCCGTCATCGTCAGCGCGGTGCGGCTGGTGCTTTCCGGCGGCGTGTACGTGCCGCCCGAAGTGGTGGATGAAGTCGGCAGGTCGCCTCGCGACCCGCTCGAGTTCGCCCCGCCTGCACGCGCGCGATCGGTCGTTGATCTTGGACTGACACCGCGGCAGGGTCAGGTGCTGGCGCTGATCATGCGAGGCAGGTCGAACAAGGAGATCTGCCGCGCACTCGGCCTGGCCGAGCGCACCGTCAAGGTTCACGTCACCGCTGTGTTGACGGCCCTAAGAGTGTCGTCGCGCACCCAGGCCGTCATCGCCGCAAGCGAACTCGGTCTAAGCCCGGACGCATTGCTGGCGGTCGGCGCTGAAAGCTAGACCTCCTCACCAGACGACGAAGTAGCGGCCACGCGCGACTCACACCTGGGCCTGCGGCGCCACGCCGGCCAGAGTGTCTGTGCGAGCCTCGGTTGCCACGTGATGCAATAGCGCGCGAAGCTTCGCGGCCTCCAGCGGCTTGGCCAGGACGTACGCTGCTTCAACACCCTCGATCGCGCGTGCGGCTTCCTTCTCGTCCGCACTCACGATGAGCGCGGGCAACGCCACGCCGGTCTCCCGTCGCACCATTCCCACAACCTCGGTGCCAAGCTCGCCGTCGGCGAGACGGAAATCGCACACGATCACGTTCGGCATCACCCGCGCTGCGCTGAGCGCGGCTCGAGCCTCCGATCCACTCGAAGCGACGATTGCGTTGCAGCCCCATTGCGCGAGCAACCCGGCAACCGCGTCGCGCGTGTCGAGATCATCGTCGACCACCAGTGCGGTCACTTGCGCCAGGCTCATCTCATTGCGCCACGCGAGGAGCGACACGTCGGCTTTTGGAACTTCGCTCAATGCGGCCCCCCGTGGTACCTCCACTGCGAACACCGATCCGCGACCGACGCTCGACCGAACCTCGAGTCGCAGGTGCAGCAACTGGGCAGCTCGCCTGACGATCGCCAATCCAAGCCCCAATCCCTTGGACTGATCCTTGTCGAGGCTGCCTTGCGCTTGAAAGAACTCCTCGAAGATCCGCTCACGATCGTGTGCCGCGATGCCGATACCCGTATCCCAGACCTCGACCCGCAGCTTGCCCGCCCTACGCCGCGCGGCGATCAGCACGCCGCCTTCCCTGGTGTAGCGCATCGCGTTCGCGGTGAGGTTCATCAGAATCTGTTCGAGCAACAACGGATCGGTCTGGACCAACTCGGTCGAAGGACGGATGCGAAAGCGCAGCTCACGCCCCTGGGCAAGTTGCGCGTAGTGATGTTCCAACCGATCGAAGATCTTCTGGATCGGGAAGACACCGGACCGCGGCACCACTCTCCCGGCGTCCAGCTTGGAGATGTCGAAGAGCGATTCCAGCAGCTCGGAAACCGCCCGGCTCGACGACTCGATGCGCGCGAGCAATCGCTCCCTGTCCTCGCGCGTGCGCGCGGCGCGCAGCTGCGCAACGAACAGCCCAAGCGCGTGCGCCGGCTGCCGCAGATCGTGACTCGCTGCGGCGAGAAACCGCGACTTCGCATCATTGGCCGCCGCGAGTTCGCGCGTCCGGGACGCGACCTTGCTTTCCAGCTCGTCGTAAGAAGTCTTGAGCCGATCGACCATTCGATTGAACTGCTCGGCCAGATCCTGCAGCTCGTCATGGGTGGCGAGCATCACGCGCTCTTGAAGACGGCCCGCACCGATCCGCGCCGCACTTTCCTGCAAAGCACGGATCGGCGCGCTCATTCGGCGGGCCAGCACCATCGCCACCAGGGCGGCAAGCGCAATGCCTGCGAGCAGGACGATGCCGGTGCGCATTGCAGCGCCGAACAACGGCGCGAACACCTCGGTCATGGGTTGCTCGACCAGCACGTGCCAATCGAGCGCGGGGATGTGGGCACCGGCAGTGAGCGTCCAGCGCTCGCGGCCGTCGCCTGCGTGGCGTGAGATGGTGGTCGTTGGAACTGAAGCAGGCCGACCGGGCGCAGGTTGACCTGCAAGCTCCGTCTTCACCTGCTTCAGATTCGAAAGATCCGTCTTGCGCAGTACCAGCCCGATGTCCGGATGCGAGATCAGGTGTCCTGCCGCATCGACGACATAGGCGTACCCGGTCTTGCCGATCCTGATGTCGGCGACAACCTCCCACACCAGCTTGAGGTTGACGTCGGCGAACAACACGGCGCGGTCTTCTCGCGTGGTGGGCCGTCGGGAGTTGTCAGCGGCCGTCACGCCAAGCGTGGCGAACGGCTCGCTGTCGTGCCGAAACGTCACCGGACTCACATAGAGCGACCCGGTGCGGGCCGGTGCGAGCCCGGCGTGGCCCGACCAGTCGCGACCGCTGCCGATCTCATCACGCGTGATGCGCGATGCTCGCACCTGTTCACGGTTGTCGCGGTCGACCCACGCCACGTCGACGATCGCAGGCGCCTGGCGCAACAACCGGATCAACTCCAGGTGCCGCTCCTCGGCCGTCTGCACGATGCCAGCCTGCTCGACCAGCAACGCGCCCCGCAGCTGACCTTCGAGCAGACGGGCGAACTGCTCGATGCGAAGCGCCGCACTGCGCGCCTTCTCGCGTTGCAGTTCGTCGACCAGATCGCGCGCGTCGCGATATGAGAAGTACAGGCCTAACGTGCCGCTGACGAGCAGCGCCACCGTCACCAGCCCGGCGAAGGTGAGCGCGTATTTGCGGAACAGCGATCGGCGAACAGGCATCGGCGCGGTCCGTCTGGTGGATCAGCACTCGGGACCGACGCGCCCCGAGCGAACCGAGTGAACTGACTGAACTTCGTTGCGCAATGCCCGATCAGTCTAGCAGCCGACCATTGCACGACCTGCCGCAGCGTGCTCTGATCCCACCGATCGCATCACCAACAACGAGGATCCTGCATGTCGATGCTGATTCGTGCGTTCGCTACTGCCTGCATAGGCTTGGCCGCTGCCGTCGTCCAGGCACAGACGTATCCGTCCAAGCCGGTACGGCTGATCGCACCGTTTCCCGCCGCGGGCCCGCTCGACGTTGCAGCGCGGATCTATGCGCAGAAGCTCGGTGATCGATGGGGGCAGTCGGTGATCGTCGAGAACCGCGTCGGCGCCACCGGCACGATCGGCACCGAGTCGGTCGTGCGTGCGGCACCTGACGGCTACACGTTGCTCGTCACGGTCGATCTGCCGATCGTGATGGCACCGAATCTCATCAAGACGCCGTACGACTCGCGCAAGGACCTGCTGCCGATCGCGGCGTTCGGCGACACCATGAACATGCTGGTGGCGCACCCGTCGCTCAACGTGAAGACGCTGGCGGAGTTGGTATCGGCCGCGAAAGCCAATCCGGGCAAGATCACGTTCTCGTCCGCGGGGCCGGCCTCGCCGGGGCATCTGTGCGGCGAGATGCTCAAGAGCGCCGCCGGGATCGACATGACGCATGTGCCGTACAAAGGCGCCGCGCCGGCGATGGTCGCGGCGGTGTCGGGCGAAGTCGGCATCTTCTGCGGCCCGCTCGGGCAGGGGCTGCCGCAGGTGAAGGCGGGAAAGATGCAGCCGCTGGGCGTCACCGGCAAGGCACGATCGGCGCTTGCGCCTGACATCGCGCCGATTGCCGATAGCTATCCGAGCGTCGTCACGTCCAACTGGTACGCGGTGTTTGCCCCGGTCGGTACACCGCCGGCGATCGCGCAGGCGGTGAGTGCAGGTTTGCGCGCGGTGTTCGACGATACGGAAGTGTCCAAGCGCTTGACGCAGGTCGGGTTCGACCACATCTGGATGTCGTCCGCCGAGTTGTCGAAGGCGATCGACGCCGACCTGGCCAAGTGGGGCAAGGTGATTCGCGACGCGAAGGTGAAG
>CADECO010000144.1:0-6520 GCA_902825905.1 uncultured beta proteobacterium
AATCAGCGTGGCCCAGTCAGTCCGCTCCGAACCCATCGCCGCCAATCCGGCCGCGCCTGCGCCACGCAACAACTGCAGCAGGACGGTCTCGGCTTGATCGTCCAAATGCTGCGCAAGTAGCACGGCGTCACTGTCGAGCTGCACAAACACGCGATAGCGAGCGATTCGTGCGGCGGCCTCGACCCCATGCTGGTCTCGCCACGGACCGATGTCGACACGCTCGACCCGCAGCGGCACGCGGCGGCGGCACAGATCGCGGCAGAACTTCACCCACTCGTCGGCGTGCCGGCTGATGCCATGGTGCACGTGGACGGCCGCAACGCTCGCCTCCAGCGCGGCGGCATCGCGCAGCACCACATCGAGCAGCGCCACCGAATCGATGCCGCCCGACAGGCCGACGCACACACGTGCGCCGCGCGACACGGCGCCGCGAAGCACCTCGATCGCGCGCTCGCGAACGCTATTCGGTCGCGGTTTCCTTGAACTTGCCATACGCCATCAGGCGCTCGTAGCGCGCCTCGATGAGCTCTTTGGTGCTCATCGCGCCGAGCTGGCGTATCGAATCCTGCAACGCTTTCTTCAGCGTTTGCGCAGTGGCCTGGTGGTCGCGATGCGCACCACCCAACGGCTCGTTGACGATGCGATCGATCAGCCCGAGCGTCTTGAGCCGGCTTGCGGTGATACCCAGCGTTTCAGCCGCCTCGGGTGCTTGTTCCGCGCTCTTCCACAGAATCGAGGCGCAGCCTTCCGGCGAGATCACCGAGTACGTCGAGTACTGCAGCATCAACACGACATCGCCAACGGCGATCGCCAGTGCGCCGCCGGAACCGCCCTCGCCGATGATGGTCGAGATGACGGGCACCCGCAGCCCCGCCAACTCGAACAGATTGCGCCCGATCGCCTCCGACTGGCCGCGCTCCTCGGCGCCGATGCCGGGATAGGCACCGGGGGTGTCCACGAACGTGAGCAGCGGCAGCGCGAATTTTTCGGCGAGCCGCATCAGGCGCAACGCCTTGCGGTAGCCCTCGGGCCGCGGCATGCCGAAGTTGCGCAGGATCTTCTCCTTCGTATCGCGCCCCTTCTGGTGCCCGATCACCATGACGGACTGGCCGTTGAAACGCGCCAGCCCACCGACGATCGAGGCATCGTCGGCGTAAGTACGATCGCCGTGCAGCTCCTCGAAATCGGTGAAGAGCATGCCGATGTAGTCGAGCGTGTAAGGCCGTTGCGGATGCCGCGCCACCTGTGCAACCTGCCAGGGCGAGAGCTTTGCGTAGACGTCTTTGGTGAGCGTCTGGCTCTTCTTCTGCAGCCGCTGGATCTCCTCGGAGATGTCGACTGCGGAGTCGTCCTGCACGAATCGCAACTCCTCGATGCGAGCCTCCAGCTCGGCGATCGGCTGCTCGAAATCGAGAAACGTCGTCTTCATCATTGCTCGCAGGGCCCCGAAGAGCGGGATCGGTCCGACCGGTGAGGTCGTGCTGCGCGCGACGCTCCGACCGGGAACGGCGCGGATTGTATGTCAGCCCCCCGCGATTCGCGGGCCGGTTCGGGCGAAGCTGCGGCGCACGACGATGGCTCAGGCCGGCTCCAGAAGCGGCAGATTGACGAGCAGATTCTGCGGTTTCATCCGCACGACGTTCGCTTCGGTCATCGCCAACGCGAGATAGATCGGGCGACCGCGCACGTCGGGCTTGAGCAGCGACGCGTCGCTCGTCTGCATCCGGAACAGACACAGCAAGCGCCGCAATTCGCCCTGCTCGACCGATTCGCCCCGCCACAGCGCGTTCAGGATCGCGGTCGCCTGCGCATCCAGCCCGATGTGCCAGACCCACTTTGCATCGCTGATCGAGCGCACCGGCTCGACCGCCGCGGCCAGCCCGGTGAAGTGCGCCACCCAGCGCTCGATCACGCGCGCCAGAGCATCCAGCCCCGGCCGCCCGTGATTGAGACTGACCACCAGATCGTGACGCTGGTCGCGCTGCCAGTAGATCGCTGCGTTGTCGCGATCGAGCACATCGAGATTCACCGACCGCATCGGCGTCTGCGCCTCCATGATCAGCCGGCCCAGCGTGCCGTACACGTTGCCCGACGCATGCATCTCGACGGTTTCCAGGTCGGCAGCCAGGATGTTGCCCTGCTCGATGGTGATCTTCTGCTCGCGAAAGAACAGCTCGGCCATGCGCGCCTGCATTGCGTCGTCGCAGCCTTCGAGCACGTTGCGCACCACGATCTGCGCGAGCTGATCGACGAACAGCGGCGGCACGTTCAACTCGCCCCCGCGGAACAGATCGAGGTAGCAGCGCTCGACCGAGTCGCTCTGCAGCAGGCGCTGGCGGAAACCGAGCATGACGCCGTAGTTGAAGCGGGTATCGGCATCCTCGATGCGCCCCAGCTCGACCTCGCCCACGGTTCGTCGTGGCGAATCGAGCAGCGATTCATGCAGCGCGCGCTCGGCCGGACCACTTTCATCGATCGGCGCGATCTCCGGGCGCAGCAGGTAGGCGCGCAGGAAATCGTCGGTGATCGCGAGTCGCCCGTCGGGCTTGCGCTGCAGAAGGTGAAAGCCGCTGTTGCGCCAGAAATCGGCCATTGATCGCGTGGGGCAGCTCGAGAGTTGGCGGTGGAGCGAAGCGGGCGCGGTTCGAACCCGGCCCAGAACGAGGCCGGAACAGAGCGAAGCCAGTTCGGGGCGACCAGACGGTCGTTATCGGTGCGTCAGCCCGCCGCGGTAGCCGGGAACCCCTGCACCACGCGACTATTGGCGTGCACGTGCTGGACCAGGAACTCCATCTGGTCGTTCATGATCTTGCGATTGGTGAGGATCAGGTACTCGGCCTTGTTGGGCACGTAGGGCGCATAGATCAGCTCGACGCCGGCCTCTTCCGGCGTGCGGTTGCGCTTGACGCCGTTGCAGTGCCGGCACGCCGTGACCACGTTCATCCAGGTGTCGCGGCCGCCCCGTGACAACGGTCGGATGTGGTCGCGCGTCAATCGCAGGAAACTGAACTCACCGCTGCAGTACGCACAGATGTGCCGGTCGCGCCGGAACAGCTCGCGATTGTTGAGCGGCGGCACCTGCGAGAAACCCTTCGCCGCCATGGCCTTGCCCTTGATCGCGATGATCGAGTGCGCGGTGATGCTCGAGCGCAAGCCGGTGAGCCGCGACGTGCCGCCATGAAAGGTGAACGTGTGCGTGCCCAGGGTCCAGGCAACCAGATTCTTGGCGTAGTAGAAGCACGCCTGCTGCCACGTGACCCAGCGATGGGGCACGCCGTGGGAATCCAGCGTCAGGATGAGCAGCCCATCGGCCATTCGCGTCCTCGATCGTCGGCGCATAAGCGCCTGCATGCAATGCCGCGCCGATTCTGCCGCAAAGCCTGTGGGCCGCCAATAGTATCAACCGAGGCATCAACCGAGGCATCAACCGACGCACAAACCGAGCTGCCGAACTAGCCCGCGCCCGCCTCTGCGTGCGGGCAGATACCGATCATCAGTTCAATTCGGCCGCCAGCAATCGGCGATAGTGGCTGACCAGATCGGTCTGATCGGAGGCGAGATTGAACACGCGCACCATCAGTCGGCGTGCCTCGTCGCGTTGCTCGGCGCGCGTCGCGCGGATCACGCCGAGCAATTCCTCGAGCGCGGGCTCGAAGTGCATTTCGGCGATCAGGCGTTCGGCCAGTGCAACGCGCAGCTTCGGATCGTCAGGCTCGCGCTCCAGCCGGGCGGCAAGCTCCTCGACGCTCGGCAGCTCGCGCGCCTTGCGCCACGCATCGATCTGCGTGTTCATCTTCTCGAAGCGCTCATCACGTTCACGCTCCGGTATCGGCTGCAGCACCTGTTCCGCGGCTTCGAAGTCCTGACGTGCAATCAGCAGATGCGCAAGATCAAGCCGAACCGGCACCGATCCGGCATCGAGCGCAACGGCTTCCTGCAACTTGGCCTCCGCGCCCTCGAAATCACCGGCGGCGATCAGGTCGTGCGCGGCGGCGCGCAATTTCGCCGCGGGCGAAGGGATCACGCGCTCGAGAAACGCACGTACGCCCGCCTCGGGTAGCGCACCGGTGAACTCGTCGAACACCTTGCCGTCGACGAACGCCTTCACATTGGGAATGCCGCGAATTCCATACTGCGCGGCGATCTCCTGGTTCTCGTCGGTATTGAGCTTGGCCAGCAGAAACTTGCCGCCGTACTCGTTGGCGAGCTTCTCCAGGATCGGCTTGAGGCCGCGACAGGGTGCGCACCACGGCGCCCAGAAGTCCACCAGTACCGGCACTTTCTTCGACGCGTCGATCACGTCGCGTGCGAAGGATTCGCTGGTGGTGTCGAAGGTGTTCGGGCTCACGGGTGGCGGCGCCTATGTGGGGAAAGGGGTCAGCAACGGCAACGCCGCAATCATGCCAGTGGTCGACCGGCGCGACTCGGCCGACGCGACTCGACCGGAGCGACTTCTGCGAACTTGCGGGATCCGAGGTGACGCGAGCGGTGAATATGAGGGTCGCTCCAACGCCAATCAACCCGGAAAAAAGAAAAGCGGCCCGGCGGCCGCTTCCAAGTAACTTTCACCCCAAAGGAGGAGGAAAAAAGGCGAAAGTCATCTGAGTAGCAGCAACGCGCGTGCCACGTCGGCACAACATCGATTCTGGAATATACAAATTCGTGACATTCGGCACGAATCCGACAGACTATGAGAATTTTGTCACAGAAATCGCGGGCGCCGAAAGGCCGCATTTAGGGCAATGTCTTGGCCAAATCGGGGAGTAAATCAAAGAGATAGAGCCATTCTTGTTGGCAATCGGCCAGTCTTGCGGAACGAATGTCAGTTTTTTGACGAAATCGCAACTTTGTCGTCACAAATTTGTCAATTTGGCCACTTCGTGTTTGACTCGACAGACCAAGCCAGACCCGCAGGCGGCTTGGTTGACTGCCGGATCCGCTCGAATATATTGAAAATATCATTAGTTTTCAGCATCTTAGATTCCATCGTCGCGTGATGTCTGGGTTGTGGCGACGTAGCCATTGGTACCCTGGTCGGCACCAAAGCTCGGCGAATCTTCGACACTGGTGCGGTTCCCGCCCTTTCAGCCCCGCGGTCCTCCGCGAGAAACCAAGGGCGTTATAGAGTCGCCGTCACTTCACACCATTGCGAGATCAACAAGGCATGGACCTGATCCAGAACGTCGCACTCGGTGCCGGCTTGGCCTGGGCGAGCGGCATTCGCTTGTACGCGGTGCTGTTCCTAACCGGACTGCTGGCACGGTTCCAGGTCATCTCGCTGCCCGAAACCATGGGGTTGCTCACCCACCCGGTCGTGTTGAGCGCCTCGGGCACGATGTTCATCGCCGAATTCCTGGCCGACAAGATCCCGGCGTTCGATACGGTCTGGGACGCGATCCACACCTTCATTCGCATCCCGGCCGGCGCGCTCCTGGCCGCCGGATCGCTCGGCACGATGGACCCAGCCTACGTGGCGGCGGCGGCGATCGTCGGCGGCATGATCGCCACGACCAGCCATGCCGCCAAGGCCGGCGGCCGGGCGATGCTGAACACCTCGCCCGAGCCGATCTCGAACTGGACCGCCTCGCTCGCCGAGGATGTCGCCGCACCGCTCGGCCTGGCGCTCGCCATCAAGTTCCCCTTGTTGTTTCTTGGGCTGCTCGGCGTATTTCTGATCGTCGCGTTCTTCTTCCTGCGGTTTCTGCTGCGCGCGGTACGAGGATTGTTCGCACGCTCGCGCAGCCGCACTGGACCATCTCCTTCGGCGCCGTAGCAATCGCTGTAGCTGAAGCGATCGCCGCGACAGTCGTCACGCGACAGGCGCACCCCACAGCGCGTCGACCAGGCCAGACTCGCGCAGCTGGCGGACATTGACACCCTGCGCGAACACCGAAGCGTTGCCGAGCACCCGGATCTCCTCGCGCGCGCGAGTGACCGCCGTATAGAGCAGCTCGCGCGTGACGATCGGCGAAAGCGCCTCGGGCAGCACCAGCACCACGCGGTCGAACTCCGAGCCCTGGCTTTTGTGCACCGTGAGTGCGAGTCCGCCCTCCCTCGCCGGAAGTCGCGCCGGCGCAAAGCTGCGAAACGCGCCGTGCGCGTCGGCAAAGAACACGCGCAACGCACCCTGCGCAGCGGGATCAGGCAAGGTAATGCCGATCTCGCCGTTGAACAGCCGCAGGTTGTAATCGTTGTGCGTGATCATCACGACCCGACCCGCGAACCATTCCGTTTCCGCCCGATCGTTCGCAAGCCGGCGCCGCAGCCGCGCCTCGAGCCATCGGTTGACCGCGACCACGCCTCGCGCACCGGCACGATGGACGCACAGCACGCGAAATCGATCGAGCGCGACGAACACCCGTGCCGGATCCGCCCCATCCGTCACCGCCGCAACGAATGGCGCCAGGCCGTCGTCGACCATGCTCACCAGCGCATCCATCGACTCGCCCAACCCAACGTGTGCCTGGTCGATCGTGCGCCTAACCTCGTCAACGTCGCCTTGCAAGGTCGCGCGGGCCAA
>CADECO010000144.1:6620-8454 GCA_902825905.1 uncultured beta proteobacterium
GCCAGGAGCTTCGCCATCAGCGCCAGATCGACCATCGACACCTCGTCGATCAGCAACACATCGACCGGCAGCGGCGATTGCGCGTTGAACCGATGCACGCCTGATCGATCGCGCGGCCCGAGCAAGCGGTGAATCGTGGCCGCGCTATCGGGAATCGCGGCCGCCAGTCGTACCTCCAACTGCTCCGCCGACTGCAGTTGCTGCTTGGCCGCACGAATCGCCTGCTCCAGACGACCGGCCGCCTTGCCCGTCGGTGCGGCAAGCGCCACGCGCAATGGTCGGTCCGCGTGCATCTGCGCGAGCAAGGCCAAGATACGCGCCGCCGTTGTCGTTTTGCCCGTGCCCGGTCCGCCGGTGATGACGGTGAAGCGTCGCAACAGGGCGAGCGCCACGGCCACGCGCTGCTGATCGGTGCCCGCATCACGCCCCGCCGGGCCGACCCAGCGATCGAGCGCTGATGCCAGCGCGAGCGGATCGATCGCAGCGCACGATGCGCTCGCCCGCGCGAGCACGTTCCGAGCAACGTCCTGCTCATACCGCCAGTAGCGATGCAGATAGAGGCGATCGGCCGCGTCGATGATCAGCGGCGTGTACTCGCCCGGTGCGCCGGCCACGCCACTCTCGAGCAGTTGCGCTTTCCAGCTCGCCGCATCGGGCACTTCCAGCCGCCAACTTTCGCGCACCTGGACAACGGCACCGCCGATCGAAATGCACGCGTGGCCAGCGCTCATCGCTTCACCCGCCAGCGCTGCCGCCATCGCCACTGCACGCGGATGCGATCGGGCGAGCCGCGCCAACCGCTCGGCCAGCTCGAAGCCGTAGCGATCGATGACACCCGCATCGAGCAGGTGCGCCGGCAGCACGCTCATGCACCCTCCAATGCGCCGCCCACCTGCCGCAGCACCTGCATCGTCGCGATCGATGGTCGGGCGAAGTACACCCCATGACCCGCTGGCCCCGCCGCACGCATGCCGCGCACGAACACGTAGTACACGCCGTCGAAGTGCTTCAAATAGTCGTAATCGGGCAGACGCGAAGCCAGCCAGCGATCGACTGCGAGCGTGTACAGCAGGTACTGCAGATCGTAGTGCTCCGCGGCAATCGCTTCGTCGAGCGCTGTCGATCCGTAGTGGGCGAGCGACGAGCCCAACCAGTTGGACTTGTAGTCAACGATCGCGTAGCGCCCGTCGCGCTCGAAGATCAGATCGACGAACCCCTTCATGAACGCCGCCGCGCGCGACTGCATCAGTCCGGCGGTGGTAGCGGGCAGGCCGCGCTCAGCACGATGAATGCGCACCGCCTGCTCCAGCAACGCCCACGGTCGCGCCGCGCCGCGCGCCAGCGCAAAGTGGAACTCGAGTTCGCTGAGGCGCCGGCCGGCGTCGACCTTCGCCAGGGTGAAAGGGTCGTCGCGCTGCAGCGGCGCGTTGAGCGTTTGAGCGATCAGATCGACCGCCACCGGACGCCAGCGCTCGGGCAGGCCGTGCGCACTCAACGCCGAACCGGCCCATGTCTCGAGCGTCGAACGCGCGATGCTGGCGACCGAGCCGGGATGCTGCATCACTTGCTCGAACACCGCGTGCAGACAGCTCCCCGCATTCGCTCCGCGCGGAAACGCAAAGATCGGATCGTGCTCCTCAGTCTGCTCGATCGACTCCACGTTCGTGCGCACGAACGCGTCGTGATCCGGCGCATCGAGTTCGATTCCCGCATGAAGTGCGGTGAAGCTCGCAGTCCGCCGTGGCGCGGGTACCGATGCCTCGAAGCGGGCGGCAACGCCCCGCACACGCGCGAGCACCGGGTGCACCTCGTCTTCCTCCATCTGCTCGGGAAA
>CADECO010000144.1:8554-12790 GCA_902825905.1 uncultured beta proteobacterium
TGTGCTCATCGAACTGCACCGAGCCCAGATCGAGACTCGGGGTGTGCTGCGCGTCGCGTGCGTGGAAACGGAGCGGTGGCTTGCTGCTGTCCTGCTTCGCGTCCCAGAGAAACGGGCAGTAGACGAGCGGAAACTCCAGCCCCTTGGCGGCGTGGATCGTGATCACCCGCACCAGGCGCTCATCGCTCTCGAGCCGCACCTGCGCCGCCTCGTCGAACTGCGGCGGATCGGCCACCTCCCTCGCGAGGGTGCGCGCCAACCCCAGCGGATCGAGACCGCGCTCGACCGCGCTCGCGTGCAGCAACTCGGCGAGATGACGAAAGTTGGTGAGCCGGCGCTCGCCGTCGAGATACGCGAGCAATCGCGCGGGCACGTCTTCATGCTCGATGATGTCGCGCATCACGCGCACCACCCCATGCTCGCGCAACGCATCGTGCAACACGCGAAACTGCGCCAGCGTCGCCTCCCAGGCTTGCGGATCCTGGCTGAGCCGCACCAGGTCGGCCGCGGTTCGCCCGAACAACGTGGTCGTCAACGCGCCACGCACCTGACGCTCATCACCCGGACGCGCAATCGCATGGATCACTTGCGCGAACTCGCGTGCCTCGTCGGTGGCAAACACGCTCTCCTGCCCGTACGTCACACACGCGAGCCCGTGCGCGGCCAGCGCTTCGCGCACCAGATCGGCCTCGCTGTGCTGGCGCACGATCACCGCGATATCGCCCCCATGCAACGCGCGCCGCTCGCCATTGACCACCAGGCGCGCCGCGCCACACCTGGCATCGGCCAGTATCGCGGCGATGTCCTGCGCGGTCGCCTGCGCTGCGCGCCGCCGTAGCGTGCCTTTGTCCTCGGTCTCGCCTTTACCGAACGAACCCTCCACGTACCAGATCGACAGCGGTGCGCGCGACGTCGGCAGCTCGCAGGTATCGGGGTAGTCGGCGAGCGACTGCGCAGGCGGGTAGTCGATGCCCGGAGAGGCGAACGGTGCGGCGACGCGGCCGAACAGCACGTTGAGGGCCTGCACCAGCTGCGGCGTCGATCGACGATTGACTTCCAGCGGCACGCGCAGCGACGCATCTTCACGAGCGCGCAGATAGGTGAATACGTCGGCGCCGCGAAACGCATAGATTGCCTGCTTCGGATCGCCCACCAGGAACAACGCGCAGCCCGCGCGATCGAACAGACGACGCAGGATGGCGTACTGGGTGTCGTCGGTATCCTGGAATTCGTCGATGAGCGCAGCCTGGTAGCGCTCGGCAATCGCACGCGCGAGTGAACCATCCTCGTCGCGAGCCAGCGCCCGTGCCACGCGCTGCAGCAGATCGTCGAACGACTGCACCCGCAGTTCGTGCTTGCGCTGCTCGATGACTTCGCGCGCGTACACGGCGAACTGCGTGACCATCGTGATCCAGGTGTCGTCGAGCGCGCGCTTGCACGCAGCGGAATGCGCGAGCAAGTCTTCGGCGAGCGCGAAGAAGCGATGCTCTGGGGTGGTCTTACCCTTGTTCGTCTTGTCTCGCAGCTCGGTCTGAGTGAACGATTTGAGACTCTTGGGTGCCACCCAGCTTGCCGCGGAATCTGCGAAGTAAGTATCGAGCGCGGCGCAAGCTTCGGCGATTCGATCACCACCGTAGTACGTCTTGTGCAAGCCCTCGGCCGCCTTTGCCAGCATCGCCTCGATCGCATCGCGAGAGGCATGCCACTCCAAGCGCGCCGCATCCAGGCTCGCGATGAACGCCGCGCGGATCGCCTCGATGTCGACCGGTTGCGGCTCGATCACCCGCACGCGCTCGCCGCGCAACAGTGCAGCGGCATCGCGAACAAGCGCCTGCGGGCCTTTCTCCGACTGCACCAGATACCCGGCCAGGAACGCGTCGATCGTCTGCGATTGCCGTCGCCAGAAATCGCGAGCGGCCTCCTCGACGAGCGCCTCGTCGGGGGCGATCTCGGCATCGAACGGACTCGCACTCTCGAAGGCATGATCACCCAGCACGCGCTGGCAGAAGCCGTGGATGGTGTAGATCGCCGCCTCGTCGAACGTTTCGACCGCGAGCGCAACACGGCGCCGCAGCGCTCCGCGATCGACCGCGCGCGCGACGAGTTCGGCGACGAGCGGGTCACCACCGTCGCTGTCGTGTTCGAGCGCGACCCGCAACGCGTGCAAGCGGCCGCGAATCCGCTCCTTCAACTCGGCAGTGGCGGCGATCGTGAAGGTGACGACCAGGATCGCGTTGGGCTCCAGCGCGCGTTCGACGAGCAGCCGCAGGTACAGACCGGAGATGGTCCAGGTCTTGCCGGTGCCCGCGCTCGCCTCGATCACGGCGGTTGCATCGAGCGGCAGGTGCAAGAGCGGATGATCGAATCGGTCCGTGCCGGGTACGTTCGATGTGGGAGCGTTCGACGTGGGCGCGTCCGATGACGACGTGCCCAGTGCCGATGTGCTTGCCGACGGCCGTCCTGCCGCGGGTGTCGGTTTCGCTGCGCGCCGGGCCATCGCTATTCGCTCGCCGCCAGCAGCGGACCGTAGACGTGCCGCGCCACGTTGTCGAAGCTCGCATCGAAGATTTCGGCACGATCGCGGGCGGCCAACGCGAAGTACGGATCGGCCGACTCCGGGCGCTGCTTCTCGCTTTGAAACTCATTGCCGCCCCACGCCGCCTTGGCCCGTTCAAGCGCAGACTTCTTGGCATTCGGACTGGCAGGCTCTTTCGCCCACGCGTAGGACGACTCCGGATAGAACGGCAGCACTGAGCGAGAACCTTGCTCGTAGAGCGCGAACAGGTCGGCAAGCGCACCGGTCGCCTCGTCCGGCGTAAGGCCACGCCAGCGATGCGTCCGCAGCACGTCCTTCTCCAGGCCAAAGGTGATCGATGGCGCGTGCGTGGACTCGCAGGCATTCAGCACGAGATGCCAGATCCAGCCATCGAGCAGATCGACCGCACGCAACCTGCCCGGCCGGGCGCTCAGGCGCCCTTGTGGATAGATCTCACGAATCACGCCGGTAAGCCGAACCTTGCCGATGTCGAGCTCCACGTCGCGCGTAGACGGTTCGCTCTGCGCCAGCCGTTCGATCTCGCGCAGCAGCGGCGTCGTCTTGCCGAGCTCGTATGCAAGCGCGGCTTCGCCGATCGCGCCAACGGGAAGTAACGCCTGCGCCTGAAAGCGCGGACGCATCGCAGCGACGGCCTCCACGGACGCCGCTCGCGCATCGAGCATCGCCTGTCGCACGCGAAAGCCCGCCAGCCCGTCGAGCTCGAACGGCTCGTGCTCGGGGAACTGCGACTCGGCGCGCAGCAACCCGATACCGAGTCGCTCCTGCAGAAAGTGGCGCGCCGGGTTACGAAAGAAGCGGATCAACGATTCGACTCGAACGACACCCGCTTCATCGTCGGCGGGGAGTTCCAATCCGTCGTCGACGAAAGCGGATACCGGCAATACATCGACGGGCTGCCATGGCTGCGCGAAGGTGCGTAGCGCCGCCCCCCTTTCATCGTCGCGCCCGTAGCGTGCGCTGAACGGCTGCAACGGATGGCGCGTGGTCAGCGTCTCGACCGGATCGCTTCCGCCCGACCCAGCAGCCCGCCGCCGGATCGCATCGAACAGCTCGGCGAGAATCACCGAGGGCGGACGCTCGCTGTCGTGATGCTGATCGCGACCGCTGTAGGAGAGATAAAGCGTCTCGCGCGCGGCCACCAGCGCCCGCAGGAAGGCGTAGCGATCGGCATCGCGCCGCCGCAGATCGCCCGCGCGCGGCGCTCGGTCGATGAGATCGAAGCCGCGCTTCGGATCGCGCCGCGGAAAGGTGTCGTCGTTCAATCCCAGCACGCACACGATTCGCGCATCGACCACCTGCTCGCCGGCCAGATCGCACACCGCAACGCCCGCCGACGAAGCGCGTCCGGTGCCGACAGCGCGCGCCAGTTCGGCCTGCAGCATCGTCGCAGCGGCTGCGATCGGCAGCGCCTCGTCGAACTGCGCGAGCTGCGCATCGGCGCTCATGCCGATCAGCGTCTGCCGCACACGCGCAAGCGCGAGTTCATCCTCTGCGCCGGGGGCAAAGAAGTCGCTAAGCGCATCGAGCCATAGCCGCACCCAGGCGCTCACGCCGTGCCGCCGTCGCGTGGCATCGGCCAAAGCGAAGACCCGCGCGGTGAAATCACCGAAACGCCCGATCAACTCGGCATCAGCCCCTTCGACTTCGGCCAATGGCACGACGCCACCGAACATCTCGTC
>CADECO010000145.1:0-1960 GCA_902825905.1 uncultured beta proteobacterium
ACACCTTCTCTTTCATGACCGCGGCGACTTCGCGATTGAGCCGATCGACGATTGCCGGCGCCGTCTTGAGCGGCGCGTACAGGCCGAAGTGCGGGCCGCCATCGACACCTTGCACGCCGTTTTCTTCGAGCGTGGGCACGTCGGGAAAGTCCGGATGTCGCACCGGACCGGCCACCGCCACCATGCGCAGCTTGCCTGCCTTGGCTTGGCCCAGGCCGACGCCCGGGTCGAAGGCGAAATCGATGATGCCGCCCAACAGATCCTTGAGCGCGGGGCCCGCGCCTTTGTACGGTACATGGTTGAGCTTCACGCGTGCCTCGCGGCTGAACACCTCGGTGGCGATATGCGGCGAGGTGGCGTTGCCGGGCGTGCCGTAGTTGAGCTTGCCCGGATTGGTGCGGGCGTAGCCGAGGAACTCGGGATAATTGCGGATCGGCAGGTCGGGCTTGACCAGCACGTAGAGCGATACGCGTCCGGTGGCTGCGACCGGAATGAACGACTTCACCGGATCGAGGTCGGCGCGATTCACGACGTGCGGGGCCATCATCACGCTCGATCCGGGGGAGAACAGGACGGTGTAGCCGTCGGGCTCGGATCGCGCTACCGCTTCGAAGCCGATATAGCCGTCGCCGCCGGCGCGGTTCTCGACAATGAACGGCTGGCCGAGCCGCTCGCCCAGGCGCGCACCGATCAGCCGCGCCATGATGTCGGCGACGCCGCCGGGGGCGACGTTGACGATGATGCGTGCCGGTTTCGCTGGCCACTGCTGTTGTGCCTGGGCGGTGGCGCATAGCAGCGCTGCACCGGCGAATGCGATCAGAAAACGCCGCAACATGATGATCCTCCCCTCCGGTGTGAAGGAAGGCATTGTCGTGGCAAACGGGATGGGCGGGAACCATCTTTGATCTGAGGTCGGGCGGCTAAACCTGCCGAAGGGGGGGGGCCCTGTTCAGTGCGCCGAAGCCAATGGCCCTGAGCGCGTCGAAGCCAATGGCCCTGAGTGCGCCGAAGCCAATGGCCCTGAGCGCGTCGAAGGGGGGGCGACGGGCGCATCACCTCCAATGGCTGCGGCCCCCTGCGGGGCTACCCTGCGCTACTCTCCCGCGGGAAGTGAAGACAGGGCCCCTTCCAGCCCCTTCCCCGTCTTGTGCGGCTGCGGAATTCGGTCCTCGAGGAGGGAAGACGACGACTCTTTCCTCGTCCTGTGCGACCGCGGAACGCGTGGATTCGCGCAGGGCTGACGCATCGCCGATCGTTCAGTTTTTGAGAGGACCAAACCATGAAGCTCGCTGGTGGATGCCACTGCGGCGCCATACGCTACGAAGTCGATGGCGATGCTCTGACGCACGCGCTTTGCCACTGCTCCGACTGTCGCCGCCATGCCGGGGCGCCGATGGTCGGCTGGACGATGTATCCCGAGGTCGCGCTCACCGTCACCAAAGGGGTGCCGAAGATTTACGAGTCGTCGCAGCATGGCCGGCGGCATTTCTGCGGCAACTGCGGCACTGGGCTGTTCTACTTCAACGCCGAGATTCTTCCCGGAATCGTCGACGTGCAGAGTGCCACGTACGATGATCCCGACGCGGTGCCGGCGCGCGTCCACATCCAGGTGGCTGAACGAATCGGCTGGATGGCGAACGCGCATCAGCTTCCTCAGCACGAGCGCTATCCTCCGCGCGAGTGATGAGGGTCTGTGTCGCGCAGGGCCGCTCAACTCGCGTAACCCTGCATCAACCGATCAAACGCCCGCATCGCGCTCGCAGTGGGTGAACGGTTCACTCCGCGGCGGCAGCGGGTCGCATTAGGTCGGCATTCACGGCCGGACTACGACGCGTCCCTTGATGCGCCCAGCTTTCAACTCGTCGAGCACCGCGTTGATCTCCGCGAGCGGACGCGTGGCGACCGGCAAGGGCGGCAAGGCGCCCGACCTGGCGATCGCCATCAGCTCGCGCATGTCGTC
>CADECO010000145.1:2060-3715 GCA_902825905.1 uncultured beta proteobacterium
ACGTCCCACTTGCTCTGATCGATCTCGGCGACGATCGGCGCGACGCCGCACATCGTCTTGGCGAGCCGGATTCCTGAGAGTCCGACGCCGCCCGCGCCGATGATGAGCAGCGGATCGCTCGCACCGAGGCGTCCGGCTTTTTTCAGCGCGCCAGCGGCGGTCAGTCCGGAGCACGCGTAGGTGCACGCCTGTTCGTCGGGCAGCGGATCGAACTCGAACAGGTACTTCGCGTCGGGCACGACCACGTGATCGGCGAACCCGCCATCGCGATTGATGCCGAGCGCGCGCGGCGCATTGCATAACTCTTCGTGCCCCGACTTGCAGGTGGAGCACGCGCCGCAACCGATCCACGGATAGACCACGCGCCGGTCGCCTACCTTGGCGCCTTTGGCATCCGGTCCGAGCGCCGCAACCGTTCCGACGATCTCGTGGCCGAGCGTGCGTGGCAGGCCCATCGGCCGACTCATGTCGATCTTCTTGCCGTCACCCAGATCGAAATAGCCGTCGTGCAGATGCGCATCGCTGTGGCACACGCCGCAGCCGCTGATGCGGACCAGCACCTGCGTGCCTTCGAGCTGCGGCGTGGCCCCGAGCACGTCCGCCATGGGTTGACCGAACTGCTGAACCTGAAAGCTGCGCATGCGGGCGATCTCCTCGAGCGGACGTGGCGCGTGGGCGGCGGTTGCGCCGCGGAAAAAGTTGCACGATCAAGCGAGCGCGACGTCGCGCAGCTTGGTCAGACTCTGCTCGGGGGTGTCGCCCGAGGTGTCGACGATGGCGTCGGCCTTGCCGTAGAGCGGCTCGCGCGCGGCGAGGATGCGCTTGAGATCCTCCATGGCTTCCTCGTTGCCCGCCATCGGCCGCAGATCGCCCTGGGCGAGCACGCGAGACATGTGATCTTCGGGCTGGGCCCGCAGCCAGACGGTGAAGCAGCCGTTCAGGAGCAGATTGAACGCCTCCTCTTCGGCGACGATGCCGCCGCCCACTGATAGCACCGCGCGCTCATGCTGCGTCATCACGCGCTCCAGCACGCGCCGCTCGATGCGCCGATAGCCCGCCTGCCCGTAGAGCGAGAACATCTCGCCGATCGGCAGTCCGGTCTCCCGTTCGATCTCGCGATTCATCTCGATGAACGGCACGCCCAGGTGCCGGGCCAGCATGGTGCCCAGCGTGCTCTTGCCGGCGCCGCGCAGCCCCACCAGCGCGATGCGTTTGCGCCGCGCCGCGTCTTCCTGGCCGAAATCGCGCATCAGGCGGAAGATCACGCTCTCCAGGCGATGTGCCGGCATGCGCTCGAGGAATCGACGGATCAGTCGCTTCTCGACGGTGTCGTCCTGTTCGGGTGCAAGCACCTCGCCCAGACTCACGTTGAGCGCGTTGGCGATCCGCCTGAGCAGGATCACCGAAATGTTGCCGTTGCCCGATTCGAGCTGACCGAGATGCCGCTCCGAGACGTCGGCCTCGCGCGCCAGCAGCTTGCGGGTCATGCCGCGCCGTTCGCGCAGGTCGCGCACCCGTTTGCCGAGCGTGCCGAGGAACTCTTCGTCAGGCGTGGGAAACTCCTCGACGGGGGCGGGGACGGCCGGCGTGGCCGGCCCAGGTGCGACGGGCGCTCTCGCAAGCTGCGCCTTGGCGGTCGAGGACGGCCTGCCCGG
>CADECO010000145.1:3725-12706 GCA_902825905.1 uncultured beta proteobacterium
CTAGTACGCGGGCGTTGAGTGAGCAAGCAGTATATTGCAACTGACTTGGGGCGCTGGTGAGATGCAGGCGCTAAAGTGCCATTCGCTGAGCCGACCTCGCCGGTTGCCGGATCCTGCGCAGGTCGCCGAGGGGTTCGGTTTGATCCGGATGCTTGCGTCGATTTGCTTCGATTCGTTCTGTTCGTTCCGTATGGCGCGCATCACACCGAGGAGGACGCACGATGGCTGAGTTGAGCGTGACCGACACGAAGCAAGTCCCGCCGCACGTCACCTTCCCATCGCGGTACAACGCTGCCGTCGATCTGATCGAGCGCAATCTGCGCGCGGGGCGCGCCGACAAGGCCGCGTTCATCGATGACGCCGGCTCGTACAGCTATCGCGAACTGGCCGAGCGCGTCGATCGCTGCGCGCACGCGCTGACCGGGCTTGGCATGCGCCAGGAAGAGCGGGTGTTGGTATGCCTGCACGACACGATCGACTTCCCCACGGTATTTCTCGGCGCGATCAAGGCCGGCATCGTGCCGATCGCCGTCAACACGCTGCTCACCAGCGCCGACTACGCGTTCATGCTGAACGACAGCCGCGCGAGCACGTTGGTCATCTCGGCGCCACTCGCGGCGACGTTCGCACCCGCGATCGCCAAGGCGCAGCATCTGCGCCATGTGATCGTGTCAGGCGGCGACGCGGGCGCGCATCTGTCACTCGCGCAATTGCTCGACAAGCGCACCGGTCCCTTCGAAGCCGCACCGACCACTGCGGACGATGCGTGCTTCTGGTTGTATTCCTCCGGCTCGACCGGAATGCCCAAGGGCACGGTGCACGTGCATTCGAGCCTGATCTACACCGCCGAGTTGTACGCGCGGCCGGTGCTCGGCATCAACGAGCGCGACGTCGTGTTCTCCGCCGCGAAACTGTTCTTCGCCTACGGATTGGGCAACGGCCTCACGTTTCCGCTCACCGTCGGTGCAACGGCGGTGCTGATGGCGGAGCGGCCCACGCCCGCCTCGGTGTTCGCGCGGCTGCGCAAGCATCAACCCTCGATCTTCTACGGCGTGCCGACGCTGTTCGCGGCGTTGCTGGCGAGCGCCGAATTGCCCAAGCGCGAAGAGTTGCGGCTGCGCTGCTGCGCTTCGGCGGGCGAGGCGCTGCCCGAAGAAATCGGCAAGCGCTGGAGCGCGCATTTCGGTGTCGACATCCTCGATGGCATCGGCTCGACCGAGATGCTGCACATCTTCATCTCCAATCGCGCCGGCGATCTGCGTTACGGCACCACCGGCCGGCCATTGCCCGGCTACGACGTACGCCTGGTCGACGAGAACGGCGCGGCCGTGGCGCAGGGCGAAACCGGCGAGCTGCAGATCAACGGCCCGAGCAGCGCCGCGTTCTATTGGAACAACCGCGAGAAGTCGCGCAACACGTTCGTCGGCGCGTGGACCCGCAGCGGCGACAAGTATCTGCAGGATGCCGACGGCTACTACGTCTACGCCGGTCGCAGCGACGACATGCTCAAGGTGAGCGGGATCTACGTCTCGCCGATCGAAGTCGAGTCGGCGTTGATCGCGCACGACGCGGTGCTCGAGTGCGGCGTGGTCGGCAAGGAAGACGAGGAGAAGCTGATCAAGCCGATCGCTTACGTAGTACTCAAGCCCGGACGCAGCGCATCGCCCGAGCTGGCCGAGGAACTCAAACAGCACGTCAAGAGCCGGCTGGCGCCCTACAAATATCCGCGCTGGCTCGAGTTCGTCGATGAGCTGCCGAAGACGGCGACCGGCAAAGTACAGCGCTTCAAGCTGCGCGCCCGCGCGTCCGCTGGCTGATCGGATCGCGTCGGGCATCGCGCCGGCCGATTCCCGCTCGCGCGCGCGAAGCATCAAAGACCGACCGATCGTCGAATCCGGCGTGGTTTGATCCAGATCAAACCATCGCCCGCGACGGGCAATATAGTGCTGATTCGGTGGTGACGAGAAGAGCAATATATTGCTCGTAACCCCGCAGCCCGTATCGTGCCCCTTGTCCGCGCCCCGACAGGCCGAGTCGCTACTGGTCGAAGGTTCGCTCCCCGAGGGGCCCCGGTCCCGCATTCCATTCAATGGCCCGATGTCCTATCTGGAGGAGCTGGCATGAGTGATCCGAACTTCATCACCGAGGTGCCCGAAGCCGTCAGCGGCGACGCGTTCGTGCAGGTGAAGTACGACGATTCGATTCCGAACAACGTCGATCTCGATTCCGACAGGCAACTGCAGCGCGCGCTCGAGCAGTGGCATCCGAACTATCTCGGCTGGTGGAAGGACATGGGGCCCGAGGGTTTCCAGAGCTCCGAGGTGTATCTGCGCACGGCGGTGGGCGTGGACCCGAGCGGCTGGGCCAAGTTCGGCCACGTGAAGATGCCCGACTATCGCTGGGGCATCCTGCTCGCGCCGAAAGTCGAAGGACGCAAGATTCCATGCGGCCGCCATGCCGGCGAACCGGCGTGGCAGGAAGTGCCCGGTGAGTACCGCTCGCTGCTGCGCCGGCTGATCGTCGTCCAGGCCGACACCGAGCCGGCTTCGGTCGAACAGCAGCGCTACCTCGGCAAGACCGCGCCGTCGCTCTACGACATGCGCAACCTGTTCCAGGTGAACGTGGAAGAGGGCCGCCATCTGTGGGCGATGGTGTATCTGCTGATCAAGTACTTCGGCCGAGACGGTCGTGAGGAGGCGCAGGCGCTGCTCGAGCGACGTTCAGCTGATGCGAACAACCCGCGCATCCTCGGCGCGTTCAACGAGCGCACGCCCGACTGGCTGAGCTTCTTCATGTTCACCTACTTCACCGATCGCGACGGCAAGATGCAGCTGGCCGCGCTCGCGGAAAGCGGCTTCGATCCGCTGTCGCGCAGCACCCGGTTCATGCTGACCGAGGAGGCGCACCATCTGTTCGTCGGCGAGACGGGGGTGGGCCGTACCATCGAAGCGACCTGCACGGCGATGAACAAGGCCGGTATCAAGGATCCGTACGACGTCGCCCCGATCCGCAAGCTCGGCGTGGTCGATCTGCCGCTGTTGCAGCGCAAGGCCAACTTCCACATGTCGGTCACGCGCGATCTGTTCGGCTCGGAGATCTCGAGCAATGCGGCCGAGGCCTTCAGCGCCGGATTGAAAGGGCGCTTCAACGAGGAGAAGCTCAAGGACGACCACAGGCTGGAGAACGCGACGTATCCGGTGATGCGCGTGGTCGAGGGCAAGCTCGTCACCGAAGACGTGCCCGCATTGCGCTCGATCAATGCGCGTCTGCTCGATGACTACATCGCCGATTGCCAGGGCGGACTCGATCGCTGGAACAAGGTGATCGAGAAGGCCGGCATCGACTTTCGCCTCAGCCAGCCGCACAAGGGATTCAACCGGCGCATTGGCGAGTTCAAGGACAACCGCATCGCGCCCGACGGCACCGTGCTGAGCCAGGCCGACTGGGACGCACGCATGGGCGGGTGGCTGCCGAACGACGCGGACATGCAGTTCATCGCGTCGCTCATGCAACCGTGCCACGAGCGCGGCAAGTACGCGAGCTGGATCGCGCCGCCGCGCGTGGGCATCAACAACCAGGCCGGTGATTTCGAGTACGTGCGGATTCACTGAGCGCCGACGGGTTACGGACCGCGCGCGACGGGCGCGGTCCAAGATTTTGAGGATTCTGTCGGGCCCGCATCCGCATCGCGCCGATCGGCGAGAATCACGGCTCCCCAAAGGAGACTGCCGTGACCAGCTTCGGCATAGGTGCCCCCGTTCCGCGGCGTGAGGACCAGCGCCTGCTCACCGGCGCTGGCCGCTACGCCGACGATTGCAACTTGCCGGGCCAGGCGTATGCCGCGTTCGTGCGTGCCACGCATGGCCATGCGGACCTCGAAGGTGTGGACGTTGCGGCTGCGAGCGCGATACCAGGCGTGCTCGGCGTGTTCACCGGGCGTGACCTCGCCGCTGGCGGTGTCGGTGCGATCCCGACGTTGATCGCCGAGCGAGGCTTCGGCATCCGCAACCGCGACGGTTCGGCGTTCGGCGAGCCGCAGTGGCCGCCGATCGCGATCGAGCGGGTGCGATACGTCGGCGAGTTGGTGGCGATCGTGGTTGCGACCTCGCGCGAGGCTGCGCTCGATGCGGCCGAAGCCGTCGGCGTGCGGTATCGCGATCATCCGGTGCTCGTCGATCCGCACGAGGCGATGCGTCCGGGCGCGGTCCAGCTTCATTCCAACCTCCCGGGCAATCGCGAGTTCGACTGGGAATGTGGTGATGCTGCTGCAACGGCGCGGGCGATCGAGCAGGCTGCGCACGTCACTCGGCTGCGGCTCGTCGACAATCGTCTGATTACTGCGTTCATGGAGCCGCGCGCGGCGCTGGCGGCGTGGGATGCGGCGGGCGAGCGGTTGACGTTCCATGCCGGGCTGCAAAGCGTTCACCAGCTCGCGGCCAATCTGTCGCGCATCCTGGGTGTGCCGGTCGAGCGGATCCATTGCACCAGCGGTGATGTCGGCGGCGGCTTCGGCACCAAGATCCAGCCCTATTGCGAATACGTCGCGCTCGCTTGGGCGTCGCGCCGCCTCGGCCGGCCGCTCAAGTGGACCGCCGCGCGCACCGAAGGCTTCGTGAGTGACGCGCAGTCGCGCGACCAGCTTCTCACTGGTGAACTGGCGCTCGGTGCGGATGGTCGCGTCACCGCGCTGCGTGTGCATTCGATCGCCAACCTGGGCGCCTACATTGCCTCGGGGATTCCAGCCTCGACGCTGCTCAACATGCAGCGGATGATTTCCAGCCTCTACGCGATTCCGGCCATCCACCTTCGCGTCGAAGGCGTGCTCACCAACACGGTGCCGATCAACGTGTATCGCGGCGTCGGTCGTATCGAATGCGTGTACACCGTGGAGCGTCTGATGGAGCGCGCTGCGCGCGAGACCGGCCGCGACCCGGTCGACCTGCGACGGCGCAACATGGTGCGAACGTTCCCGTATCGAAGTGCGACCGGCGCGGTGTACGACTCGGGTGATTTCGTCGCACGCATGGACGAAGCGATTGCTGCCGCCGCGCTCGAAGGCTTTGCCGCACGGCGTGAAGCCTCCGTTCGTCGTGGCCGGTTGCGCGGCCTGGGCGTCGGGCCTTACATCGAAGGAACCGGCGGGGTGCCGCAGGAGTTCGCCGAGGTACAGGTGCACGGCGACGGCACGATCGACGTGCCACTGGGTGCGCTGTCGCAGGGGCAAGGCCACGAAACGGTGTTCGCGCAGGTGGTTGCCGAACGGTTGGGCGTGCCGTACGAGTCGGTGCGCATCGTGATGGGCGATACCGACAAGATCGCGCGTGGTTGGGGCACCTTCGCCTCGCGATCGATGGTTCGCGCGGGTGCCGCGTGTGCAGAGGTTGTCGATCTGGTGATCGCAGCCGGACGCGACATGGCGGCGCATCTGCTCGAAGCCGCGGTCGCTGAAATCGAGTACCGACAGGGTGTCTTTCGCGTGGTCGGTACCGACCGCACGATCGGCCTGTTCGATGTTGCGCGCGCCGCGGAGCTCGGCACGCTGCCCGGAGAGTTCGGCCGGGCACTGCAGGCGAGCAAGATGCACGAGAACCCGGCCTTCGCCTTCGCCAATGGTTGCGAAGTGTGCGAAGTGGAAGTCGATCCCGAGACCGGTTTGGCCGAAGTGGTCGCGCTCCACGTGGTAGACGACTCGGGCCGCGCGGTCAATCCGCCGATCGTGCACGGGCAGATGCATGGTGCGATCGCCCAAGGCATCGGGCAGGCGTTGTTCGAGCGCACGGTGTACGACGGGTCGAGCGGTCAGCTGCTTTCTGGATCGTTCATGGACTACGCGATCCCGAGGGCCGACGAGGTTCCGGCCATCGCGGTGACGAGCTGCGACGTACCCAGTCCGACCAACGTGCTCGGCGTGAAGGGCGCAGGCGAGGGCGGCACGGTTGGCGCACCGGCTGCGGTGATCCACGCGATACTCGATGCGCTCGCGCCGCTCGGCGTCACCGACCTCGACATGCCGGCCACGCCGGAGCGCGTCTGGCATGCGATTCGCGCGGCACGAGGGACGGAACGGACAACAGCACAAAAAACGGCACCGGCAAGGAGATCGAGTTCATGAGCACGTCGATGGCAAGCAAGACCGTTCTCATCACCGGCTCGACCGATGGCGTCGGGCGTGTCGTTGCCGAGCGTTTGGCGCGTGCCGGCGCGACGGTGCTGATCCACGGCCGTGACGCCGCGCGTGGGGCGCAGACGCTTGCGCAGATCACGGCCGCAGGCGCACGCGGCGCGTTCTATCGGGCCGACCTCGCATCGCTCGCCGAGGTGGAAGCCCTGGCCGAGCAAGTGCTGCGCGAGCACTCGCGTATCGATCTGCTCATCAACAATGCCGGGGTCGGCAGCGGCGGCGACAACGATCGGACGCGCCGACTGAGCGCGGATGGCTACGAGCTGCGCTTTGCGGTCAACTATCTCGCGCATTTCCTGCTCACCGCGCGCCTGCTGCGGTCGATCGTCGGCGCAGCGCCTGCGCGCATCGTCAATGTCGCCTCGCTCGGTCAGCAGGCCATCGACTTCGACGACGTGATGATCGAACGCGGCTTCAACGGCACGCGCGCGTACTGCCAGAGCAAGCTCGCGCAGATCCTGTTCACGATCGATCTGGCCGAGCGGCTGCAAGGCACGCGCACCACCGTGCACAGTCTGCATCCGGCCACGTTCATGAACACGACGATGGTGCGCGAGGCCGGGCGCACGCCGATCAGCACGGTCGAGCAAGGGGCCGATGCGATCGAGTACGTGGCGACATCGCCCGAACTCGACGCGCGTTCAGGCTTGTTTTTCAACGGCAAGCGCGAAGCGCGGGCCGATCCGCAGGCGTACGAGGCGCGGTCGCGCCAGCGGCTCCACGCGCTGAGCCTGAAGCTCGCGCGATTGCCCGAAGACGCGTTCAGAATCAGCGTTTGATAACCCACACTCCGAAAAGGAACCCGAATGACTGCTGCCTTTCCCGCGCTGGCTCGCCTGACTGCATGCGGTGCATTGCTCGCCTCTTTCGCTGCGTTCGCGCAAGGCGGTCCGGGCGGATATCCGAGCAAGCCGGTGCGCGTGATCGTGCCGGCCGCAGCGGGCAGCCTCACTGATCCGGTGGCGCGCATCATCACCGAGGAGCTTGCGCGCCGCACGAACCAGTCATGGGTGATCGACAACCGACCCGGCGCGGGCGGCATGATCGGAGCGGAGGCCGCGGCGCGCAGCCCGGCCGATGGTTACACGCTGCTCTTCTCGGCGAACGCGCTCATCATCACGCCGAGCCTCTATCCCAACACCACGCGCTACAAGGTTGTCGAGGACTTCACGCCGATCAGCTTGGCCGCACGCGCCGACAATCTGCTGGTCGCCTCGTCGGCCGCAGGCGTCAAGAGCATCAAGGAACTGGTCGAACTCACCAGGAAGACGCCGGGTGGCTTGAACTACACCTCGCCGCTGATCGGTTCGGCCGCGCATCTCACCGTGGAACTGTTCCGGACCAGCGCCGGCATTCCGCTCAATCACGTCGCCTACAAGGACGCATCGCAAGGCACCACCGACACGCTCTCGGGCCGCATTGCGGTCAACATCATGGGGATCTCGACCGCGTTGCCGCACATCCGCGCGGGCAAGATCGTGCCGCTCGCGTGGACCGGATCGCGCCGCGCAGCCGAACTGCCCGATACCCCGACGTTCGCCGAGGCCGGCTATCCGCAGGTGCACCTCGGGCTGTGGTTCGGATACTTCGCGCCGGCGAAACTGCCCGCCGATATCGCCGCGTATCTCAACCAACAGGTCAACGCCGCGCTGAAGGCGCCCGCAGTTGCAGAGAAGCTGGCCGGCATGAGCATCGAAGCAAGCGGCAGCACCGCGCAGGCACTGGCCGAGTTGATCGCGCGCGAGCAGCCGATCTACGCGAAAGTGGTGGCTGCCGCGGGCATCAAGCTCGACTGAGGTTTGTTTGAGTCCAGGAGTATCCGATGAGAGTCTTCCTTATTCATCACGCCGAAGCGCTCACCGCCGAGCAGAATCCGCTGCGCCCGCTGAGCCCCAACGGACGCGCGCAAGCCGACCGTCTCGGCACAAGGCTGCGCGCGCTCGACGTTGCGCCGGCGCGCATCCTGCATAGCGACAAGCTCTGGACCACCGAGACCGCGCAGCGCATCGGTGCCAGGCTCGGGCTCGAAGACCGCGTGCTGCGCGCCGCCTATCCGATCAACACCGGCGATCCGGTGGCGCCGTTCATGGCCGAGATCGCAGCGGCGGGCGGCGACGTGATGATGTGCGGTCACTTCGAGTTTCTGCAGCGATCCGCGTCGCGCCTGGTGTGCGGCAACGAGTCGATCAAGGTCGTGGAGTTCAAGCCCGGCAACGGCGCGACCGTGTGTATCGAACGCCAGGGTGACGAAGGGCGCGACCCCAACTGGGCGATCACCTTCATGTGGCGCCTCGAGCACCCGCCGGGTTAGTACCGGCGAAGGAGCGGACGAAGGAGCGGGGCCGAGCGCCGCTCTGAACGGCCGTCAAAGCCGTCGCGCCAGCCTTTGCAACCAGGTGTGCCCTTGGTCGCCACTCGGCTACCTCTCGGGCAAACATGGAACTGCTGCAATTCGCGCGTGGTCCGGGGTTGGTGATCGCGCTGATCATCTTCTTCGCGGGCAGCAGCTGGCGTCTGTTCAGCATCTTTCGCAGGCCTGCGGCGCGCGATCTCTCCGAGCCGCGCAATGCAAGCGTTTGGCGCGGCGCGCTGCGGGCCATCGTCGCGCGCATGTGGCATCACCGGACGTTCCGCCCGCGCACGCTTGCCGGCACGGTCAATGCCTACGCCTATCACATCGGCCTGGCGATCGTGTTCTTCGGGTTCGTTCCGCACATCGGCTTCATCCAGCGCCTCACCGGATGGTCGTGGCCGGCATTGCCCGGATGGGTGTTCGCCGTGGGTGCGGCAGTCACCTTCA
>CADECO010000146.1:0-4533 GCA_902825905.1 uncultured beta proteobacterium
ATTGTTGCAGGTGATTGCAGGGATGGGCGTTGTTGGCGCGAATGTCTTCTATGCGGCAATGCCCGACAGGCTGTGCGATGTCTTCGTATGCCGCAGACCTGGAAGCGCTGATGCAGGATGAATCAGAGTTCGCGGTCGGCTAGCGGTGGCAGGAACTGATCCGTGAAGACCGCCGAGCCTTCCAACCGGTTCGGGAGCTTGAACGTCTCGACCAGACCGTTAATGGATCGTTGCAGACGCTCGCGATCGACATTGCCGAGCCCACGCGAGCGCGTTTCGGGTGTCACGATGTTGTGCTCGAGTACAAGGGCGAGGCGGCGCATCTCGGTGCCTTCGTCCAGCGAATTGGCGTGGGCGAGGGTATAGCCAAGCGCGGCTTGCGGATTGCGCAAGGTCTCCCGCATGCCACGATTGAACGCGCGCACGAAGCCCATGACGGCCTGAGGCTGGCGTTTCGCGAACTCGGTGTTGACGATCAGCGCGTTGCCATAGAGCGGAACGCCGTGGTCGACAAAACGGAAGATCACGATCTCGGTCTCCTTCGCGCCACGCGCTTGCAGGTTGAGCAGCGCCGTGTAGTGAAAGCCCGAGATCGCATCGACGCTGCCCAGCAGCAGTTCGGCTTCGCGCCGCTGCGGTGACATGTCGATCCACTTCACCGAGTCGGGGTCGATCGCATTCGCCCGCGCGAGCATCGGCCACATCTTGCGTGCGGCATCGAATCCCGGTGCGCCGATCGTCTTGCCTTTGAGGTCTTCGATGCCGCGGATGGTCCAGCGCTTCTCGGTGTTGTAGTTCGAGTTCTTGAGCGTGACGATCGCTGCCGGTGTGCCGCTGTAGGCGACATAAATCGCCTGTACCGGCGCTATCGGATTGCGGCCGCGGTGTTCGACCAGCGCATTGAGGTCGGCGAAACCGATGTCGAAACGTCCCTCGGCGACGCTGATTACCGCGCCCGCCGACCCTTTGCCGGGTTCGAAGATGACGTTCAGTTTCTCGTTCGAGAAGTAGCCGCGGTCGAGAGCGAGAAAGAACGGTGACGACGGACCTTCGATCACCCAATCGAGGGTGAAGCGCACCCGCTGCACGCCCTTGGCGTCGCCCTGTGCATGCGTGGGCACGGCCACGGCGAGTAGAACGATCCCCGCGACGCAGGCAGCAGCCTGCTTGATCAGATGCGCGATGGCCCGCCTGCGACCCGTTCGAGTCGTAGCTCGCAACTTCATGGCATTGCCCCCAAATTAGCCGGGCGCTTATCGGTGTCGATGCGCTGGCCGTTCGTTCTGCCCGATTACGCATCCGCCAACTGTGGCACGGGGTGAACAACTGCAAGAGCAATGTCGACGACGGTTACCGGTCTCGACGTACTTCACATCGGAGCACGTGACGCGCTGTACGCCTACATCTCCCGCCTACAGTTGCGGTCCTGATTGCAGCGATTTTGTTGGTGATTCGTTGAACACGATCGGAGGTTGTGTCGAGCCTTGCGGGCTTGATCGCTGATCGCGTTGTCATCGCCAAAGATTGCAACAGTCCTGCCAATCGGCCTGAGTGCGAAGCCGGCCGGCGCACAATGTTCGTGCACCGTCCCAAGACACTCGTCTACATCCCTGCCAGCAAAGCACCCCATGAAACGAATCGAGATCAACCGCCGCTTCCCGTTCACAGCTAGACGAGGCTTGAGCAATCTTGCTCGCGCCATCGCCACGGTGGCGATGTGTGTCACTACGGCTTGGGCGCAATCGCCTCCAGCTGGCGGCGGTGGTGGTGAACTGGTCCGATCGATTCAGGTCCGACCTGGCGATACGTTCTCGGGCATCACCGCTCGTTTCACGGGTGATCCGTCGCAGTGGCGCCGCTTCTACGATCCGCAGCGCAGCCGCTTGCCCAATCCCAATCTGATCGAGGTCGGCAGCGTGCTCGAACTGGTACGCGAACCCGGGCGCGCGCCCTATCTGCGGATGGCTGAGGGGGGGCCCGCCAAGCCTTCAGCCGCGCCAGGAACCGCAGCGGCACAAGGTACCGCCGCTCCCCAAACCGCGGCCGCTCCGAGCACTCAAGTGAAGCCGCCGGCAGGCACCGTCGGGGCAACTCCAGCAGTACCACGCACCGGCACCAAAGGGCCGGGAGACTCACTCGTCGTCGGCGTGCTGCCCAATATCGCGGCCGACACGCTGCTGTCGCAGTACGAGAACATGAAGCGCTACTTGGAGCGCCTCAACCGGGGCAAGGTGCAGATCGCGACGGCACCGAATTTCCGTGCCTTCTTCGGCAGCCTGATGCAGGGCGACTACGATCTCGCTATCAGTGCCCCGCACTTCGCGAGGATCGCGCAGTTGGACCGTGGCCTGATTCCCGTGGCGATCTACGAGCCGCCGATTCAAGCGCTGTTCGTGTCGCCGGCCGAGAAACCCGTCGCCTCTCCGCTCGATCTGCGCGGCAAGTCGCTCGCCTTCGCCAACCCGCAGTCGCTGGTGGCGATGTACGGCATGCGCTGGCTCGGTCAGCACAATCTCCAGGCACATCAGGACTACAAGATCTCCGCCGTCCGCAGCGATCTGGGCGTAGGCCGGTTGATGCTGATCGGCGAAGCGGCCGCAGCGATCATGAGCAACGGCGAGTTTCGTCAGATTCCCGCAGAGGAGCGGGCGCGACTCAAGGTCGTCACCGAGTTCGCCAGTATTCCCAATTTCATCGTCCTGGCGCACCCGCGGCTGGGTACCGACTTCGCCGGTCAGCTCGGCAACCAACTGCGCAACTTCCTCGCCGACAAGACCGACGGGGCGGCCTTCGCCAAGGCAACCGGCGTTGGCGGAATCACCGCGCCGGCGGAGGCCACGTTGCGCGAGCTTGACCCGCATGTCGACGAAACACGCCGCCTGATGGGAGTGGCGAAGTGAGTTCATGCGCACGTTGATCGCGATCACCGCCACGGCCTGCCTGGCGAGCGCGCTGCTCGCCACGTGGCTGCTGGCGTCGGTCGTCCCCGACGCGCGCATGGCCTCGAAGACGGTGCGCAACGAAGCGGCGCGTCAACGTGCGTTCGTCGACGAGATGATCGAGCGCAGTCTTGCCCTGGCCATGTTCGAGCGTGACTACGGCGAAGTGCAGGAGCTGCTCGGTCGCTACGTCGCGGCCGGCCATTTCTCGCAAGCGGTGGTCTTGAACACGCAACGTAACGTCGTCGCGAGCCTGGGCAGCAAGCTCGATCTCGAAGTTGGTCGGCCGGCACCGGAGTCCGCTCTCAAGGAATCGCGCAAGATGGCCCTGGCATTGCACACCGAGAATCTCGGCGAGCTCTATGCCCGAATCCCTGCGTCGGTGACCGCCAGGCTCGACGGTGCGGAGCGCCAGTTCGATCTGTTGCGACTCGCCAGCCTGTTGTTGTGCGTGCTGAGCTGGATCGCGGCGCTGACCCTGGCTGCATTGATGGTCACACGCCGCTAGGTCCCCGTGGGCGGATGACGCGGCTATAGTCGCCCCCTTTCTTTCCCGGGACGCCTCGATGCAATTCGGTATCTGGTCCAACGGTTTTCGGCCGCACACTTCACCCGCTCAGACCTACGAGGAGGATCTGCAGGAGATCGTCCTTGCCGATCAACTCGGCATGCGTGATGCATACATCAGCGAGCATCACGGCGAGCCGGTGTACATCAATCGCGTCGACACGCTGCCCGTTCCGGAACTGCTCATGTGCAAGGCGGCGGCGCTCACCAAGCAGATCCGCATGGGCGCGGCCGTCACGGTGATCCACCTGTGGCATCCGGTCGATACGGCGATTCGAACTGCCGTTACTGACAACGTCATCGGCGGCAACCGCTTTTTCTTCGGCTTCGGCTCGGGCTTCCCGAGTCCGCTGTTCTCCGAGGAGCGCGGACTTTCGTACGACGATCGCCATGAGCGGCTGATGGAGGCCTTGGAGCTGATCGAGAAGTGCTGGAGCACCGACGAGCCGTTCGACTGGAACGGCCGGCACTGGAAAGCGAAGAACATCATCGCCACGCCCAAGCCGATGTCGCGGCCGATGCCGATGGCCACCGCCACCGAAACGGACGCCACGATCGAGCTGGCGGCGCGACGCGGCTGGACGCTGATTTCGGCGCACGAGGCACCGGCGGTGCTCAAGAACAAGACCGACAAGTACCTGCGCGCCGCGCTCGCCGCAGGTCATGCGACGCCGCTGCGCCACGTCACCAACGCACGCTTCATCTATCTGGCCAACTCCAGGAAGCAGGCGATGGCCGACATGCGCGAGGCCGTCGACTACGAAATGGAGTTCCAGCGCAAACGCGGACTGCTGCGCGTGTTGATCAAATTGTTCGGGCTGCCGTACTCGCCCGAGACCGTCACGTTCGATGAGCTGGTGGAGGGCGGCGTGTACAACGTCGGCGAGCCCGACGAGATCGCCGAGCGCATGCGCAGGATCTACGACGAGTCGGGCGGCTTCGGCACGCTGCTCATGGTGACCGGCAAGGGCTGGGCGACGCGCGACAAGCGCCTGCGCTCGATGCGCCTGTTCATGGAGCACGTGGC
>CADECO010000146.1:4633-12634 GCA_902825905.1 uncultured beta proteobacterium
ATTCGTGGACCGGTCGCCGGCAACATCGGGCAGTATGTGATCAAGCTTGCCGACGGGCGCGGGGTCGGTGCCTACGTGCGCAAGCACGAATTCGTCATCGACAAGGTCCCGGCGATCTGGATCAACGTGATTCCCAATCTCGGTCAGGTCGTGCTGCGCGTGCGCGACGGCCAGTTCATCATCGACCGCATTCCGAGCGACTGGATCGCGAGCGACTATCTGCGCGAGCGCAAACCGCAGCCCGCCGACATCAGCTTCATCGCGCTCAATCCGCGCCGCAACGTGACCGAGCTGCCCGGCGGCGCGGGCATCCTGGCCGACACCGGTTTCGTGGTGGCGGGAGTGAGTCCGAACCTGCTGATGCGCACGCGCTTTTGGACCGATCGCACGGCGAAGCTGGCTTATGCCTTCACCGCCGGCGTCTACGGCGTACAGGATGAAGCCGAGGCACGCACGTTGCTGCGGGCGCTCGACGAGCTGGCGCAGCAGCGGCTGTCGCGGTGATGCGAAGGCGGGGCGCCCCGCCATTGCCCGTCCGCTCCATGCATGCTTCCTAGCGCGGGTTGCCGATCAGAACGGAATCGAGAAGCGCAGATGCCCGCTGTCCTGATCGGCATTGAGCAGATCGACGCGCTTGTGCGCGATTCGGAAGCTGCCTTCATGCGGCTGTAGCTGCCAGGTACAGCGGCCTGAGAAGGTGCGCTGCTCGTCGCGCCGATACTCCACGTACAGCAGGTAGGCCTGCGCCGTGAGCGCAACGGTCGGATCGCCTTCGACCGTCAGATTCGTCAGGTGGTGGTTGACGCGCGAGTGCGGTAGCTGCGAGGCCGTGGCTTCGTGTTCCAGCCGCTCGATGCGCATGCGCAGCAGCGGCACCGTCTCCCAGTAGAGCGAAACGTGATCGCGCGGACTGCGCTGTTCCCAGGTGTAGGGCACCCAGTACTCGGCCTCGGGCGTGAACAGTTCGAGCCATTCGCGTAGACGTCGCTCGTCGAGCAACTGCGCCTCGTGAAACACGAAGCGCTGCACCGCGAACCAAAGCTCGATGTCGGGGATGGCCATCATGTGGCGTACTCGGTGGTATGCGTTGGGGTGCCGTGGTGCGCGATGCGAACGGCCAGGCACGCGTCGCGTGCAAAGCGTTTGGCGGCCGTACTCACCGTGAGCCGCGCATGTACTGCGCCCACGCCCGATGTTGATTACGCATCGGAATCTCGTTGGTGCCCACCCCGCTCTGCCCGCCTTCGAACGGCGCTTCGGCGTCGAGCCCGCGTGACCAATCGACCCACTCACCGGCGCCGCTTGCGAGCGATTCCTGAATGCGTTCGAACACCTCGTGATCGTCGGTGGTGACGATGGAGGAGGGCGAGTTGTTGGTGTTGAGCATGCGCACCGCCGCTTCGAACATGCCTTCGGGCGCGCCACCCAGACGCAGGACATAACCGTGCTGTTCGGTGTGATCGACCGCCACCGGGTGCAGCACCCGGATCTGCTGCAGCCGCGGATTCACGAACAGGTTCGGGTAGACGATGGTGTTGTGGCGGTTGAACGCGAGAATCTCGGCGGTTCGTTCTCTGCCGCGACTCGATTCGAGCGACGCGCGGTAGTTCGCCTGCAGGGCACGCCAGCCTTCCTCGCCTTGCACGAATGCGGCGCCGGCTGCAGCGTCGTCATCGATCGATTTGGTGATGAAGCCGCCCATCCAGCAGTGACCACGCTCGAGTGCGGCGATGCGCATGTTGTCCCACTCGCGCAGGCTAAGGCCGTTGGATCGCACCACGTCCCACTCGAGCGGCGGTTCTCGCCCGGGCAGGGCCGTGCTGTCGGCGGCTTCAACGGCGTTGCGATGCAGGATGCGCGGGTGCAGCAGGTCGATCGAGTTCTCGATCTGCAGCTTCCAATTGGCGCGATAACGCTGCACAGTCTTGCCCCCGGCCAGCGCGAGCCGGCCATCCGGTGCGCGATCGACGAAATTGTCGAACGCCGCGCACACCGCAGCGCCCAGGAAGGTCTCGAGATCGGGGCCATCGGCTACCTGCGATCCGAACACGAAGCCACGGTAGCTCGCCACCCGCGCCACGCGTTCCAGGCCGAGTTCGGTGCGCCGCGCTTCGAACCCGGCGCCATAGCCCGAGGCGATCGGCACCGCATCGAGCGTGCCGTCGGTGCGGAACGTCCAGGCGTGGTACGGACATTCGAACAAGCGCGTGTGTCCACTGGGGCGCGGACAGACCTCGGCGCCGCGATGCGTGCAGCGGTTGTGGAATGCGTAGATCCGGCCGTCGGTGTGGCGTGCGACGATGATGCGATCGCGCCCCATGCGGGTGGTGAAGTAGTCGCCGGGATGTTCCAGCTGGCTTTCGTGCCCCAGCCACAGCCAGGCGCGGCGAAAGATGCGGTCGAGCTCCTGTTCGAACACGGCCGGGTCGGTGTAGAAACGCCGGTGCACGCGGCCGTGCCCCACCAGTTCACTCAGGTCGTTCGTCGTATTCATCTGATTGCCGGTACGTGGGGTCGGAGCGCATGGAACGATCAGCGATCACATCGGAGCAGAGCATATGCACAACATCGCGATTCGCCAACACATCATCGATCGGGTCGTCCGGCGCCGCGGCGCGGTGCACTGGTTCGAGCGGCTCGATCCGACGCGCACGGCGCTGGTGGTCATCGACATGCAGAACACCTTCTGCCAGCCCGGCGCGCCGGCCGAAGTACCGGTGTCGCGCACGATCGTCCCGGCGATCAACCGGTTGGCCAGCGGCTTGCGCGCCAAGGGCGTGCCGGTGTTCTGGGTGCTGCACGCCAACACCCATCGCAATGGGCGCAGCGACTGGGAGTTGTTCTTCAACTACATCGTCAAGGATCCGGAGATCCGCAAGCGCACGATCGAGAGCCTGGCGCCGGGCAAGCAGGCGGTGTGGCAGGAGCTGGAAACCGCGCCCGGTGATGTGACGATCATCAAGAACCGCTACAGCGCGCTTGCGAACGGCAGCTCGACCCTGGAGCGCGTGCTGCGCAATCAGGGCATCGACACCATCCTCATTGCCGGAACCAAGACGGACGTGTGCTGCGAGTCGACCGGACGCGACGCGATGATGCTCGACTTCAAAGTGGTGATGGTCTCGGACTGCTGCGGCGCGCTGTCGGACGAAGAGCACCGCGACGCGCTGGAGACGTTCATCCAGCAGTTCGGCGACGTGATGACCAGCGCCGAAGTGCTGGAGCGGCTCGCGTAGCGGTGAACCCACCGGCGCACAAGCTGCGCCGCAAACCCGGCTCCCTCCCTTCTCTAGCGACGCTAGTCGCGCGAGAGAGGGAGGGCGGGGGGCGGGAGAGCGTCCCGATCGGCGGGGGGCGGGAGAGCGTCTACCGTGTCATGAGCTTCCGCAGCGCCTGCACGTTGGCCGGACTGCCTTTCTCGATGTCGGTCCAGAACGCATCGTGCGCCTGCTTGCGGATCTGCGGGCCAAGATTCACGACTTGCACACCTGCGTCGCGCTGGATCTTCTCTTCGCGACCCTCCGCTTCCTTGCGCCACTTCGGCCACTCGTCATCGAGCCACGCTGCCATCTGATTGAGCAGATCCTGCTGGCGCTTGTCCATCTTCTTCCAGCGGTCGAGATTCACCATGATGTTGACCGACACGTTGTAGAAGCCCGGGTCGTAGCGGAACTTCGTGTGCTTGAGCCAGCCCATGTCGTTCGGGCCCCACAGCGGCCAGCCGTAGCCTTGCACCATGTTGCGCTCCAGCGCGGTGAACACCTCGCCGGGCACGATTGATACGGCCTTGGCCCCGAGCCCTTCGAAGAACGCCTTGTAGTTGGGGGTGGAGCGCATCACCATGCCATCGAGCGGTTTCTCCTTCGAGGCGCCCACCGGCTTGTTGGTGTAGATGTGGAAGCTCACGCCATCGCCGAAGCCCGCGAGGAGCATCACGTTCATCTTGTCCATGTGCAGCTTGTTGAGCATGTCCCACGCGCCGTTCTTGCGCAGCTCGGGCACTGAGAATTCGCTTAACGTGAGCGCTTCGGCTTCGACAAGCGTGCCGCGATAGAACGTGGGCGGACCATTGTGGATGTCGATCACGCCGGTCTTGACCGCATTGGGCTGCTCGGCGGTGGGCACCGCTTCGGGGCCGACGACGTCGACCTGCATGATCCCCTTGCCGCGCCGGTTCAGTTCATCCACCCAGCGCTTGAACGGCGCGCCGAAGGCGGTGTTGGCCGGCACGAACGTGGCGGCGCGCAGTTTGACTTCTTGAGCCAGCGCGGGGGTGCACAAACTGGCGAGCACACCCATTGCGCCGATGAGGCTTGCGGTGCGAATCATTCTCTCTCCTCGAATCGAGAATACTGGCCGCGGATGCGGGCGCCAGCGATGCTGGCAGGTCGACAACGTTCGGGCAAGGATTTGGAGGACCGGGGCTGTCGCCCGCTGCCGGAGTCCAGGCGAATTTGACCGCTCGATGAACCAAGCCTACATTCCGGTCGACCCGATCGGAGCAGCCTGATCATGCGATCCGCATCGCCACGAATACTCATGGAGGAGACCACGATGGACGACCAACACGACTGCACGCCGGGATCCGACCCGACGGCCCCGACGCACGCACGCTCCGACGATCGACTCGACCACGTGCGCCGTTCGATCGTCGTGGGTGGTGCGACGTCGCTGTTGCTGCCACGCATGGCGCTGGCGCAAGGTTCAGACGTCATCCGCATCGGCGTGCCCACCAAAACGTACTGGCCGACGATCGTGGTCGAAACCGCGATCCGCCAGAAGCTGTTCGAGAAGGAGGGCATCAAGGCGGAGATGACAATCTATCGGAGCGGCGCCGAAGGGTTCGAGGCGATCGCAGCCGGCGCCGCCGATCTCGTGCTCAATTCATCGTCGAGCGTTGCCGCGGGCCTGAAAAAGGGCGTCAACGTGCGCTGCGTCGCCAACGGCGCCAACGGCTACTACGGCTGGTACCTGGTGGTAAAGAACGATTCCAAGATCACCAAGGTCGCCGAACTGGCCGGCAAGAAGGTGGGGATCACCTCGGCCGGTTCCGGTACCGACATCCTGGCGCTATGGACGTTGGCCGAGCACAAGATCAACTTCACGCGCGTGCCGCTTGGCGGTGGTGGACTCGTGCCGAATCTGCTGACCGGCAACATCGACGCGACGGTGCTCTACTCGCCGCTCACCTACAAGGTCATCGACGAGAAGGTCGCGCGGCCGCTGATCGACTACGGCGCGGCGGTTCCTGAGCACTCGACCGGCAGCTGGATCGCCACCGACAAGATCATCAAGGAGCGTCCCAAGGTGCTGCAGCGCGCGCTCAATGCGATCTACGGCGGCGTGGCGTTCCTGAGCGACGACGCCAACCGTGCCGCTGCGGTGAAGCTCGTCGCCGAGATCGACGAGATCCCCGAGGCGATCGCCGCGCGCGAACTCGACGGCAACATCAAGAAGCTCTCGGCGAATGGAGAGATCCGACTCGAGTGGATGGAGCGCGCGCTCGACATGGCGCGGCTGATCGGCATGAAGGACCTCGCGCCGGCGAAAGACATCTTCCTCACTGACTTCAAGCCGGTGCCGACGAAGAAATGAGCGAAGGCGCCGCGGCCGCACCCGGGCTCACCCGGCCGCAGATCGTGATCATCAGGCTGGTCCTGCTCGCCCTCGTGCTGGGCTTGTGGGAAGTGCTGCCGCGCCTGGGCATTATCAATCCGCTGCTGTTGCCGCCGCTTTCCAACGTGCTGGCTGTACTCGTTGACTTGCTGGGCCGGCCGGCGGTGCACGAGGCGGTGGGCGTCACCGCGGCTGAAGTGATCGTGGCGTTCATCGTCGCCGTGCCGCTCGGGGCAGCCGCGGGTATCGTCATTGCCGAGAACGAGTATCTCGGCGAGATCTTCAAGCCGATGCTGTTCTACGTGTTCAGCATCCCGAAGTCGATCTTCCTGCCGATGTTCATTCTGATCTTCGGCATCGGCTTTCAGCAGAAGGTGGCCTACGCGGCGTTCACGACCGCGTTCGTGGTGCTGATGAGCGCGACCGCGGCGGTGGAGTCGGTGCGCGCCGAACACATCATGGTGGCCCGCTCCTGCGGGGCGACGCAGATGCAGATCCTGCGCCGCGTCTACGTGCCCAGCATGTTGCCGGTGCTGCTCGAGACCGTGCGCATCTCGATGATCTTCAACTTCACCGGCGTGATGATCGCGGAGATGTACGCCTCGCGAACGGGTATCGGCCACCTGATCTCCAATTGGGGCGAGAACTTTCAGTTGCCGCAACTGTTTGCCGGGGTGATCCTGCTCTCGGTCGTGGCCATCCTGTTCAATGAAGCGGTGCGCGCACTGGAGGAGCGATGCAGCAAGTGGCGAACATGACGGCCGGTGCCAGCCACACGGGCGCAACAGCCATCGAGGTCGATCGCCTCAGTCATGTCTATCCCGGCGCCGAGGGCGGAGTACCCGCGTTGCAGGACATATCGCTGTCGGTCGAGGCGGGCCGCTTCATCGTGATCGTCGGTCCGAGCGGCTGCGGCAAGACCTCGCTGCTGATGATGATGGCCGGCTTGCGCCACCAGAGCATGGGCACGATCCTGTGCCATGGCCGACCGATTCCCGACCCCGATCCGCAGCGCGTCGGCGTCATCTTCCAGGAGGCGAGCCTGTTCCCCTGGTTGACGACCTTCGACAACATCGAATTTCCGTTGAGCCTGCGCGGCATGCCGCGCGAGGAGCGCAGGCGTCGCTCCAACGCGATGCTGTCGCTGGTGGGTCTGGAAGGATTCGGCGATCGCTATCCGCACGAGCTCTCGGGCGGCATGAAGCAGCGCGTGTCGATCGCGCGCGGGTTGGTGCAGGACCCGCCGGTGCTGTTGATGGACGAACCATTCGCGGCGCTCGACGAGCAGACACGCATGACGATGGGCCATGAGCTGCTGCGCATCTGGTCGACCACGCGCAAGACCGTGGTGTTCATCACTCACAGTCTGACCGAGGCGGTGTATCTGGCCGATGAGGTGCTGGTGATGTCCGCCCGCCCGGGAAGGATCATCGATCGCGTTTCGATCGATCTGCCTCGGCCACGCAGCTACGAAATGATGGCCACCGACGTGTTCGGCCGGTTGCGCGAACGCATCTGGCAGAAGATCCGCGCGTCGGCGTGAGACCAGCCATGCGCCGCCCATCGCCCGGTTTCGTTCGCTGGAGCATCTTGGTCGCAGTGCTCGCCTTGTGGGAGTTCGTGCCGACCACGGGGCTGTTGCCCGAGTTGTTTCTGCCCGCGTTGTCGAAGACGCTGAAAGTCCTCTACATCGACCGGCACATCTACTTCGCCGCGCTGCTGGTGACGTTCTACGAGGTTGCGCTCGCCATGCTGATCGCCTGCGGCCTGGGGATCGTCGCCGGCGCACTGGTCGGCGGGCTGGCGACGTTGCGCAACCTGCTGTTGCCGGTCTTCTCCAGTCTTTACGCGGTGCCGATCGTGATCCTGTATCCGGTGTTCACCGCGTGGTTCGGCGTGGGCTCGGAATCGAAGATCATCTTCGCCGGAATCTACGGATTCTTTCCGGTCATGCTGTCGACCGCGGCGGGCATCCGCACGATCGATCCGCAGTTCATTCTCGCAGCGCGCAGCATGGGCGCGACGCTCACGCAGCAGATCGTGCGCGTGATCATCCCGGCGTCATTGCCGACGGTCTTTACCGGTCTGCGGATCGGCGGCGCGCTGGCGATCATCGGTGTGGTCGTCGCCGAGATGCTCACCGCTTCGGCCGGCATCGGTTATCTCGTCACACTAAACCGAACCATTCTCGATAGTCCGCGCGTGTTCGCCGGAATCCTGGCGATCCTGGTGCTGTCGGTTGCGTACAACATGCTCACTCGCGCGATCGAGCGGCGCATGGTGGTGTGGCAATCAGCGGGACGACAGCAACGATCCGCCACGCGCGCCGAACCTTCCGCGGTCGCGACGCCCTCGGCCGCATAACTGCATCGGAGTCTCCATGAC
>CADECO010000147.1:0-12612 GCA_902825905.1 uncultured beta proteobacterium
ATCGGTACGTCGCGAAGTGACCTCATCTTATACGACACTTGCGCGTTGATTCTCTTGAGGGCGCTCAAGTCGATCGCTGCAGCGCCACGGGGTGGTAGGCGCTGGCCGCGAATCAAGAACAGATCGGCCGGATGGAGGGAGACCATCGAAGGTCGTTCCGTACCCGAGCCACGCTGTGGTAGGGCGCAAGGTCCGAGTCGGCGGTGCGTGGCCCCGCCCACCCGTCAGCGACGCGCGCGGACATGGCAAGTGGTCACGCGGCTGCCAGGTGACAGCCGTAGACTATTTGTGCGTGTCACAAGAAGAGCGCGGAGGAGCTTGATGGCATTCGATTGCCCCGTGTGCAACAAGCGAGTATCAGACCGCGTGCCACTCTGTCCCCATTGCGGGTGCAAGATCGTCCGACTGGATCTCAAACTGAGCGGATCCCAATTCTCCGGTACCCCGTCGGACTTCACGACGATGAAGGTGGTGCAGTTGCTCGGCGCGGCTATGGTCGTGGCTGGCCCCGTCGTCTGGTCGCTCGGTAGTGACTTGCTCACCGGCACTATTGTATTCACCTTCGGTGTGGCGCTATCGCTGGTCGCGTGGTTGTTTTCGCGCCACAGCCAACCCTGATCGCAGCGCATCCCTGGCAACGACGTGTCGGCCTTTGGCCGGGTCTGCCTCTCCCTCATCGATCATTGATCCTCGAAATGATTTCCGAGGGCACTGTGCCCGCGGTCGCGCAGTGGATCGGCTCAGATTGCCCGCGCAGCCACTCCTTCGCCCCGCTAGTGCCGATGCCGATGGTGCAGATCGGGAAAGTGCGGATGCGCGTGCGTGATTGGCGCGTGCACGTGTTCGTGGGTGTGTGGCTCCACGCCGGTTTCGCCTTCGGCGTGCGCATGCTGGTGGTGCTCATCGTGCACATGGCGGTGGGTGTGACGCATCGGCTCATGCGTGTGTTCATGCGCATGCCGTTCGGTCACGTGCAGCCACACGCCCATCGCCATCAATCCGGCCGCAGTCCAGAACCAGGGCCCGGGCCGCTCACCGAACACCAGCATCGCGACCAGAGCGCCGGCGAACGGCGCCACTGAAAAGTACGCGCCGGTGCGGGCGGTGCCCAGATGCCGCAGCGCGACGATGAACAGCACCAGACTCGCACCATAGCCGAGCAACCCCAGGACCATCGCCCTCGCCATGTGAAGAGCGCCGGGCAGCATGCCACCGAGGAACGTGCCGAGCGCGAGATTGGTTGCGCCGGCGACCAAACCCTTAATCGCTGCGATCTGCAATGCGTCACCGGCGGCCACGTTGCGCGTGAGATTATTGTCGATCGCCCAGCACAGGCATGCACCAACCACCGCCAGCGCACCCGTCGTCAACGCCATGTCCCCGCCGCCTTCCCACGACAACAGCACACCGGCGAGGACGATCAGCACCATGCCGAGCGCGATGCGCGCATCGAAATTCTCGCGGAACACGAACCAAGCGATCAGTGCGGTGAGGACGGCCTCGAGGTTGAGCAGCAGCGACGCAGTGGCACCGTTGACGGTGCTCAATCCCCACATGAGCAGCGCAGGTCCGATCACGCCCCCAGTCAGAACCGCCCCGGCCAGCCAAGGCAGATCGGCCGATGTCAATCGCGCAGCGGATGTCGGTGCCGAGACCCGGCTGCGCCATGCACGCCATGCGAACAAGCCGAGTCCGCTGCCCAGATAGAGCAGTCCGGCAAGCATCAGCGGCGATGCGACTCCTAGCAGCGACTTTGCGATCGGCGTGCTCGCGCCGAACAGCACGGCGGCCACTAGCGCCTGCGCGATGCCGGGTTGAGTAAGCACGTTACGCATGGCAGACGAATCGTCTCACGCCGGTCGGTTCGACCAAGCTGGGCGGGCTGCGCGCCTGTTCAGACGTATATCAGCCGATTTCGATGGGCAATCCGTGCAGCCGCCACTCCGGCAGCCCGGCCTCGAGGCGACGCGCCTGCAGCCCTTTGCGTCGTAGGAGTTCGACCGCGTCGTACGACATCAGGCAGTAGGGCCCGCGGCAGTACGCGACGACCTGCTTGCGCTTGGGCAACTCGCCCAGGCGACGCGCCAAATCCTGCACCGGAATGTTGATGGCGCCCGGAACGTGCCCTGCAGCGAACTCCTCCGGTGGACGCACGTCGAGTACCGTCACAAGACCCTTGCGGGCGCGCGCCAGCAACTCGGCGGCTGGCACCGGCTCCAGTTCGTCCCGCGCGGCCAGATACATGCGCACGATCCGATCTACCTCGGCCAAGTGGGTCTCACCCACGGCCCCGAGCGCGGTCATGAGTCGCACGACCTCGTCGCCCGCCAGCCGGTAGAAGACGTACTGCCCATCCTTGCGTGCGGTGATCAAGCCCGCTTGCCTCAGCCTCTGCAGGTGCTGCGAGGTATTGGCCACCGAGAGCGCGGTCAGCCGGGCGAGCTGATCGACGCTGCGCTCCCCTTGCGCCAGGAGTTCGAGTAATTCCAGCCGCGCGGCGCTCGAAAGCGCGTTGCCGATGCGTGCGAGCTGCTCGAACAGCTCGCGCTTGACATTCGCCGTTGACATGGAGGCTCTGAAATAGTATTCAATCGATTATTTGAATATTTGATATTAATGTCGCCGCCAGTCTACCGGCGCGCCAGGACGAAGGGCAATGACAACCGACTCGATCCAGGCCATCGAACCACTGCTGCGACTAGGCACATTTCTCGGCGTGTTCGCAGCGGTAGCGGTGTGGGAACTCGCCGCGCCGCGACGCCGGCAGGCATTCGCACGTCGGTTGCGCTGGCCGAACAACTTAGGCTTGCTTCTGCTCGACGTGGTTGTTCTGCGGGTGGTGGTTCCCGGTGCCGCCATCGCGGTGGCCCTCGCCGCGCAGGCAAGAGGCTGGGGCCTGCTCAACGCGCTGGATCTGCCTACGTGGATCGCGATCGTGCTCGCGATCGTTCTCCTCGACTTGGTGATCTACCTGCAGCACGTCATGTTCCACGCGCTGCCGACGCTGTGGCGGCTGCACCGGGTCCATCACGCCGACGTCGAATTCGACGTAACCACCGGCACGCGGTTCCATCCGATCGAAATCCTGCTCTCGACGGTAGTCAAGAGTGCAGCGGTCGCCGCGATCGGCGCGCCCGCCGTCGCGGTGCTGCTGTTCGAGATCCTGCTCAACGCCACCGCGATGTTCAATCACGCCAATGCGCGTCTGCCGGCGCGGATCGATGCGTGGGTGCGCCGTTTCGTCGTCACCCCGGACATGCATCGCGTGCATCACTCCGTCCGCTACAACGAGTCGTCCAGCAACTTCGGCTTCAATCTGCCGTGGTGGGACCGACTGTTCGGCACCTATCGGGCGCAGCCGGCAACGGGTCACGCGGCGATGACGATCGGCGTGGATGCATTTCGCACGCCGCGCGATCTGCGTCTGGACCAGTTGCTGCTGCAACCTCTGCGTGAGACGCCTGGCGGCTATGCGATCAATCGGCGACCCGAGGGCGCCAAACCAATCGAGGCGAAACCGTCATGAACACGCTGCTCATCCTCAACGATCCGCCGCATCGGACCGGGCGCTGATACCACGCGCTGCGACTGGCGCACGGCAGGCCGTGGTCGGTGCGCGACGCGGCCAGAGATGGAGGGAGCCAATGCGGCGAGACTCGCTGCAGACAAGTTGCCCTTATTCTGAGCGCGCCGGTTGGCATGGTGAGCGACTACGTCGTCGACGCTACGGTCACCCTGATCGCCGGCGCGCAACCGGCGCGGGTCGGCGCGGTCGCGAGGCGGCACCCTGCCACTGTTCCCAGCGCGGCGTATCGCCGACCGTCTCGACGAGGTAGTCGATAAACGCGCGCACCTTGATCGGCAAGTGCCGCCGGTTCAAGTACGCCGCAAACAGCCAGTGCACGGGCGCTCGGTAGTCGGTCAGTATCGGCACGAGCGTGCCGCGCGCGAGGTGCGTGCCGACGATGAAGCTCGGCTGCATCACGATGCCCCCGCCCGCGGCGGCGAGCTCGCTCAAGAGATCGCCATTGGTGGCGCGAACACAAGGCTGCACGCGCACCCGCGAGAGCTTGCCCTGAGCGTCAAGGAAGGACCACTCGTCACCAGAATCCAGATAGCTGAAGCTGAACGTTTCGTGTTCGGCAAGCTGCCCGGGGTGGGTCGGTACGCCGCGGCGCTTCAAGTACACCGGCGAGGCGCACACCACCATACTCACCGGCGCGATGCGCCGCGCGATCAGCGTACCGCGCAGCTCCTGCGCGATGCGCAACGCGACGTCGATACCTTCATTGGCCAGATCGATCATTCGGTCGGTGAGATCGACATCGAGTTGTAGCTGCGGATGCCGCGCATGAAAACCCGGCAGCATGCGTGCGAGTTGAATGACCCCGAACGACAGCGGCGCGGTGATCTTCAGCAGGCCGACCGGCTGCATCGCTTTTTGGCTGGTCAGTGCTTCAGCTTCAGCGATCTCCTCGAGAATGCCTAGGCTGCGCTCGTAGAACGCACCACCGGCGTCGGTGAGCGAGAGCCTGCGCGTAGTGCGGTTGAGCAGGCGCGCGCCCAAGTGCTCCTCGAGCGCCGCGATCTGTCGCGTGACTGCGGCATTCGAGGTGTCGAGCGCCTCGGCCGCGCGCGCAAAGCTGCCGGCCTCGACCACCTTCACCAACACCTTCATGGCGTAAGCGACATCCATGTCGTACCCCTTGATTATTGCGGCTAGCGTAACGATACCTTGCGCGGCGCCGGCTGTTTCGCGCGCGGGGCGAGGCCTACAGTGGGGCCTTGGATGCGGCCCACGCCGCAATGTTCAACCCATGCGAAGGAACTGCCATGACGACCACCCTACTTACCTCGCGGGCGCTGTCCGACCCGCAATCGACCTCTTTGAGCGACTGGGCCACTGCCGCTGCGCGAGTCGGCTTAGCGCTGATTTTCATCTGGTCGGGCTACACCAAGCTCGCGTACCTGGAGCCCAACATCGGTTACATGAAAGCGTTCGGCATGCCCGCAGCGGAATGGCTTATCTGGCCTGCCGCGCTGGTCGAGTTGGCCGGGGGGCTGATGCTGTTGCTGGGCTGGAAGGCACGTTGGGCTGCGGTCGCGCTCATCGGCTTTACCGGCGTGGCAACGCTGGTCTTCCACGCTTACTGGGGCGTACCGGCCGATCAGATGCTCAATCAGCAGATTCACTTCATGAAGAACATCGCCATCATCGGCGGCCTGCTCTCGATCTTGGCAAGCGGCTCGGGACGCTATGCGCTCGAGCGTGAGGCACGCTGATTGGCGCGGCGTCACGCCGCATCCCACCCTCGATCGCACAGACCTGGAGCGCAACATGAACAATCTCGATATCGCCAAGGCATACATCAAGGCCGTTCAAACCGGCGACCAGGCCACCTTGGGCAGCATCATTTCGCCTGATGTGGTTTGGCACCAGCCGGGCAACAACCAGTTCTCTGGCACGCACCGGGGTTTGGCCAGCGTCGGCCCCATGCTAGGCAAGATGATGGAAGTGTCCAAGGGGACGTTCGCGATCACTCGCGCTGACCACTATATGGCCAATGGTGATTGGGTGGCCATTACGCTCGAGTTTGCTGGCGAGGCAAACGGCAACAAGCTCAAGCAACCCGGCGTAGACCTCCTCCGTATTGAAGGCAGCAAGATCGCTGAGGTCCGGCTGTTCTCCGGCGATCAAGCACAGGAAGACGCATTCTGGGGACGCTGACGGTCAGACGCAGTCGAGCAACTTAGCCCGTTTGGGGCTTCGCTCGCCCGTCGGCGCGATGGACTGGTACAGAGTCCCGCGGGTGACACTGAGTTCGTGACACAGGTCGCCAACCTGGGTCGCCCGCCATTCGATCACATCAACCACCGCCGATCGCGGTTGAATCGAGCCCGCGATTGCACAGTAAAGGAATCAGTGTCATGAATACGTTGCCTAGCCTATTCGTTTCACACGGCGCGCCAACCTTCGCGCTCGAGCCCGGCCTGGCGGGAGCACAACTGCGCGCGGTCGGCGAAGCGCTGCCGCGGCCACGTGCCGTGCTCGTGGTTTCGGCACACTGGATCGCCACCGACGCGCGCGTGGCAGCTAGCGTGGCGCCACGCACGATCTACGATTTCGGTGGTTTCGACGAACGACTCTATCGCATGACCTATCCGGCGCCGGGACATCCCGAGCTCGCCCAACGCGCGATCGAAGTGCTCGCGGCAGCCGGCTGGCGCGCAACGCCCGATGACCGTCGCGGACTGGATCACGGCGCGTGGGTGCCGCTCACGCATCTGTATCCCAATGCCGATGTCGCGGTGTTTCAGGTCGCGATGCCGGCGCGGCTCGATGGCCAGTCCGCCTTCGCTTTCGGGGCCGCGTTGGCGCCGCTTGTAGAGGAAGGGGTGCTAATCGTCGGCTCGGGCAGCCTCACGCACAACCTCTATGAAGTGCAGTTCGGGCAGCCGCGGGCGCAAGCGTACGCCGCGGAGTTCGAGGCTTGGATTCGCGCGGCGGTACGCTCCGGCGATCACGATCGATTGCGCCACGCGCTCACGCTCGCTCCCCATGCGCAGCGCGCCCATCCGACCGCAGAGCACTTCTTGCCGTTGGTGGTCGCCGCGGGCGCAGCCAAGCGCGCGACTCCGGTCACGGTGTTGGAAGGGGGCATCCTGCATGGCGTGCTTTCGATGGAGTCGTACGTGTTCGGCGTGGCGCTCGAGGGCCTGGCGTCGCACGAACCAGCCGCAAGCGCTGCGGTGGCTGGTTGACTTCTAGAGAACATGGAGCGAACGATGCCTCAATACGAATCGATGGAGTCCCTGTTTATCGCGATTCGACCGCCAGCGATTCTTGGGTAATCGACGGTCGCTCGAGGTGCGGTCGGCGTCACGGACGTGTATTGAATACTTGCATAGGAGCCCTCTGATGATCACTCTACGCCGCAGCAACGAGCGGGGTCATGCCAACCATGGTTGGCTCGACTCCTGGCACAGTTTTTCCTTCGCCAACTACTTCGATCCGAAACACGTGCATTGGGGTGCGCTGCGGGTCATCAACGAAGACCGCGTGGGCGCCGGCGGCGGCTTCGGCAAACATGGCCACCGTGACATGGAAATCATCAGTTATGTCCTGAACGGCGTGCTCGCCCATGAAGACTCCATGGGCAACAGCGCCAGCATCGTGCCCGGCGAGGTGCAGCGCATGAGCGCCGGAACCGGCGTCGTGCACTCGGAGTTCAACCACGACAAAACCGGAACCACGCATTTTCTGCAGATCTGGATCGCTCCGTCGAAGACCGGGGTCACGCCGTCGTATGAGCAGAAAGCGTTTTCACAGACCGACAAGCGCGGCAGGTTGCGACTGGTCGTGAGTCCGGACGGTCGCGGCGGGTCGGTGACGATCCACCAGGACGCGCTGATACATGCCGGCCTGTTCGATGGCCGCGAGCGTGTTGAGTACACGCTCGCGCCCCGACGGCTTGGCTACGTGCACCTGGTCCGCGGCGAGTTGACCGTCAACGGTCACAGGCTGGTCACCGGCGATGCGCTGATGCTGGAGGATGAATCGAAGGTCACCCTCGAACAAGGAACTGGAGCCGAAGTGCTGCTGTTCGACCTGCCGCCGATGACTTTGCAATGAGTGCCAGCGCCGCTGGCCCGACGAGCAGTGGGGCGTCCCGATTGTTTACTATGAGGTAACGGGTTCCGATCGAGAAGCCTCACTCGCAATCCGTGCAGATCTCATCAGACTACACGCCCGCGGTTTCGGCGAAGTCCTTAAAGCGCAAGGTATGGGTAGCGAGCAGTGTCTCCGCAAGAAACAGCAGGAGCGCCACTACAAAGGCCCCCACCGCGCCGAGAAAGATAGCCGGCACGAAACGCTCAGTACGCGGGAAAGCGGTCTCGCCAAAGAATAGCGCCATCACGGTCGCACCGATCGCCCTGCCGCAGATAACCAGCAGCGCAACTGATGCATTGCAGAGCGGGCCACGGATATGTAGGCGGCGCAGCTCCCAGCGGGCGTGCTTCGGTCTATTCGCGGATGCCGCCTCGAGCCGCTCCTCAATCTGCCGTGCGCGATCAATGATTCGTGCCAACCGTGATGCGACGGTGCCGATCAAGCTGGCTACCGCTGCGAGCATGAACACCGGGGCGACTGATAGCTGCACGGCGTGGAGAATGGTCTCGTTCATTTCTCAGCGATGGCGTCGGAGTGCGCCCGCTGTCTCACCCACTCAGAATCTGGGAGAGGCATTAAACAAGACCCGCCGCATTATGTGCGAGTGAACACCGGTCCCAATGCTGCGACGCCGTCTCCGAGCAGCGCAAGCACGATGAGGCCTACGATCCAAAACGCTGGGTATTCCCAGCCGCCGTCCTTATTCGTGAACAGCCAGCCGTTCTTGCCATGAACGAGCACAATGGTTCCGACGATCAGCGGGATGAGAAGAAGCGCCACCCAGCGCGTTTCGATGCCGAGCAACAGCAGAATCCCACCGCCGATCTCGGCCGCCATCGTGAAATAGGCAAGGAAGCCGGGCACGCCTAGCGACTCGAAGTACTTCGCTGCACCGGCAGGCGTGAATACGACAATCTTCAACCACACGTGCGCGAAAAACATCAGCGCGAGCGCCACCCGCAGCAGCAGCGCCGCATAGCCGACAAGCTCAGGGTTTGTGGAGGTCATGATGTCTCCATAGTCATGTCGCGGCTTTGAATAGGGCGATCTCACAACGTGGTGAACGCCCAATCATCATCATCGCGCTTGCCCGTCAGAACATGCCGTTGCCATTGGCCGATCTCTCAGGCACGAGCTGCAGCACGTCCCAGTGCTCGACGATCTTGCCGTTTTGGTCGAGACGAAAGATATCGATGCCTGCCCAACTATTGTCCCGATCGCCGGGCCACTCCTGGTGACAATGCAGCACCACGTAGTCGCCCTCGGCGATGGCACGCTTGAACTGCACGCGCTTGCCCGGATACTCCTTCGCCATGCGCTCGAAGTAGTCGATGAATGCTTGCGCCCCGTCGGCGACATCTGGATTGTGTTGAATATAAGTACTGCCGACGTAGCGCTCGACGGCTTCTCGGGGGCGGCACTGATTGAACATCAGGTCGTAGAACGCCATGGTGTTCTCTTTGTTTCGCGTTTGGACATCCGTCATTGTTACTCCTCCATCGCGGGCGGACATGATACGTGGCAACAGTGGCCACTCGACCTCTGATGGCACGTTGAAGAGCTCGATATTCGAGAACGCTGCATCGGCGCTGCTGAACATTGTGCTGGCTCGCGCGGCGATGGTTGCCGCAGTCGCGGCAATGGCCCTTGCGATCGCCGCATGGTTCCGACGCCGAGGCCGGGTGCACCCAAGACTGCAAAGCGTCGATGCCACCTGATTCAAAGGAATCACCGTGATCCCCAAGGGCGGGAGACGCAGCAAGAGCTCTTGTCACCGAAGACCCAGATCTTGAAACCCTCGCCAGGCCTCACAGCCCGAGAGCGACACGCGTGTACAACGTGCAGACGTTCTTCTGAGGCATCACCGTGGCGAACTACAGGTTCGGCGGCGGCTGAAACATCGGGACCACCGACTGTCGGCATGCATCATCAGAACATCGCGCGGGCCCCGGATCGCACGCGGCGGCAACTATATCTTTGATGGCACGCCGCAGAAGCTTGTCGCGCTGCACGGGAAGCCGTCCCACCGCTAAGCTGAATGCAGACCAGACCCTCACGACGTGAATCCGTCGCTCGTTCCCGACTACGCTTCACGCCTCGCTCCGAAAACCCGCGGCGCGATGGCTACCGTCACAGTACGGTCTATTCTTCGAGTGCCCACAACGGCAAAGCCAGCACTCGTTGACGCGATTAACCGTCTTGCCCGTACCGGTCAAGACCTCGAGATTGCCGGTAACGTGCAAAGGCCCGTCGACAATCGGGTCGATGTTGAGGGCACCGTCGCGCTGCGCGAGCGGTTCCGATGCCGTTGCGTTCACCTCCCCGCTCGCGGCAAATCCCGCGGCAGGCGTGGCGCGGTCCGGATGAATCCACGCGCCTTGCGCGTTGGGAACAAATACATCCGGACGGTCGAGCACGCAGTGGCGCGAGTGAATACAGCGCTCGCCGTGGAAGCGCACCACGACTGCATGACCGCGAACGATCTCTTCGCTCATCCTGTGCTCCTTTTGCGAGTGACGTGAACCCGCCTGTCGGTCAGGTTTTCGATGCGCTCCACACTCTACGCGGATGGCGGCCGCGTCGTCATCTTCGATTGCCTAGCGCGCTTGCGCTACGTTGTGTAGACGATATCCCAGGGCCGATGTCCCGCTGTTTCAGGTCGCACCCAGGAGCCGCTCGCAGCTTCCGCGATGGCGGGTTGACTTTCAAACTCGAGGGACGCGCGGAAAGAAACTGACCTGAAGGGCGCACCGAGACACGCTCGGCGCGACCTTCGTCGCCGTGAGGCGTTAGCTCTCGTATTTGAAGGAGAGTTGCATCCGCGTGCGAAACGCTACCACCTTGCCGTCTTCAACTTTCATGTCCATCTGCGCGACTTCGGCCACGCGCAGATCACGCAGGCTCTTCGAGGCCATTTCCACCGCCTTCTTGGCAGCGTCCTCCCAGGAAACGGCACTGGTACCGATTACATCGATGACGCGATAGACCCCTTCGGTTGCGTTTCTCTTGGCCATGGTTCGCTCCTTTGCGTTAAGGGCATACAACTCTTCGCTCGTCACATCTCACGCTTCCCGCTACTGCTCCCTCACCTCCACAAGCGCTGCACACTCAGCTCGAGGACCCGGTCCGACACCCCGGTCCGGGAAGATCAAATGAGGCGGACTTCCGGCTGCTTGAGGAACGTGTAGATTCCGCCGACCGTCGAGGCCAAGTACAGGTCCATGTAGATCCGGTCGAATGCCTCGAACCGATACACCTTGAAGCTGTTGGCGCGCTCGTCCTCCTTCGTTGCGCTGCCCGCGCACGAGAAGGCGAACCTGCCGAGCCCCGCGACTTCATAGGGTTCGTGCTCGTGGCCGCACAGCACCAGGTCGATCCCCATCTGCTCGAATAGCTGGATCACCTGCGTCGCGTCGCGCAGTTGCGAGAGGGCAACCCTCCCGTCCTTGCGCGCGAGATGGTGGTGCAGCAGCACGACCTTGAAGCTCTTCTCGTAATCGTAATTGGCGGGTAGATCGGGCCGCGTGCGCGCGCGCAGTGTGCCTCGCATCGCCGATAGCACGCCCCGCTGCTGCTCACCGACTTCGCCCATCCGCATCAGATTCTTCGAGTTGAGAAAGTTGAGTCCGGCCAAACGGTTCGAATCGAGGCTGAAGACCGTCACGCAGCCCAGAGGCGATGGCCAGAAGCCTACCGCCGGAAATACGGTCGGCAAGTACTCGCCGTATACACGCGAGCGGTCCTGCGTCGTCAACAGGCTGCGCATGAACATGTCGTGATTGCCCGGCACGACGCAGCCCTGCCCACGGAGGTTGAGCCCGGTTGCGGTGTCGGCGGAAATCATGATCTCGCGGTTGATGTAGTTCGCCACGACCTCGAACGCCGCGGGGTTCGCCGAGGTCGTCTGATCGCCAGTGATCGCCACGAGCACATTGCCATCGAACTCGGCGTTCAGGGCGCCAAGCGCGTTGCTCATGCCGACCGCCAGTGCGAAGGAGTGCTCGGAGACGCCGAGGCGCTTGCGCCAGTAGCGCGTCTTCGTGGCGCGGAACATTCGCCCGAAGTGGAAATCAGAGACGTGCGCAATCGCGAATGCGGCGCTCATGCCGGCGCCCTCTCGCGGTCGAGCTGGGGATAGAGAAAGCCCAACACGTAGCCAAGGTCCGGGTACAGCTTCGCCAGAAGCACCGGCTGCGGCGCGAATGTCGGCAGCGCCTCGTCGAGCGCCTGGTACAGGCCGAGCGGGAACACTTCGAGGCTGCGCTCGCCCCTCGCTTTCGCCGACGTGAGTTCGCCGCGAACGTGCAGCGCGACCGCGTCGAGCAGCGCCTGGGCATTGCGGCGGCCAAGGCCGGTCGCGAACATGATCGATGCGATCGCCGCCTCACGCACTTTGCTCTCCGGCGCGGGGAACGGAAAGTCCCAGGACACGACGCTGGCGGGGGTTTCACCATCGACCCGCGCGAGTCCTGCGAGGATCGCGGTCATGCCGGCGAGCGCGTCATCGACAACGTCGATATCGACGTCCAACTCCCGTGACAACGTACTCGATCGAAGATCGACCTTGCGAATGTCGAGCTCTGACAGACGCGAGCGGGCGATCAAATCATCGACCCGCCGGCGCTGATCGTTGCGCTCGTCCCGCTCCAACCGATGCCAGAGCAGGCGCACGCCAAGCTGCGCGAGCGCTTGAAGCAGGACCAAGCCGACCACAACCGCGAAGGCCACTTCAGCATCCAGGCGCAAGCGCAGCACCGGGAACAGCAGCGCGCCAAGCAGCGCAACGATGAGGGCGAATCCGTGGCGGCCGAGCACTTCCCCGACCAGCTCCCGTAGATGTCGCAGCGACAATCGGCGTTGGATTTAAGCCATGGGCGGTGCGGGATGGTCGGAGCGGGGCAGTGGAAATCAGCGAGCGCGAGGGGAGCGGCGACAGTTGG
>CADECO010000148.1:0-8305 GCA_902825905.1 uncultured beta proteobacterium
GTGCTGCTTGGTAAGCCGCCGCGCATGCTGCGCGACGTGACCAGGGTGAAGCCCGACTTGTCGCCTATTGATCTCGACGCGATCGACCTGGAGGAGGCGTGTCTGCGTGTGCTGCGGGCGCCGACGGTTGCCAGCAAGTCGTTCCTGATCACGATCGGCGACCGCACCGTCGGTGGCTTGTGCGCACGCGATCCGATGGTCGGGCCGTGGCAGGTACCCGTGGCGGACTGCGCGGCAACATTGTTCGGCTTCACCGGCTACGAAGGCGAAGCGTTCGCAATGGGCGAGCGTGCGCCGCTCGCGGTGATCAACCCGGCGGCCTCGGGTCGCATGGCGCTGGCCGAGTCGCTGACCAATCTGGCCGCTGCGCCGGTGCAATTGAATCGCGTCAAGCTCTCGGCGAACTGGATGGCGGCGGCCGGCTATCGCGGTGAAGACGCGGCGTTGTTCGACACAGTGCGTGCCGTCGCGCTCGAACTGTGTCCCGAACTCGGTGTGTCGATTCCGGTGGGCAAGGATTCATTGTCGATGCGCACCACGTGGCACGACGAACAGGGCAAACACGAGGTCGTCGCGCCGCTGTCGCTCATCGTTTCGGCGTTCGCTTCATGCGACGACGTACGCCAGGTGTGGACGCCGCAGTTGCAGCGCGAGAGCGAGCCGACCGAACTGGTGCTGATCGATCTGGCAGACGGATGCAATCGTTTGGGTGGATCGATACTCGCGCAGGTCTACGCTCAGACTGGCAACGAAGCGCCCGACGTCGACCACCCGCAGGCGCTACGCCGATTCTTCGATGCGCTGGCGGCGCTGCGAGCCGATTCGCTGGTGCTCGCGTACCACGACCGATCCGACGGCGGCCTGTTTGCAGCGGTGTGCGAGATGGCCTTTGCGGGCCATTGTGGCGTGTCGATCAACGTCGACATGCTGGCGTTCGATCAGTCCGCATTCGACGTCGACGGCGCCGAGCGACGCCCTGAGGCCATGCTCGGGCGTGATCGTGCGCATGTTCTGGCGGCATTGTTCGCCGAGGAACTGGGTGCGGTGGTGCAGATTCGCGCCAAGGAACGGCAGCGCGTGCTCGGGCTGCTGCGCGATCATGGGTTGCACGCCTTGCTGATCGGCCGGGTGAACGACTCCGATGAGATCCGCATCGTGCGCAATGCCAAGCCGCTCTTCGCCAAGGCGCGAGCGGTGCTGCAGCGAACCTGGTCGGAGGTGTCGTATCGCATGCAGGCGCTGCGCGACAATCCTGACGCGGCCAAGCAGGAATTCGAACGGATCGACGATGTGAGCGATCCAGGGCTGAATCCGGTGGTGCGATTCGATCCAGCCGAAGACGTAGCCGCCCCGTTCGTGCAGCGCGGTGCGCGCCCGCCGATCGCCGTTTTGCGCGAGCAGGGTGTAAACGGGCACATCGAAATGGCGGCAGCCTTCGATCGCGCGGGCTTCGAGTCCATCGATGTCCACATGTCCGACATCATTGCCGGCCGCGTCGCGCTCGATCGCTTCCGCGGCCTAGTCGCTTGCGGCGGTTTTTCCTACGGCGACGTGCTGGGTGGCGGCGCAGGGTGGGCGAAATCGATCCTGTTCAATCAGCGTGCGCGCGACCAGTTCGAGGCGTTCTTTTCCCGCTCTGACGTATTCGCGCTGGGGATCTGCAACGGCTGCCAGATGATGTCGCACCTGCATGCGTTGATCCCGGGCGCGGAGCACTGGCCGCTATTCGAGAAGAACGCGAGCGAGCAGTTCGAGGCGCGACTGGTGCTGACGGAAGTGCTGCCCAGCCCGTCGATATTCTTGCGCGACATGGCCGGGAGTCGCATTCCCGCGCCGGTCGCTCACGGCGAAGGGCAGGTTCGCTTTCGCGCAGCAACGGATTGCGACAACGCGATCGCCACGATGCGCTTCGTCGATCACGCCAGCGAACCGGCCGAGCGCTATCCGGCCAATCCGAATGGTTCGGTGGCGGGTCTCACCGGCTTCACGACGGCCGATGGTCGCTTCACGATTGCGATGCCGCATCCGGAACGCACGTTCCGCGCGGTGCAGATGTCGTGGCATCCCCGGCAGTGGGGCGAAGACAGTCCGTGGATGCGGATGTTCCGCAACGCGCGGGTCTGGATCGGGTAGGACGCGCGCAAGTCCAAGAACGCGCCGGCTCTACTGGATCTTCGACTTGGTGCGCAGGTCCTGCACGAACTTCTCGACCATCTGCGCCTGCAAGCGCTGAGCGATCTGCGGTTTGACCTGCTCGAACGCCGGATGGTTGGTGCCACGCACGTCGTCGAGCCGGATCACGTGCCAGCCGAACTGACTCTGCACTGGCGCCTCGGTGGTCTTGCCTTTCTCGAGCGCTGTGAGCGCGTCGGCGAAGGGTTTGACGAACGTGGTGGGTACCGACCAGCCCAGGTCGCCGCCTTTGTCTTTTGAACCGGCATCCTTCGAGGCCTTGGCCAGCTCGTCGAACTTCGCGCCTTTCTTGAGCTTGGCGATGATCTGCTTGGCCTCGTCTTCCTTCTCCACGAGGATGTGCCGCGCCCGATACTCCTGCGAAGGCGTCTGCGCCTTCAGCCGCTCGTACTCGGCCTTGAGCGCCTCGTCATCCATCTGCTGGCTCTTCTGCCAGTCGCTGAGCAGCGCACGGATCACCACCGCCTGGCGAGCCAACTCGATCTGCTCGCGCACGTCGGACGTCTTGGAGACGCCACGTCGCTCGGCTTCCTGGAACAGCACTTCGCGATTGATGAGTTCCTCGCGTACTGCGCTACGCAGTTGCGGGGAGTCGCTCATGCCTTGTTGGGTGCGCTCGCGCACCAGGATATCGGCGCGGACGCGCGGGATCTCCTTGCCGTTGACGGTGGCGACGCGCTCGTTGCCTGCTGCGGCAGGTTTGTCTTGCGCCATCGCGCCGGAGGCTGCCCCGATCAACAACGGCAGCGCGAGCGTGAAGCGGGGAGCGAAGTTTCGCAGCATGAGATTCCTCGGAGGGTTCGTGAGAAGGGTTGGGAGCGGGCGCTTCGTATCGCAGCGTAACGGACCCGATGACCTACAACTCGTCGGGCGCGAAAGCGTCGATGGCCAGAGCGTGGATCGGCCCGTTCATCAACTCGCCGAGCGCCGCGTAGATCATGCGGTGCCGGGCGAGGCGGTTCTTGCCGTGGAACGCCTCGGACACCAGGGTGAGCTGGTAGTGCCCACCACCTGCTGCTGCGCCCGGGTGGCCGACATGCTGCCCACTTTCGTCACGCAGTTCCAGCGAGAGCGGGCGCAGCACCTGCAGCTTTTCCTGGATTTGCCGCTCGATAGGACCCATCGGTGACTCGGAAAGTTCGCGATGCGCCGAGGTGCGGCGGCACACGCATGGGGAGCGTCAATGGAATCGTCGATGAGCGCGTCGACGGGGCGTGAACGCCGCCTACTGCGGCTTGTCTTCGACGTATCGCGCGAGCATCAAACCCTGGATCACGACGAACACGATCATCAGGCCCATGCTCCAGAACACCTTGAAGTTCACCCAGGTGTCGGTCGGAAAGTTGAAGGCGACGTAGAGGTTGAGCGCACCCATGACCGCGAAGAAACCCATCCAGCTGCGATTCATGAGCACCCACGCGGGCGCCGGCAACTGAATCTCTTCGCCCAGCAGCCACTGGATGAGGTTGCGCCGAAAGACGAGCGTGCCCACCGCAAGGGTGCCGGCCATCAGCCAGTACAGAGCAGTTGGCTTGAGCTTGACGAACCACTCATCGCCCGAGAGCAACGTTGCGCCACCGAACAGAACGATCACGATCAGGCCGATCCAGAGCATCTTGGAGACCTTCTTGCCCTGGAGCAGCAACCACAAAACCTGACCGATGGAGGCGACGATCGCGACCGCGGTGGCGACGAGGATGCCCTGATACTTGTAGGCGATGAAAAACAGAATCAGGGGGAAGATGTCGAACAGAAATTTCATGCGCGCGATTATACGCAGTGGCCTGTGGGGCCTCGGTGTGGACGGGGGAGTCGTGGGAATGAGCGGCTGGCCGCGCCAGGTCAAGCGGTCGCAGACCTCGACGTGGGTTCAGCTCCGCTTGACGCTCAGCCCTGGTCGAATTTGAGCGAAGCCGAGTTGATGCAATAGCGCAACCCGGTGGGGGCGGGGCCGTCGTCGAACACATGGCCCAGGTGCGCATCACAGTCGGCGCAGTGGACCTCGGTGCGCCGCATGAAGAACGACCCGTCTTCCTGGGTTTCGACGTTCGCCGGATCGATCGGCTGCCAGTAGCTCGGCCATCCGGTGCCGGAGTCGAACTTGTGCTCCGAGCTGAACAGGGGCTTGCCGCAGCACACGCAGGCGTACGTTCCGTTGGAGTGCGAGTCGTGAAACTGCCCGGTGAACGCGCGCTCGGTGCCGTGCTTGCGCGTGACGTGGTACTGCAGATCGGTGAGTTGGGCGCGCCACTGCGCATCGGTCTTGGTGATCTTGGCCACGGTACTCGAACTCACCCCTTGATTGGACAGGCCCTAATATACCCAGTCGGATGCGACCGTCCTAGCCCGAGCTGCGACGGGCTTCACCTTGGGCCCGGTCGATCCTCTGTTCACGATAAAGGACCCCCTTCATGCCGAATGTGCCGATGGTGCCGATGATCGAATACGACCAAGCCTCGCCCGAAGTGCGCGTGGTGTACGACGACATCATGGCCGCGCGCAAGTCGAACTGGGTCAACAATTTCTGGAAGGTGCTGGCCGGCCATCCGCCCACGCTGCGCCGCATGTGGGAAACCATCAAGCAGGTCATGGCGCCGGGCGCGCTCGACCCGTTGACCAAAGAGATGCTCTACATCGCGGTGAGCGTGACCAACAACTGCGAGTACTGCATTCACAGCCACACCGCGAGTGCACGTGCCAAAGGCATGACCGACGCGCAACTGGCGGAGTTGCTGGCCGTGGTTGGTCTGGCGAACGAGACCAATCGCCTGGCCAATGGCTATCAGGTGCCGGTCGACGAGCAGTTCCGGCCGCCGCACGCCGCGCCACGGCAAACGAGCGGGCGCTGATCGATGTTGAGCATCAGTGATTCGTTCGATGCGGGCGCCATCGAGGTGCTCGAGATCGCACCGACCCCCACCGGTGCGGCGCAGATTCGTCTCAACGTGCGTCGCGACTCGACAACCGATCCGAGTTGCGACTTCAGGCAGTGGTTCTATTTCCGGCTACAAGGGGCGCGCGGGCGCGTCTGCACGATCACGCTTGCCAACGCCGGCCAGTGCACCTATCCGAAAGGATGGGATGGCTATCGCGCAGTGGCTTCCTACGATCGGCGCGAATGGTTCAGGGTGCCCACGCGCTACGAGGCTGGCAGCTTGCACATCGACCACACGCCGCTGCACGATAGCGTGTTCTACGCCTACTTCGAGCCGTACTCCTACGATCGCCACCTCGATTTCATCGGGAGCATCGGCGATCGCGAAGGCGTCGAGGTCATCCGTCTGGGCAGTTCGGTGGATGGACGCGATCTCGATCTGGTCGTCATCGGCACGCCCGGACAGGGCAAGTCGAACATCTGGGTGATCGCCCGCCAGCATCCGGGCGAGTCGATGGCGGAGTGGTTCGTCGAAGGCATGATCGAGCGACTGCTCGATACGGCGGATCCCCTAGTGCGCGTGCTGCTTCAGCGCTCTGTGTTCCACGTCGTCCCGAACATGAATCCCGACGGCAGCGTGCGCGGCAATCTGCGCGCCAATGCGGCGGGTGCCAATCTCAATCGCGAATGGAGCGAGCCGTCGCGAGAGCGCAGCCCCGAGGTGTTCTTCGTGCGCGAGCGCATGCTGGCGACCGGCGTCGATGCGTTTCTCGATGTCCACGGTGACGAGGGGCTGCCGTACGTGTTCGTCGCCGGTAACGAGATGCTGCCCGGCTACTCCGATGCGCAGCGCGCGGTGCAGGAACGATTCTGCGCGGCGTTTCGCGCTGCCAGTCCGGACTTCCAGACTGTTCATGGCTACCCGAGCGGCAAGTACGACGCGCAGGCGTTGAAGCTCGCCAGCAAGTACATCGGACATCGGTTCGGATGCTTGTCCCTGACGCTGGAAATGCCATTCAAGGACAACGCCGATCTTCCCGACGCTTCCGTCGGCTGGGACGGTGCGCGTTCCAAGCGGTTGGGTGCAGCCGCTCTCGGGCCACTGCTGGAGGTGATCGGGCGCTAAATTAGCGGAGTGACTACCGCCGGCTGGCGAGCCTATAACCGCCGGCCGCGAAGTTCAACGAACGAACGTTCGCTCGTGCACCGAAACGGCTTTTCATCCATTTATACAACCTGTAGTATCCGCGTCGATCTCATGACCGGCCCGACTCGAGGTCGCAAGCCCTCGATGAACGGCTGCGCCCGCGTGGAGGAGGCACGGCTTGAAGCCAACGGACATCGCTAACCCCGATTACTTTCACAAAGTCGTCGATTGTCAGTGGGCCTGTCCGGCACACACACCGGTTCCCGAGTACATACGGTTGATCGCGCAGGGGCGTTACGCCGATGCGTACATGATCAACTGGAATTCAAACGTGTTTCCCGGTGTGCTCGGTCGTACCTGTGACCGGCCGTGCGAACCCGCGTGTCGTCGCGGGCGCGTCGAGGATGGCGAGAAAAAAGAGCCGGTGGCGATCTGCCGGCTCAAGCGCGTCGCGGCGGATTTCAAAGACAAGGACGACGTTCGGTCGCGCCTGCCGCAGGTGCCCGCCAAGAAGAACGGCAAGCGAGTCGTATGCATTGGGGCCGGTCCTGCATCGCTCACGGTCGCGCGCGACCTTGCGCCGCTCGGCTACGAAGTGGTCGTGTATGAGGCCGATCCATTCGCCGGCGGCATGATCCGCACGCAGATTCCGAAGTTCCGCTTGCCCGAATCAGTGATCGACGAAGAGGTCGGCTACATCCTCGGGTTGGGCATCGAACTGCGCGCGGGCAAGCGCATCGAGAGCATGAAGGCGCTGCTCGCCGAGAAGTTCGACGCGGTGTTCGTGGGCACTGGTGCACCGCGTGGTCGCGAGCTGAATGTTCCAGGTCGCAACGAAGCCGCGAAGAACATCCATATCGGCATCGACTGGCTCTCCAGTGTTTCGTTCGGCCATACGACCAAGATCGGCAAACGCGTCATCGTGCTGGGCGGCGGCAATACGGCGATGGATTGCTGTCGCTCGTCCAAGCGCCTCGGCGGCGAAGACGTGAAGGTGATCGTCCGTTCCGGATTCGAGGAGATGAAGGCCTCGCCGTGGGAGAAGGAAGACGCCATTCACGAAGGCATTCCGATCCTCAACTACCTCGTCCCCAAGGCGTTCATCCACGACAACGGCAAGCTCACCGGCATGACCTTCGAGAAGGTCAAAGCCGTGTACGACCAGAAGGGCCGCCGCAGCCTGGTGCCCACCGGTGAGCCGGACCAGCACTTCGAGTGCGACGACGTACTCGTGGCCGTCGGTCAGGAAAACGCCTTCCCCTGGATCGAGCGCGATGTCGGCATCGAATTCGACAAGTGGGAGATGCCCAAGGTCGACGAGAAATCGATGCAATCGACCCTGCCACATGTGTTCTTCGGCGGCGATTCGGCGTTCGGCCCCAAGAACATCATCTGGGCGGTGGCGCACGGCCATGATGCGGCGGTATCCATCGACAAGCTGCTGAGCGGCGAGGACGTCAACGATCGTCCGATGCCCGGTGTTACCGCGCTCAGTCAGAAGATGGGCATCCACGAGTGGAGCTACGACAACGACGTGTCGCTCGACCAGCGCTACAAAGTGCCGTGGAAGGAGTCCGCGGTCACGCTGAAGAACATCAACGTCGAGGTCGAGCTCGGCTTCGACGTGGCGACCGGGTTCAAGGAGGCGCAACGCTGCCTCAACTGCGACGTGCAGACCGTTTTCGCCGGCAATCTGTGCATCGAGTGCGACGCGTGCGTCGACATCTGCCCGATGGACTGCATCACCTTCACTGGGAACGCCGACGAAGCGGCGTTGCGCAAGCAGCTCAATGCGCCGGCACTCAACCTCACGCAGGATCTCTACGTAAGCGAAGAGTTGCGCACCAAGCGCGTAATGGTGAAGGACGAGGACGTCTGCCTGCATTGTGGCCTGTGCGCCGAACGCTGCCCGACCGGTGCCTGGGACATGCGCAAGTACCTGGTCGACATGACGCATGCCGGCCCCAAATGCCGGCCTGCGCCGCAGCCGCAGCGCAAGGCGGCCTGACGCGGACCTGGCCACGCCAACCCGGCGCACGCGTCCCGATACGATGACGAACCTCGACATCCGGACGCCTCGCCGCCAATCC
>CADECO010000148.1:8405-12608 GCA_902825905.1 uncultured beta proteobacterium
GCCTCGTTACGTTCGTTGCCCACCATGTCTAAAACCATCGAATCCATCAACGATTTCGTCGTCAAGTTCGCCAACGTCAACGGTTCGGGATCGGCCAGCGCCAACGAACTGTTCGCGCGGGCGATCCTGCGCATGGGCGTGCCGGTCAGCCCTCGCAACATCTTTCCGTCGAACATCCAGGGGCTGCCCACCTGGTACGAGGTGCGGGTGAACGAAAAGGGCTATCTCGGTCGACGCGGTGGGGTCGATCTCATGGTGGCGATGAATCCGCAGACCTGGAACCAGGACGTCAAGGAGATCGAACCCGGCGGCTACCTGTTCTACGACAGCACCAAGCCGATGCCCAGGTCGCGTTTTCGCGATGACATCAACGTCGTAGGCATGCCGCTCACCGATATCTGCAACGCCAGTTACACCGACGCCCGGCAACGCCAGCTGTTCAAGAACATCATCTACGTCGGCGCGCTCGCGGCGATGCTCGAGATCGACACCGCAGAGATCGAGAAACTGTTCGGCGAACAGTATCACGGCAAGGAGAAGCTGCTGGGCGCCAACGTGCAGGCCCTGGAGCTCGGTCACGACTACGCGACACGCGAGTTGAAGGGAGCGCTCGGCATCAAGGTCCGGCGCGCCGATAACGTCGGCGAGCGCATCTTCATCGAAGGCAACAATGCCGCGGCGCTAGGCTGCGTGTACGGTGGCGCCACGGTGTGTGCGTGGTACCCGATTACGCCCTCATCGTCGCTGGCCGAGGCATTCATTCGCCATTGCCAGAAGATGCGTGTCGACCCGGCTACCGGCAAGAATCGCTTCGCGATCGTGCAAGCCGAGGACGAATTAGCCTCGATCGGCATGGTCGTCGGCGCCGGTTGGAACGGCGCGCGCGCCTTCACCGCGACATCCGGCCCCGGTATTTCGCTGATGACCGAATTCATCGGGCTGGCGTATTTCGCCGAAGTCCCCGCCGTCATCATCAATGTGCAGCGGGGCGGACCTTCCACCGGCATGCCCACGCGTACGCAACAGGCCGACATCATCGCCTGCGCGTATGCCTCCAACGGCGACACCAAGCACGTGCTGCTGCTGCCTGAAGACCCGAAGGAATGCTTCGAGATGAGCGCCGACGCGCTCGATCTGGCCGACCGGCTGCAGACGCCGGTGTTCGTCATGACCGATCTCGACATCGGCATGAACCAGCGGCTGTGCGACCCGTTGGTCTGGGACGACAAGCGCACGCTCGACCGCGGCAAGGTGATGACGAGCGAGGAACTCGAGGCAGGCAAGGACTTCGGGCGCTATCTCGACGTCGACGGTGACGGTATTCCGTACCGCACCTATCCCGGTACGCATCCGACGCGCGGTGCGTTCTTCACCCGCGGCACGACCAAGGACCGCTACGCGCGATACAGCGAGGAAGGTCCGGTGTACGTCGACAATATGCAGCGGCTGCAGAAGAAGTTCGAGACCGCCAAGACACTGGTGCCGGCACCGGTCATCCGCAAGGCCAAGCAACCTACCAAGGTCGGCGTGCTGTACTACGGCTCGACCAGCCCGGCGATGATCGAGGCGCTCGATGCGTTCGACGAGCAGGGGCTGAACGTCGATGCGATTCGCGTGCGCGCCTTCCCGTTCTCGGACGAGGTGGTCGATTTCATCGAGGACCACGAGAAGGTGTTCGTGGTCGAGCAGAACCGCGATGCCCAGCTGCGCACGCTGATCATGACCGAAGCAGCGATCGATTCGTCCAAGCTGATTCCGGTGCTGCACTACGATGGCACGCCGATCACCGCGCGCTTCATCATTCGTGAGATCGCCGAGAAGGTCGCGATCCTGAAAGTCACCCCGATCCGCAAGGTCGCCCAGTAACGCTCGCACCGTCCGGCACAGTCATGACCTACATCACCAAACCGAAACTGCATCACCCGACGCTGCCCAAGAACAAGCTCGGTTACACCCGGCGCGATTACGAAGGTACCGTCTCCACCTTGTGCGCCGGCTGCGGCCACGATTCGATCACCGCGGCAATCGTGAACGCGTGCTTCGAGCTGGACATCGAGCCCCATCGCGTCGCCAAGCTCTCCGGCATCGGCTGCTCATCGAAGACGCCCACCTACTTCCTGGGCAACTCGCACGGCTTCAACACCGTGCATGGTCGGATGCCTTCGGTTCTCACCGGCGCCAATCTCGCCAATTGCGAGCTGATCTACATGGGCGTGTCGGGCGACGGCGACTCCGCTTCCATCGGCTTCGGCCAGTTCGCCCACAGCATGCGCCGCGGGGTGAACATGGTGTACATCGTCGAGAACAACGGCGTGTACGGTCTCACCAAGGGTCAGTTCTCGGCCACCGCCGACAAGGGCTCCAAGGCCAAGCGCGGCGCGGTCAATACCGACGAGCCGATCGACATGGTCATGACCGCGCTGCAACTTGGCGCGACGTTCGTGGCGCGCAGCTTCTCCGGCGACAAGGCTCAGCTGGTACCGCTGATCAAGGCGGCGGTCGCGCATCGCGGTGCGGCGCTGATCGACGTGATCTCGCCGTGCGTTGCGTTCAACAATCACGACGGCTCGACCAAGAGCTACGACTTCGTGCGCGATCACAACGAAGCGGTGAATCGCATCGATTTCATCGAGCCGCGAGCCGAGATCACCACCGACTATGCGGCGGGAAGCGTGCAAGACGTCCGCCAGCACGATGGTAAGGTCCTGCGACTGCGCAAGCTCGCGCCCGACTACGATCCGACCGACCGGATCAGCGCAATGAACTACCTGCACCAGCGGCAGGCGGCGGGCGAGGTCGTGACCGGCCTGCTTTTCGTCGACCCCGATCCGGAAGATCTGCACGCGCACCTGGGCACGGTAGAGGTTCCGCTCAACGCGCTCGGCGAGAAGGAATTGATCCCCGGTTCGGCGGTGCTCGCGAAGATCAACGCATCGCTGCGTTGAAGAGTCCTACCCGCGCTTGAACACGTTCGTCGCGCGGGTCTCGGCGTATTCCTGTGCGACGTGTACGTCGATCACAACGACTTCGCCACCGCGTACCGCAGCCACCGCCTCGGGCAGCAGGCGATTGAGCGCATCGATGTCCTTGATCGGTCCGTGACCGCGCGCGCCCTGACCGCGCGCCATCGCCGCGAGATCGACGTCGGGTCCTTCGATCCGTTGCCCGACCCACTTGTTTTCGACCGGGCGGCCGCGCATCTTCGCGACGCGTTCCTGATGGACTTCGTCGTTGAAGAACGAACGGTTGTTGGCGATGATCACCAGCAGCGGGATCTGGTATTTCACCGCGGTCCAGAACGCGGTCAGCCCCATCAGGTAGTCGCCATCGCCAATCACCGCCACGGGTAGCCGCTCGGTGCCGCGCAGCGCGAGGGCGGCCCCCACGATCATGCCGGGACCCGAGCCGACGCCTGCGCCGCCGTCATAGCCGATGTAGTCGAGCGGGTCGCGGAAATGCCATGCGTCTCCCGGCCAGCCGAGATTCGTCCGCAGCAGCGACGCGTTCTGTGACTCGAAGTAGTTCGCGAGCGTCGCGGCGAAGACACGCATCGCGATGCCCGTGTTGGTCTGGGCGGGGCCGGCATCGGCGACCGATCCGGTCGCGCGCATCGGACGCGGCGTGTAGCGTTTCGCACCCAGCGCTTGAACCGCCGGCAACAGATCGGCGAGCAGGGCATCGGGATCGGTCAACGTGTAGGTATCGGCGGGGGGTAGGCCCTGCAGTTCCATGCCGAAGCCGTTGTGGACGGTCTGATCGAGCGAGCACTGGATGACGTGCGCGCTGATGCGCTGATCGCCGTATGCGCTCTTGAGCAGCCCGCCCAGATCGTTCCAGTCGAAGCTCAGAATCACGTCGGCTTCCCGCACGGCTGCCAGACCCTGCTCGGTGGCATGCATCGATGGCGGCGCCGCATGCAACGGATGATCGGTCGGGAACGCTGCCGCGACCTTGAGATCGGTAAGCACCCTGGCGCCAAGATGCTCGGCCAGTTCGATCCGTTGCTGCCAGGCTTCGATCGACCGCGACACGCGTCCGGCAAGGATCAACGGGCGCTTGGCGTTGCTGAGTCGTTCGGCGATGGCACGGACCGCCGCGGCAGAAGCATGCGGTGGCTCGGGGGGTTGGTAGCGCGAGAGTTCAGGCAGCGGGGGGAACTCGCTGAACTTCGCTTCCTGCAGTCCGACATCGAAGCACACGTAC
>CADECO010000149.1:0-5903 GCA_902825905.1 uncultured beta proteobacterium
TCGTTTTGGAAACATCCAACCGTAGCCGGCGGGGATGTCGGCCGAGAGATAAATATCAGTGGCCGCGTGCGGCCGAACGAGCGGCACGGTGATCTGCCGGGTTTCAACGAGCTCGCGATTGACGATGCCTATCGCGCGTCCGACCAGTGAACGCGGACCGTCGGCGCCGATCAGCACGCGCGCCCGTATTGCGCGGCCATCGCTCAACACGAGAGTGCCGTCAGGACCGATGCTGCGCACCGCAGTCTGGAATTCGCATGCAGCGCCAGCGTGCTCGGCCGCGTACACCAGTCCGGCGTCGAACGCGGCGCGATCGAGCATGTGGCCGGGAAAGGGTGTGGTGAGATCGGGCGGATCGTCTTCGACGAATGTACGCATCGATGTGATCGGCTGGCGCAGCGCGTGTACGACGTCGTCGGCATGCGACCCGATGAGTGCCGGCACCAGTTCGGCGCATTGCACCGGTTGACCGACCACGTGTTTGCGATCGACCGCCAGCACGCTAGCGCCGCCGCGGGCCGCTGCAGTGGCGGCACACGCGCCCGCGGGCCCGAGCCCGACCACCATCACATCGAAGCGCTCAGGCGTCACGGCGCCAGCACCGCACGCGGATGCAGCTTGATGGTCTGACCGGTCTTGATCGAGCAGCACGCGTGCGCCTGCGCCGCGGGCCGGCCGATCGCATGCGCCACGCTCACCGCACCATCGGCCGGGAACGCGATGCCATCGAGCCCGGCCATTACCGCGTACGCGTCGGTGACGCGCCGGTGCATCCCCGGCGGCCGCGCGCATCCCAGCAACACCTGGCGATCGGGAATGCGGCTGCGCGCCTCGAGAAAGATTTGGCCGACGTCGGCGGTGGCCGGCGTCGCGAACGTGCCGGGCTTCGCATAGAACGGCATCACCACGACCAGCACCAGCGAGTGGATCGCATGCCGGCTGACGATGTCGAGCGCGTTCGCCTCGCCGAGAATCCGTCCGTAGTGCAGACCGATCACGATATGCGGCACCACCTCCATCGACGTGGCGCACAGCGCGGCCAGCGTCGCCTCGAAATCGTCCACCGGACGATCGAGATGGTAGACGTCGCGAATCGTCTCGTTCGCGCCGATCACGTCCATCATCGCGGTGTGCACGCCAGCCGATGCCATGGCGCGGGCGCGCGGTGCATCGAGCAGGGCCGAGTGAATGGCGATGCGCAGATGCGGGAAGTCGCGTCGCAGCCCTTCGATGACCGGGTAGTAGCGTTCGTAACGGATCTCGTTGCGGCGGTTCGAGCCACCCGAGAGCAGGAATCCCTGCAGATCCTGCGTGTGCACCATCTCCCGCACCTTGGCATCGAGCATCGCCGGGGTGGTGGCGGGCAGCATCGGCTCGAGGATCTTCGCTTGGCAGTGGTCGCAATCGAGCGCGCAGCCGGCAGCCGTGATCGAGAACGCCGGGAAGCTGTTCTTGCCGCAGCCGCTGAGCTCGCAGCTCGAATAGGCCTTGAATGTGGGCGTCGAGAAACGGATCGGCCGGGCGGCGACAACGTCCGCGCGTCGTTCGCATTCGGCCACGAAAGCGGCGTCGATCGGTGCGTCTTCGAGCTCGTCGATCGAGGAAAGTCTGTCGATCCAGTGCATGTCGTGTTCTCGCGTCGCTGCTATGCCAGCCGACTCTCTATGTACTTGATCCCCGCGACGCCGCCAACCACGAGCGCAACGAGGCTGATCAGCGAGCCGAGCGAGAGCGTGGAGATGCCGGTCAGCCCCTGGCCGATCGTGCAGCCCAGCGCCATCACGCCGCCCACGCCCATCATCGCGGCGCCGGTGAGGCTGCGCACCAGATCGCCGCGATCGGCGAACGACAGCACCGAGAAGCTCTTGCGCAGCAGCGCCGAGACGTACGCGCCGACGATCGCGCCGCCCACGCTGGCAATGCCGAAATCGATCGTGGAGCCGGTGAAGGTCATCAGGTACACCAGCGCATTGCCCACCGGCGCGGTGTAGGTGAGCGAGGCCGGCCGCGTCGGCTCGAACTCGTCGGCCCCGAGTACCCCGGTGACATACCAGCCGGCGATGATCGCCGCACCCACGCCGACGCCGGAGAAAATGTGCATCGCCGAGCCGCGAAACTCGGCGTCCTTGAAGCAGTACCACAGCATCGCGAGCACCACGATCACAGTGATCACGCCGCGTGCGCCTGCGACCGAGCTGCCTGCTCCCTTGGCGAGCAGCTCTGGAATGCCCTGCGAGGCAACGCTCAGATTGGTGATGTTCTCCAGCGCCACTCGCGGCGGTGCGGTCAATCCGCGCAACGTCATGTACGCGAAGATGCCGAGCACGATCAGTACGACCAGCGCGCGCAGATCGCCCGCGCCGAATCGCACCAGATTACGGCTGGCGCAGCCACCGGCGAGCGTCATGCCGAAACCGAACAACAAGCCGCCGATGATGCCGCCGAGCCAGCCGATGCTGGTGCCCAGGTAGATCGATTTCTGCAGATCGACGAGCCCGGCTAGCTGCATCACCTGCGTGCCGGCGACGGCAACGGCAACAGCAAGCACCCAGGCACGCACGCGCTTGAAATCACCGAAGGCCGTGGCATCGGAAATCGCACCCATGGTGCAGAAATTGGTGCGCTCGACGATGAAGCCGAAGATCAAACCCACGACCGCCCCGCCGATGGCGACGATCGCCTTGGCCGACAGCATCTCCACGCGCGTTCTCCTTTTCCGGGTGTTGTTGTGCGTTACGCGCCTGCCGCCGCTGCAGGTGCGGTCGCTGCCATGGCGGCGCGTTGCGATTCAGGCACAGCCGACCCTTGCGCTCGCCACAGGCGTGGATCCGCCAGCGCGCACGCACGGTCGCACAGGCGCTCGATCTCCGCGCGCACCGGCGCGATCCGCGGCTCGTCGGCGATCGTCGTCAGCCACGCGGGGTTGATGTCTTCGTCGTCCACCAGATCGCATTGCAACGCGCGCAGCACCGCTTGCGCACGCTCGGGCAGCACCGTCGGCAGCGATCGATGCGACAGCTTGGCCCAGATGCCGCTCCAATAGCGCGTGACCGTCCAGGGGTTGTAGCCGCCGCCGCCCACGACGACCGCCGCCGGCGCCAATGCGACCAGCCGCTCGATCGTTCGCCACAACGCCACGTTGGACAGTTGCATCGACGCCAGCGGATCGCCCGCGAGCGCATCGGCGCCGCAGGTGAGCACCACGGCTTGCGGCGCGACGCGAGCAGCAAGCGGCATGACCACCCGATCGATCACGCAGTCGAGCTCGGCGTCGTGAAAACCGCGCGGGACCGGCAAATTGCAGGCGCGGCCCTGCCCAACGTCGTCGAGCGCACCGGAGTACGGCCAGCGCCCCTGTTCGTGGATCGAGATGGTGAACACGCGCGGATCGGCCGCGAAGGCGTTCTGCACGCCGTCGCCATGATGCGCATCGAGATCGACGTAGAGCACTGCGTCCAGACCGTCCTGCAACAGCCGCAGGATCGCGAACACCGGATCGTTGAAGTAGCAGAAGCCGCTGGCGCGATCCGGGCGGCCGTGATGCGTGCCACCCGAGGGGTGATAGGCGATGCGCCCCTGCAATGCGAGCTCGGCGGCCCGGATCGACCCGCCTACGCTGGTGGCCGCGCGTTCGTACAGGCCCGGGAACAGCGGGTTCTCCATCGTCCCGATCGCGAACCGTTCGCGCATCGCGATGTCGATCTTCCCGGTGCTGTCGGCTGCACGCAGCGCCGCAATGTACGCCGGCGTGTGGAACTGGGCGAGCTGCGCCTCGGTGGCTTGCGGACTCACCTCGAACGCCTCGGTGTTCAGCCAGCCCAGCGCATCGCACAAATCCATCACCGCCGCCACGCGCGGGATCGCCAGCGGGTGATGGCTACCGTAGGCGGCGCGTCGATACAGTTCGTGGCCGACGAAGACAGCGGGCAGGTGCATGCGCTGGTCGGCGTCGTTCGTGACCGTGGCCTAGATGAACAGGCTCACGTCGGCGTCGCGCGCCATCGGCAGGAAGCTGGCCGCACCGACGTACTCCTTGACCTCGGGAATGAAGTCCTCGGGCGTGAAGCCGAACAGATCCACCGTCATCTGACAGCCGATCAGCTCGACGCCCGCCTCGATCGCGAGGCTGCGCAGCTCGCCGATATCGGCCACGCCCTTGTTGCGGATCGTCTGCTTCATGAGCGAGGTCGCCATCGCCTCGAAGCCTGGCACGATCGACTGCACCGCATTCGGGATGTTCCAGTTGAGCTTCTGGAACCACTCCGGCCCGAACGGCATCTTCATCGGCATGCCCGGATTGCCGAGTGGGCTGATGTGGAGATGGCTGATGTCCTTGCGCAGCAGTTGCAGCCCGTAGAACGTGAAGAACACCGACACGTTCCAGCCGAGCGCGGCGGCTGTCGAGGCGAGGATGAACGGCGGATACGCCCAATCGAGCGTGCCCTTGGTCGCGATGATGGTCATCGACGTGCCCTTCTTCTCGCGCAGTTCGGCGAGCTTTTCTTCGATTTTCGCGGGCAGGATCTCGTCGAGCCGTTGCTTGATCAGTTCGTCGATCAGCACGTCGTTCGGTTTCATGTCCATCGGCCGCCTCCTTGGAGCTTTGCCGTGCGCGGGGAACGCGATCTTCAGCGAGGGTGCATCAGCGCGAATAATTTCGTATATTAGAATTTCCTACAATACGGATGCAAGCCGCAGCGCAGCAGCACGCGTACCTCGCGGGTAACCGTTCCACCAGAGCGTCTCGCAGCACCGCCCATGCGCCCTCCCCCAGCGATACATCGCTCACCAAAGCTCGACCCGCACGCCCTTGTCGCGGAGCCGTTCGGCGTGGGCCTGCAGGAAGCGCTGGAACGAGGGCTCGGTTCGATAGGCACCGCTGGCGACGTATTCGAGCGACCCGTTCAAGTGGAACTGGCGCATGTAGCCGTCGACGCGAAACACTTCGCGGCCGCCCTGGAAGAAAACAATGCTTGGCGTGTAGGTAACGTCGAGCGCTCGCGCCCACTGTGCGCCGGTGGTCCGCTCACCGCCCGGCGCGATCAGCGGCGCGCTGTCAGCCAGCGAGAGCCGGACGACGTCGAATCGCTTGAGCAGCGCCTGCACACCGGCGTTGGCGAATCCGACGCGATGCAGTTCATCGCACGCGGCGCAGTACGGTGTCTCGAACAGCACCGCAAGCGGCCTGGCACCGGCTCGTGCGCGCAGGTCGTGCGGCGGTTTGAGAAAGAACGGCTGCTCATGCAGCGTCGCGCTGGCCTGCTCGCGCACATTGCGTTGCAGATGGTCGCTCAGCGTGAGCTTGTTCTCCATCCGTCCCGCCACGTAGTCGAGCACCGCCTCGAACCGGGCCGGCGAGTAGTAGCCGTTGAGCCGCGCGACCACCTTCGCCGATTCGTCGAAGAACAGCACCGTGGGCGTGAACTGCACCTTGAGATGACGTGCCAGCTCCTTCTCGGTCATCGTCTTGCCGTCGATCCACGCCACTTCGCGGTCGCCCCACATGTTGAAGGCCACCGGCAGGAAGTGCCGGCGCGTCTTCTCGACGATGCGCGGCTGGCTGAAGTTGGTTTTCATCAACGCCGTGCAGTAGGGGCAGCCGTCCTGACCGAAATACACCATCAGCCGCTTGCCCTGCCCGGCTGCTTCCCGCACGTCGTCGCGGATGTCGAGAAACGTCTCGACGAACCAGCGCGGAATGTCGATCGCGTGCGGACTAGCGACTTGCGAGAGCGCGGCCTGAGGCATCAGCGCCGCGACGAACCAGAGCACCCAGGGCACCCAGAGCAGGCCTCGATGACGCATGGCGGTCTCCACTCGAATCGGGGGATGCGAACGCGCAGGCGTAAGGCGAACGCGCAAGCGAACGAACCGTGGCCCGATACTATACGAGCGTGACGCGC
>CADECO010000149.1:6003-12597 GCA_902825905.1 uncultured beta proteobacterium
TTCCGTGCGTCATTGACGCATCCAACCGAAGGAGTTCACCCATGGAGTTCGACAAGGATCTCGATGCGCGCGGCCTGAATTGCCCGCTGCCGATTCTGCGCGCCAAGAAAGCGCTCAACGAGCTGCAGACCGGCCAGGTGCTGCGCATCGTCGCCACGGACCCGGGCTCGGTGAAAGACTTTCAGGCTTTCGCCAAACAGACCGGCAACGAGCTCGTCTCGCACAGCGAGGCTTCGAAAGAGTTCACCTTCTTCATGCGCAAGCGCTGATCCGGGCACGTACCAGCGCGCAACGAGCTGGCAGCGTGCTTGCCGGACGCCGAGACGAACACAGTCGCGCGGCCGGATGCGGCCCGGTATGCTCGCGCGCAATCGACACGAAACAACGACCACAAGAATGATCCCACGCGAGGATCGCCCGCTCACGATCGATGATCCGCAGCAGCAGCACGTGCAGTACACCACGTGCTACATGTGCGCATGCCGCTGCGGCATCAAGGTCACCCTGGAGGGCGACAGGGTCCGCTTCATTCAAGGCAACCGCAACCATCCGGTGAATCAGGGTGTGTTGTGCGCAAAGGGATCGGCAGGCATCCAGAAGCAGTACTCGCCGGCGAAACTGCGCCAGCCGTTGCTGCGCAAGCCCGGCACCGAACGCGGCGAGGGCCAGTTCGAGCCGATCTCGTGGGACCGCGCGCTCGATCTGCTGACCGAGCGGCTGCAACGCATCCGCAGCACCGATCCGAAGCAGCTCGCCTTCTTCACCGGACGCGACCAGATGCAGGCCCTCACCGGCCTCTGGGCACAGCAGTTCGGCACGCCCAACTGGGCCGCGCATGGCGGCTTCTGTTCGGTGAACATCGCAGCGGCCGGGCTGTATTCCATCGGCTACTCGTTCTGGGAGTTCGGTGCGCCCGACTGGGATCTCGCGAAATACTTCGTGCTGTGGGGCGTAGCCGAGGATCACGCCTCCAATCCGATCAAGATCGGGCTCGACAAACTCAAGCGTCGCGGCGCGAAGTTCGTGTCGATCAATCCGGTGCGCACCGGCTATTCGGCAATCGCTGATCAGTGGATCCCGATCCGCCCGGGCACCGACGGCCTGCTCGCCTTCGCGGTGCTGCACGTCCTGCTCTCGCGCGATCTGGTCGACTGGGAATTCCTGGTCCGCTACACCAATGCGCCCTGGCTGGTGATCCAGGCACCGGGCACCGCCGACGATGGCCTGTTCGCACGCGACGCCGCCGGCAATCCGCAGGTGTGGGATCAGACCTCGCAGTCGCTGCGCAACGGCATCGAGCCGGAGATCGCCCCGACGGTGATCGGCGAGTTCACGCTGGCCGACGGTCGCAAGGCCAAGACGGTGATGACGCTGCTGGCCGAGCGCTACCTCGACCCGCGCTATTCGCCTGAAGCCGTCGCCGAGCGCTGCGGTGTGGCGGCGGCAACCATCGAGAAACTCGCGCTCGAGATGGCGCACGTGGCGTTCAAGGAAACCATCGAGCTGCCGATCCAGTGGACCGACGTGTACGGCCGCACGCACGACAAAGTCATCGGACGTCCGGTCGCGATGTACGCGATGCGCGGTGTCTCGGCGCACACCAATGGCTTTCACACCTGCCGCGCGTTGCACCTGATCCAGATGCTGCTCGGCGCGCTCGAAGGGCCGGGCAATTTTCGCGCGCGCGCACCTTTCCCCAGGCCGATTCCGCCGGCACAGTTGCCCGAGAACGATCTCGCGACGATCGACGCGGCCAACACGCCGCTTGCCAAACCGCCGCTGGGCTTTCCGACGCGACCCGAAGACCTGTGCATCGACCAGCAAGGGCGCCCGTTGCGCATCGACCATGCGTACTCGTGGGAGTCGCCGCTCGCCGCGCACGGTGCGATGCACATGGTGATCACCAACGCGGTGAACGCCGACCCGTATCCGATCGACACGCTGCTGCTGTTCATGGCGAACATGGCCTGGAACTCGACGATGAACACGTCGCAGATCCAGGACATGCTGCGCGCCAGGAACGAGCGCGGCGAATACAAGCTGCCGTTCCTGGTGGTGGTCGATGCGTTCCACTCCGAGACCGTCAATTTCGCCGATCTGGTGCTGCCCGACACCACCTATCTCGAGCGCTTCGACGCGATCTCGCTGCTCGATCGGCCGATATCGGAGCCCGACGCGATCGCCGACGCGATCCGCCATCCGATCATCAAACCCGATCGCGACGTGCGTCCATGGCAGGACGTGCTGGTCGAATTGGGCTCGCGGTTGAAATTCCCGGTGTTCACGCATCCCGACGGTTCGCGCAAGTACGCCGACTACAAAACGTTCATCACCGGCTACGAACGCGCGCCCGGCATCGGCTTCCTGGCCGGATGGCGCGGCAAGAACGGCGACAAGCCGGTGCGCGGCGAACCCAATCCGCAGCAGTGGGAACGCTACATCGAGAACGAGGCGTTCTTCGCGTACCACTGGACCGATCGCGAAAAGTACTACCGCTTCGCCAATCGCGACTATCTGACGCGCGCCGTCGAGTTCGGTTTCACGCCGAAGGTGGAGCCGATCGTGCTGCAGTTGTACTCCGAGCCGCTGCAGAAATTCCGGCTGGCCGGGCTGGGGCACTACGCCGGCCCCAAGCCGAGCGCGCCGATCGATCGCGAGCGCCTGAGCCGCTTCTTCGATCCGCTGCCGATCTGGTATGCACCGCTGGAAGAGACCGGCAAGGATACGCAGCACGCGTCGATCGACGCCGCCTATCCCTTCCACGCGATCACGCAGCGGCCGATGCAGATGTACCACTCGTGGGACTCGCAGAACGCCTGGCTGCGTCAGCTCATCGGCCAGAACTTCCTCTACATGAACGCCGCCCGCGCGCACGAAATGGGGCTCGCCGATCTCGACTGGGTGTGGGTGGAATCGCACAACGGCCGCATCCGCTGCCAGTTGAAGACCATGGAAGGCGTCGAGCGCAACACGGTCTGGACCTGGAACGCCATTGGCAAGCAGTCCGGCGCTTGGGCGCTCACGCCGCAGGCTCCCGAGGCCACCAGCGGTTTTCTGTTGAACCATCTGATCTCCGAGCATCTGCCGCGCGACGGGCAGGATCGGCGCATCTCGAATTCCGATCCGGTCACCGGGCAGGCTGCCTGGTACGACCTGCGCGTGCGCATCGTCAAGGCGCAGCCGGGCGAGACCGGCACCTGGCCGCAATTTCCCTCGATCCGGGCGCTACCGTGAAGCTTGGCCTGACCATTGATCTGGACACCTGCGTGGGTTGCCACGCTTGCGCCGTGGCATGCAAGGAGTGGAACGACGGCTCCAAGCTCGCCGGCCCGCTGCCCGATTACGACACGCGCGGCGCCGAGCCGAGCGGCGTGTGGTTCAACCGCATCCGCCACTTCGAACTCGGGCACTACCCGGACACCAAGACACTCAACGTACCGATGTCGTGCATGCATTGCGAAGATGCGGCGTGCGTGACGGTGTGCCCCACCGGCGCGTCGTACAAGCGTGAAGATGGCATCGTGCTGGTCGACCCCGATCGGTGCATGGGCTGCAACTACTGCTCGTGGGCCTGCCCGTACGGCGCGCGCGAACTCGATCAGAACGCCGGCACGATGAAGAAGTGCACGCTGTGCGTCGATCGCGTCTACAACGAGAGCCTGCCCGAACCGGAGCGGCAGCCGGCGTGCGTGCTGGCGTGCCCGGCGCATGCGCGCATGTTTGGCGACTTCGACGATCCCAATTCGGCCGTGTCGAAGGCCGTCGCCGAGCGCGGCGGCTTCGGCATGCTGCCCGATCTGGACTACAAGCCGGTCAACCGGTATCTGCCGCCACGCAAGGCGCCGTCGATCGACACCGCGAGCGCACCGGCACCGACACAAGGCGGACTGCTCGATCGATTCCGCTCACTTGCCGGACGCATCATCCGGCGCTGACCCGCACCCGACGCAACGACAGGAATCGCTGCCCGCATGAAACCGGCATTGTCGATCGTGGCTTTCACTGTTCTGTCGGGCGCCGGGTTCGGCCTGTTTGCCCTGCTCGCGTTGAACGCACTGCTCGGCGGATCGGGCGCGCTGTCCGACGCCATGCAACTCGTCGGCGGGGTGTTGGCGCTCGTGCTGGTGGCACTCGGACTGCTGTCTTCCACGCTGCATCTGGCCAATCCACGCAATGCATGGCGTGCGTTCCGCCAGGTGCGGTACTCATGGCTGTCGCGCGAAGCCGTGCTCGCGCTCGCGTTCTTCGTCGTGGCGCTGCTCTATCTGGCAGGCGTGTGGGCTGGCTCGACTGCGTCGCCCGCACAGAAGCTGCTTGCCCTGCTCGCCGCGGCGCTCGCAACGGTCACGATCTACGCCACCGCGATGATCTACGCATGCCTGCGGACCATTCCGCAATGGCATACGCCGATGGTGCCCGCTGCGTACCTGGCACTTGGTTATTTCTCAGGCGCCTTACTGCTCTACGCGCTGGCGATCATCGACGGCAAGCGCGGAGGCGGCTATCTCGCAACAGTCGTTGTGACGCTGCTGATCGCCGCCGCGGTAAAGGCTCTCTATTTCCGGCGCTTCGGCTCGGGTCGACCGGGTGAGCGCACCATCAAGCACGCGCTTGGGGGTCAGGCGCTCGGCACCACGGCCGCGCAAGCGAAGCTGCTGGAAGTTGGGCACGCGAGCCGCACGTTCCTCACCGATGAGTTCATCTTCGCGCTGGGCCGCGAACACGCGCGCACATTGCGCATCGTGTTCCTGGCGCTGACGTTCCTCGTGCCTGCAGCAGCGCTACTGGCCGGACTGAGTCAGCCGTGGCTGCTCGCCGCCGTGGCCGTCATTGCGATCGCGGGCCTGTTGGTCGAACGCTGGCTCTTCTTCGCCGAGGCGCAGCACGTGGTGCGCCTGTACCACGGGCAGCCTGCGGCGTAGCGACGCGCTCAGGCGGTCGCGGGCGCTGCTGTAGTACTGAAGCCAAGCGCCTCGACAACCGCCGGATGAACGATGCGGCCGGCGCGCACGTTCAAACCGCGACGCAGATGCTCGTCGCGCTTCATCGCGTCGTCCGGGCCGTGATCGGCCAGCGCCAGCACGAACGGCAAGGTGGCGTTGTTGAGCGCGAACGTCGAGGTGCGCGGCACCGCGCCGGGCATGTTGGCCACGCAGTAGTGCACCACACCTTCGGTGATGTAGGTCGGATCGGCATGCGTGGTCGGGCGCGCGGTTTCGACACACCCGCCCTGATCGATCGCCACGTCGACGATTGCCGCGCCGCGTTCCATGCGTGCCACCATGTCGCGCGTGACCAGCCGCGGCGCCGAAGCGCCAGCTACCAGCACCGCACCGATGACCAGATCGGCAGTGAGTACTTGGCGTTCGATCGCCTCGCTGTTACCCAGCACCGTCGTGATGCGTGCACCGAAGCGCTCGTCGAGCCGTCGCAGCACATCGGGCGATCGATCGATGATCACCACCTGGGCGCCAATGCCCGCGGCCACATACGCCGCGTTCGAGCCGACCACGCCGCCACCCAGGATGACTCCCTTGCCCGGCGGCACCCCCGGCACCCCGGGAAGCAGCACGCCGCGCCCGCCGGCCTCGCGCTCGAGCGCCTTGGCACCAGCCTGGATCGACATCCGCCCGGCCACCTCCGACATCGGCGTGAGCAGCGGCAGGCCGCCCGATGCAGACGTCACGGTCTCGTACGCGATGCAGGTTGCGCCACTTGCCATCAACTCGCGCGCCTGCTGCGGGTCGGGCGCCAGGTGCAGGTACGTGAATAACGTGTGATGCGCACGCAGCCGTGCGCGCTCAGCGGCTTGCGGTTCCTTCACCTTGACGATCAACGTGGTGCGCTCGAACACCTCGGATGCGGTGTCGACCACCTCGGCGCCGACCCGTCGATAGGCTTCATCGGTCATGCCGATGCCCAATCCGGCATTGCGCTCGACCACGACGCGGTGCCCGCGCTTGCCCAGTTCGTTGACCGAGCTGGGCGTGAGCCCGACGCGGTATTCGTGCGTCTTGACCTCTTTCGGAACGCCTACGAGCATCGCGACCCCCATCGTATTGTGCGGTTGTTCGGTTTAGGACCAGACACTACGTGCGGGACGAAGCTTCCCTGAAGGAACAACTTCGCGGCCCGCCGAGCGGCCAATTGCCGCGCATGACCTTTGGTACAGTCGCATCGCAGGCGTCCGCTGATCCGCGCGACAGGGCTCGGCCGCGTCCCGCACACCGTACGAATCGAACGACCCGAACGCACCGTACGCACCGTACGCACCATACGATTCGAACAATCCTATCGAGCGTTCGCGACATTGGAGGCCTCCATGCAGCTTTCATTTCACCGCCGGACACGCCGACTCGCCGCCTACTTTGCGCTGGCCTGCACGCCGGCGCTTGCCCTTGGTCAAACCGCGATCGAGGCGCATGCGGGCCTGCAGGGTCTTGGACTCGGCATCGTCGCGAAAATTTCCGACCGTGCCAACTTCCGGCTGGGCGGCAACTTTCTCAATACCCGCGTCACGATCACCGAAAGCGACGTCGAGTACAAGGCCCGTCAGGAGTGGCGCAACGCGCCGCTGCTCATCGATTTCTTCCC
>CADECO010000150.1:0-1611 GCA_902825905.1 uncultured beta proteobacterium
GTCAGCATGTCTTCATCATCGACCACCATCGCGATGCCATGCGACGCTCGTAGCGCCGCAACCGCCTGGTATGTGCCTTGCGGCGCGGCGATCGAGCCGGCCACGCTGTTGATCGCGCGCGGTGCCGGCATCTCCGTGCCGAGCGTCACCGCCTCGGTGAGCGACCCGGACACTTCCGCTGCCACCAGTCGCGGTACGCGATCGGTCCAGCCCAATCGCACCATGTCTTCGAAGCCCTTCCACATACCGTAGAGCGCATCGCCGTAGCACACCGGCAGCACGCACCAGTCGGGCACACGCCAGTCGAGCGCTTCAGCGATCTCATAGGCGATCGTCTTGTAGCCCTCGATGCCGAACGGATTGCTGCCCACCGCCGGTCCGTAATACACCGACGCGGGATACCACCCATAGGCTTCGACTGCCGCAGAGAGCAGACGCCAGCGATCCGCGCTGGTCGGCACCGTCACCAGCTTCGCGCCGTAGCTCTGCATCTGCGCCACCATCGGACCGCTCGCACCGCGATAGGTGACGATCACGCAGGGCAGCCCTGCCCGGCTCGCATAAGCGGCAATCGCCGCGCCCGCGTTCCCCGACGAGCTGGAGCAGATCACGCGCGCGCCGAGTTGCTGCGCCATGGTGATCGCGCTGCTCGCCAGCCGATCCTTGAACGACCACGTCGGATTGCGCGTCTCGTCCTTGAGCAGCAACCGCCCGAGCTGCAGCTGATCGAGCGAAACCAGCGGTGTGCCGCCTTCGCCGAGCGTGACTGCCTGCGCTGCGGGAGCCGGCAGCAACGCGCCGTAGCGCCACATCGATCGCGCGCCGGCGGGCAGCTGATCGCGGTGCAGCGTGCGCCGCGCCGCATAGTCGACCGTCAGATTGGCCGCCACGTCTTCGGCCGCACAGTGCGGACAGCCGCGCGCGTACGCGTGCAAAGCGAAGGTCCGCGCGCAGCGAATGCAAAGTAATCCGGATGCGTTGCTCACGATGTCACTCTCGGCGGCTGGATGTCAGAAGCACCTGCGCAACCTCGCGGCGAAAGACTCATGTCACGGTCGCACGGTGCGAAAAGCGCGGCTCGCGCCACTGCTCGCTCGCCAGCACGTCCCGCAGGTGCTCGACGGCATCCCACACATCGACGTACCGGGTGTAGAGCGGCGCGAAACCGAAGCGCAGCAGGTCGCGCGAATCGGCATCGTCGGGCGCGCGTTCCTGCACAGCGTGAAGGGCGCCGGTGAGGCCGGCACGAAAATCGCCAATCACACCACGCTCGATCAGCGCCTGCATTACCGCGTAGCCGCTCTCGTCATGGCTGAAGCTGACCTGGCTGCCGCGTCGCTCGGCCTCGCGCGGCGAACGCAAGGTAAGACCGAATCCGCCGCAACGCGCTTCCACCGCATCGATGAACAGACTGGTCAGCGCGACCGACTTTCGTCGCAGCGCCGCCATGCCACCGAACGGTCCGGCCGCATGCAATGTTTTGACCCCCTCTTCCAGAGCGGCCAGCGCCAGGATCGCGGGTGTGCCGCACAGATAGCGTCCGATGCCGGCTGCGGGCCGGTAGCTGTCGCTGAAGGCGAACGGTGTTGCATGACCGAGCCAGCCGCTCAA
>CADECO010000150.1:1711-12532 GCA_902825905.1 uncultured beta proteobacterium
GCCGGTAGCTGTCGCTGAAGGCGAACGGTGTTGCATGACCGAGCCAGCCGCTCAACGGCTGCTCGAAGCGATCGGCGTAGCGTGGATGCACCCAGACGAACGCAGGCGCGCCGGGTCCGCCGTTCAGATATTTGTAGCCGCAACCGATCGCGAAGTCGGCATCGGCCCCGCGCACGTCAACGGGCAGCGCCCCGGCCGAATGCGCCAGATCCCAGATCGCCAGCGCGCCGACGCGATGCGCGGCGGCCGTGAGCGTCGCCATGTCGTGCAGCGCACCGCTGCGATAGTTGACTTGCGTCAGCAGCAGCACGCTCACCGATTCATCGAGCGCATCGAGCAGCTGCTCCGCGCTGACCAGCCGCAGCGCGCAATCGAACTGCCGCGCGAGGCTCTGCGCGATGTAGAGGTCGGTCGGGAAGTTGCTGCGCTCGGACACGATCACCCGCTTGCCTGGAGTGCGGGCGCGCTGCAGGCTCAACGCAGCGCTCAGCACCTTGTACAGATTTGCCGAGGTCGAGTCGGCTGCGACGACTTCGTTCGCACCGGCACCGATCAATGGTGCGATCAGATCACCGACGCGTCGCGGCGCATCGATCCAGCCTGCGCTGTTCCAGCTGCGGATCAGGCCGTGCCCCCACTCCTCGTCGATGACCGCACGCAGCCGGCCCGCAACGCTGCGCGGCTTGGCGCCAAGCGAATTACCGTCGAGGTAGATCGCGCCCTCGGGTAACTCGAACTGCTCACGTAACGACGCCAGCGCATCGGCGGCATCGCGTGCGGCACAGTCGGCCCGGGTGAACATGCAGTCGCTGGAAGAGAGGTGGCGTGGTGCGGAACGCGTCGCGAAAACTGTAGCACAGCGTTCGTGCCGCTCCGACTCCTTCGGGCGGTGCACGATGGCAAGAAAGTGCTTGGCGCTATACTGCCTCGTCGTGTTTTTCCATCCGGCATTACGCTCGATTCATCCATCCACTCGCATCACACCAGGGAGCGCATCCATGCCCAAAGCCTTCTGGGTCGGCACCTACCGATCGATCTCCAACGCCGACAAGCTCGCCGCGTACGCCAAGCTTGCCGGCCCCGCGATCCAGGGGGGCGGCGGACGGTTCCTGGCGCGCGGCAATCCGGCGCAGGTCTACGAAGCAGGCATCCAGCAACGCGTGGTCGTGATCGAGTTCGATAGCGTTGCGCAAGCCACCGCCGCGCACGACAGTCCTGGCTATCAGGCAGCGCTCAAGGAGCTCGGTGACGGCGCAGTGCGCGATATCCGCATCGTCGAAGGGCTGTAGCGCCGGATAAGCCCATGCCCCGAGTCCGCGAGATCACCGATGCAGGCGGCAACGCCGATCTGCAGAACATCTTCGCCAAGGAGCGCGAGCTCTACGGCGATCTGCTCAACCCATCGAAAGTCATGGCGCACTGCCCGCCTATCCTGCGGGCAGCGAAGCTGTTGAGCGCCTCGATCGACCAGTCGGGCACGTTGCCCAAATCATTGCCGTCGCTCGTCTACTTCCGGGTGGCGAGCATCAACGGCTGTCCGTTCTGAATCGACATCAACGCCATCCGTGTGATGGAAAGCGAAGGCGGGGCGGACAAGCTCGCCGAATCAGCCCAATGGCGCCAGAGCACGCGCTTCAGCCCGGCCGAGCGCGTCGCGCTGGAATACGCCGAGCGCGTCACCTACACCGACCAGAAGGTCGATGACGAGCTGATCGCGCGGCTGAAGCAGCACTTCGACGATGCGCAGCTCGTCGAGCTCACCGCCGCGATCGCGCTGGAAAATTTCCGCAGCAAGTTCAACCCTTCGCTCGGCGTGGAGTCGCAGGGGTTCTGCATGGTCGGCAAGAAGTAGCCACGGCAGCGCTCGAAGCGAACCGCCGCCCGCACCGGGCGGCGGTGCCGGGAGGCTGAGGAGGCGAAGGAGGCACAAACGCCATGAGCGATCTGTTCGGCTTGAATCAGCAGGAGCTCGAATCGTTGACGCGCGGCGCGCTCGTGCGCAGCTTCCCTCGCAACGCCGTGGTGCTCAACGAAGGCGATCGCACCGACTCGCTCTACGTGATCCTGTCGGGCCGGGTGAAGGTGTACCTGGCCGACGACGAAGGCAAGGAAGTCACGCTCTCGACGCAGGGCCCGGGCGAGTACTTCGGCGAGCTGGTGCTCGACGCGGGTCCGCGCTCGGCTTCGGTAATGACCCTGGAGCCCTCGCGTTTCGCGGTCGTGACCAAGGAGCAGTTCACCGAGTTCCTCGCGACGCATCCGGAATTCACCGCACGGCTCATCGGCAAGCTGATCCGGTTGGCGCGCACCCTCACCAGCAACGTGCGCGGTCTGGCTCTGCTCGACGTGTACGGACGGGTCGCGCGGCTGCTGCTCGAACTGGCGGAGGAGCGCGACGGCAAACGCGTGGTGCGCGAGAAGCTCACCCAGCAGGAGATCGCGAACCGGGTGGGCGCCTCGCGCGAGATGATCAGCCTGATCCTCAAGGACCTGACGCTTGGCGGATACCTGTCGATCGCCGATCGCGTCATCACCATCAACAAGGAACCGCCGCGGCACTGGTGAAGGCACCGCGGCGGCAGATCGGGCACCTGGCGGCGCCCGGTTGAAACGAACTGTTCTGACGCGGCTGCGCTTACAGCGGGCTGAAATCGGTCACGAACTGGTAGTTGCGCGCCGCGGCGGCCGGCTGCACTTCGTACGTCGTGACCTCGGCAGGCTTCTTGAACCAACCGAACTCGAGCCGTTTGGGTTGCAGTTCAGGCTGTGCTTCGTCGCCGAAGCTCGGGGCGGTGAAACCGATGAGAACGATGCTGGTCAGCACGACAGAGATTGCGCGTTGCATGATGAACTCCTTGGACAGAGGGTTTGGGGGGACGGCTACGGTCTGACTTCACGCTCGCGGTCTTGCGGAGCAGCTCGTAGTTGCACTGCGATTCGAGCGATGCCGTGTTCCGTGTTGCGCCCCGCCACGATACGGATCGCGCACTCGCCACTCAGCGAAATCTCCCTCGCAAACGCTGTGGGAAATTCACGTCGCGCGCTACGCCTTCGGGGTGCTTGACGGCGCTACGCGGCCGGCGCAACGTTGCGTCTCGGTTGCCGTAACGACCGCGATGACGACAACGCGGTGCGCATCGGGAGAGATCATGGAGATGGCCGGACAAGTCGAGTGCATCGCGCTGAACGAGGGCACGCTGCTGATCGCCTCGGCCGATGGCCGAAGCTGGCTGACCTCGATCGGCACCAGCACAACGGTCGCCCTGCCGCGCTCCGAGGTCGCACGCAAGCGCGCGAGCATTGCGGCTGCGGCGATCGAGGGTGCGATCTATGCCGGGCTCACAAATCCCGGCGACATGAATTCGGGAATCACCGATCAGCAATCTGCCGCGCACGGAGTCCGCCGATCGTCACAACGAACGTCACCCTCGCGCGAACCGGCATCCGCGCGACACACGCTGCTGCGCTACGTGAAATGGCTGGCTGGCAACGCCGTGTTCGCGGCGCAGACGCCAGGGCTGTTCCGCGAAGCAGCCTGTCGCTTCGACCGCGATGGAAGAGCCGACCTCGCCCGATTCGCGAGCCAGAAAGCCACCGAGGAAGACGGTCACGCCGCGCTCGCTCTGGCCGACCTTGCCGCGCTCGGGTGGCCCGAGGGTGTAGTGGATGCGCTGCGGCCACCGAGTGCCGACGCGTTCGCGCAGCGCTTCGCCGAACTGGTGCGCTCCGACAGCCCGGTCGCGCTGTTCGGCTTCAGCTACTGCCTGGAGCGCATGGCGCTCGGGCGCGACGCCGGTTTCGTCCGCACGGTCGCAAGCGCGTTGCCCGCCAACGTTCGCGCGCAACGCTTCCTGGATGTCCATAGCGCGCTCGGCAACGACCACGCACACGTAGAAGAGCAGCTCGCGTTGTTCGAAGCGATGACGTCGGCCGACTTGTGCGCGGTGATGGGAGCTGCGTTCGACACCGCACGGTTGCTGGCGGCCCAACAAGAGATCGATCGCGAGCTCAACATCGATGAGCTTGCGCAAGAACTTGAGCACGCGGAGACCAAGGTCGACAGTGCGCCTTTGTCGATCCGAGAGCAGAGCAATCCGAACACCATCCGTTCGAGCAACATCCTGTAGGTCTGTGTCCCAAAACCTTGGAGGGCGAAAACATGACTACTTTCGACTACAACCCGGAGAGCGGGCGTATCAAGACTAACCACGAGTTCATTACCAAGCTTTGGGCGGAAAGCGGCGGCGCAGAACTGCGTGAATCTCTCTTCCAGCAAAAGAACCTCGAGGCCCTGCGAGAAATCCTCAGGCCGCACGGGTTCGAGTTCCCCCCTGACGTGCAAATGATCCTTGTCGATGTCGAGGGTGGACGCACGCGGAATTATCCTGACCCGATCGACAAGAATCAACGCTGGTACGTAATGGTCTTGGCACCCAAGCCAATCAGATCGGAGGACCCGCACTACCGGGACCAGATCGCATGGCTGGAAGCCACCTTCCACGCCTCCAACGACGGCTACGGCATGTGACGAGGCAACCAGTCGAATTGTGAGGAGTCGCGGTGGGTGACGTTACGGACTGGCTGCGATCGCTCGGCCTGGAACGCTATGCGCCGCAGTTCGCCGAGCAGGAGATCGATCTCGCCACGCTGCCGCTGCTGACCGACGCACATCTGGCACAGCTCGGGCTGCCGATCGGCCCGCGCGCGCGGGTGCTTGCAGCGATCGAATCGTTGCGAGCTCAACCGGCTACCGTCACCACCGCCGACGCGCCGCTCGACGACGCGCAGGTCATCGACCCCGCAGAAGGTGAGCGCCGGCGCATCACCATCCTGTTCGCCGATCTGGCCGATTCCACCAAGCTCGCCGCACGCCTCGATCCGGAGGATCTGCGCACGCTGATGCAGCAATACCAGCAGGCGTGCGCGCAGGTGATCGAACACCACACCGGCCACATCGCGCAGTACATGGGCGACGGCATCATGGCCTACTTCGGCTGGCCAAGCGCGCACGAGGATGCAGCCGAGCGTGCAGTGCGCGCGGGGCTCGATCTCGTCGCGGCCGTGAAGGCGCTGCGCAGTGCCGAGCCGCTCACCGTGCGCGTGGGCATCAACACCGGCACGGTCGTCATCAGCGACACCGGCCATGGCGATCCGTCGATTCCGCAAGCGGCCGTGGGCGTGACGCCGCACATCGCCGCACGTCTGCAGTCGCTCGCTCCTCCCAATGCGGTGCTGATCTCCGTAAGCACCAGCCAGCTGGTCGGCGGCTTGTGCGAGCAGGAGGCGCTCGGTCCGCAGCAGTTGAAAGGCGTGGGCGAGCCGGTGCCGGTGTTTCGCGTCACGCAGATGCACAACCGGCGCTTCCTGTCCGCGCGTGCACGTGGCCTCACCCCGTTCGTGGGACGGCAGGCCGAACTGGCGCTGCTTCAGCAACGCTGGCGCGACGCCCAGGACGGCGAAGGGCAGCTCGTCTACGTGTCGGGCGTGCCGGGCATCGGTAAGTCGCGCATCGTGCATGAGCTCGAGCAACGCATCGCCGAAACCGCGCAGTTCCGGCTGAAGTTCCAGTGCGCACCCCATGACGCACAAAGCCCGCTGCGCCCGATCATTCGCGGTCTGGCCTGGGCGGCCGAGCTGCGCGATGACGATACCAACGCGGTCAAACTCACCAAGATCCGCCGATTGCTGGAGCTCTCGACCGAACGCATCGAAGCGGCGATGCCGCCATGGGCCGACCTGTTCACGATCCCGCTTGCGCGGGATCACGGTACCGCCGGCACGTCGTGGAATGCACTGAGCGCACAGCAGAAGAAGGACCAGACGCTGTTCCTGCTCGCCGCCGTACTGGCGGGCCTGTCGCGACGGGGTACGGTCTTGTGCGTGCTCGAAGATGCGCAATGGATCGATCCGTCGACGCAGGAGCTGCTCGAACTGCTTCCGGCTCATCTCGAGCGCGCGGGCGTCTTGTTCGTGGTCACGCATCGCCCTGACTATCAGCCGCGCCTTGGCGAACGCGGCAAGGTCAGTACCTTGGCGATTGCGCGGCTGAGTCGGCGCGACATGCTGGCGCTGGCCCGGCAGGCACTGCAGGCGCATGCCGCCGGCGACGACATCGTGCAACGGATCGTCGAGCAGTCTGATGCCGTTCCGTTGTTCGCGGAGGAACTGGCACGCAATACTGTCGAATCGATCAGTGCGCGCACCAGTGCGCTGCCGAGCAAAGCGCGCGAGACGGACAACTCCGCGGTGCCCGACGCGCTGCGCGACGGCCTGGTGGCGCGCCTCGATCGCGTGCCGCAGGGCCGCCACATCGCGCAAGCCGCCGCGGTGATCGGCCGCGAGTTCTCGCACTCGCTGCTGCGCCGGATCACGCAACTGGACGAGTCCGCGCTCGACACCGCACTCGCGCAGTTGATCCGCAGTCAGATCCTGGTGATGACCGAGCGCGAGCCGGTCGCCCGTTACGGTTTTACCCACGCACTGCTGCGCGACGTGGCTTATGAGTCGCTGCTGCGCTCGACCCGGCGCGAGTTGCACGCGCGGATCGCCCAGGCACTGCAGGCCGATGCGCCCGACATTGCGCGCCATCAACCCGAGCTGCTCGCGTATCACCTGCGCGAGGCGGGCGATACGATCGCGGCGGTCAGGTACTGGATCGCCGGTGCTCGACAGGCGCGTGCACGATGGGCCAACCGCGAAGCGATCGACCAGTTGCGAAGCGCCCGGCTCACCCTGTCGCAGGCGCTTGAGACTGCCGAGCGCGATCACCTCGAACTCGAAATCACGCTGCTGCTTGGTCTGTGTCTGATTACGGTAGAGGGCTACTCGTCGCCCGGCGCGCGCGAGGCTTTCGAGCGCGCCCGCGAGCTGAGCGAGCGACGTGCCGATCCGCAGCGGAGCATGCAAGCCCTGTTCGGACTATGGGGCCATCACTGGATGGGTGCGCGGCACGACCAGGCGCTCGCGCTCGGTCACGCGCTGATGGCCCAAGCGCACACGCTCGGCACGGTTGACGCGCTCACTGTCGCACATCGAGCACTGGGCAGCACGCTCTTCACTGCGGGCGAGTTCATCGACGCCCGCGAGCATCTCACCCAGGCTATCGTGCTTGCAGGTCAGGCCGTAACGTCATCAACGACCAGCGGCTTCGCGGTCGACCCGCGCATCGCGGCGCAGTTGCTGCTCGCCTGGGATCTTTGGATCCTCGGTCATCCCGATCAGGCGCTCGCGCGGGTCAACGAGGCGCTCGACTGGTCGCTCGCCAACCACGACCCGTACAGCAGCGCCTTCGCGCACTACGTCACCTCGGCGGTGCACCAGCTGCGCGGCGAAGCGCGTGCAGCACACGAACACGCCGAGCGCAGCAACGCCATCTCGACCGAGCATCGCATCGGCCTGTACGCGCTCTACTCGCAGTTCGGTCGCGGTTGCGCGCGCGCATTGCTCGATCGCGAAGGTGAGCGCAACGACCAAGCCAGCGCCGCCGCGATAGACGACATTCGCGCCGGGATCAAGGCCGCGCAGGCAAGCGAACTGGGCTACATGCGCGCGTTCATGCTCGGATCCCTGGCGCAAGTCCTCATGGATCGCGGCGATTTCGACAACGCCCGGATCGCACTGGATGATGCCCAGACGCACGTCAACGATGTTGCCGGCCGCGCCTGGGAGGCTGAGATCCTGCGGCTGCGGGGCGACCTCGCGCGCGCCATTTCGCCCGACGACGATGCGATCGCGCGGTGCTACATCGCGGCGATCGACGTGGCGCACCGCCAGCAGGCGCGCGCCCTCGAGCTGCGCGCGGCGACATCGCTCGCGCAATTGCATATTGCACGCGGCGCGACGGCCGAAGCCCGTTCACTGCTCGCCCCCATCACCTTGACATTCGACGAAGGGCTGGACACTGCCGACGTGCGCGCCGCACGCGCCGTGCTCGCATCGCTGCATTGAGCGCCTACAATTGCGGGCTGAACAAGATCCGCATCCTGGCCCCCGCTCAATGAAACCCATCGTCATCGACGTCCACGCGCACTACATGCCGCCGAGCCTGTATTCCAGGTTCAGCGCACACCAGTCGAAGTTCCCCAACGTCAAGCTCCTGGTCGACGACAAGGGCAAGCGCCTGCAGTTTCCCGGCCTGGAACCGACGCGGCCGATCATGCCGAAGCTGTCGGAACTGACCGAGCGCAGCAAGTGGATGGACGCCAATGGCATCGATCATCAGCTCGTGGGGCTGTGGACCGACGCCGAGGGCTACGAGCTGAGCGCGGGCGAGGGTCTGGCCTGGTCGCGCTACATCAACGATTGCATGTGGGCCGATCTGCGCGATCAGCCGCGCTTCACCGCGCTCGCGTCGCTGCCGATGCAGGATGGCAAACTCGCCGCGCAGGTGCTGCGCGAGGCGATCGAGCGCGGTTTCGGCGGCGTGATGATCGGCACGTTGCCCAAAGGCGCGAGCGGCACGTTGGTCGATCCCGATCTCGACCCGTTCTGGCAGGCGGCCTCCGATCTGCATGCCGGCATCTTCCTGCATCCGATGTTCCTGTCGGCCGACCCGCGCATCAACGACACCGACATGGTCAACACCATCGGCCGCGTCGCCGAGACCACGAGCGCCGTCACCCAGTTGCTGTATTCGGGCCATCTCCTCAAGTACCCCGGCGTGCGGCTGGTGATCGCGCACGGCGGCGCCGCCCTGCCCTATGCGCTGGGGCGTCTGGCGCGCACCCACGAACTCAATCCGCAGAAATACAGCGATCCGCGCAAAGGGTTCGCCGCGCTCTACTTCGATTCGTGCGTGTACGACGCCAACGCCTTCGAGCATCTGGTGAAGCAGGCGGCGCCCGATCGCGTGATGCTGGGCTCCGACTGCCCGATGCCGATCGCCGATCCCGCGCCCACCAAGGTCGTCGAGGCGGTGTTCGGACGTGGCGGGCTCACCGATGGCCTGCGGCGCGCCATCCTCGGCGAGACGGCGCAGCGCGTGTTCCGCGTGCGCGCCGACTGCTGGTGTCCGCAATGACGCGTGCCGCAGCACCTCGCATGGCCCTGATCACGCACTACCAAGCATTTACCTGCCGATGAGCGCCACCGACCGACGCAACTACCTGCTGCTGATGACGGTGTGCGGCGTGATGATCTCGCTGTGCATGGGGCTGCGACAGAGCCTGGGCCTGTTCATGCGACCGATCACGCTCGACATCGGCGTGTCGGCGGCGATGTTCGGCTTCGGCATCGCGCTGCAGAACATCGTGTGGGGTCTGACCCAGCCGATCGTCGGAGCGTTCGCCGACAAACACGGTCCGCGGCCGGTCCTGATCGTCACCGGGATCGCCTTCGTGACGGGTCTGATCGTGATGGGACAGGCCCAAGGCGGGCTCGGCCTGAACATCGCGGGCTTTCTGATCGGCCTGGGCATCGCCGGCACCGGCTTCGGCGTGATGATCGGCGTGGTCACCCGCGCCACACCGCCGGAGAAGCGCAGTCAGACGGTCGGTGCGGTGGCGGCGCTCGGATCGCTCGGGACCTTGCTGCTCGCCCCGATCGGGCAAGTGCTGATCGACAGCTTCAGCTGGCGCATCGCGTTGTTCGGCTTCGCTGCGGTCGCGCTGTTCATGACCCTGCTCGGTCTGATGGTGCGCGAGCAACCGATCGCCGCGACGCAGGCCAATCCGGCCAGCGAACGCAAGTCGCTGGGTGAAGTGTTGCGCGAAGCGGCGAGCCATCGCGGCTTCATCGCCATGACGCTCGCTTACTTCGCATGCGGCTTCCAGCTCATCTTCATCCTCACGCATCTGCCGCAGTACCTTGCGCTGTGCGGTGTACCCCCGGGCCTCAGCGCCACCGCGCTCGGCCTCATCGGCCTGTTCAACACGATCGGCACCTACGTGTTCGGCCTGCTTGGGGCGCGCTACAGCCAGAAGCATCTGCTCGCGCTGATCTACCTGCTGCGCACCGCGATCATCGTGGCGTTTCTGCTGCTGCCCATCTCGGCCACCACGACGATCATCTTCGCCTCGGCGATGGGTTTTCTGTGGCTGGGCGTCGCGCCACTTGTCACCGGACTGGTGAGCCGCATCTTCGGCGTGGGCAACTTCAATCTGCTGTTCGGGATCTCGTTTCTATCGCACCAGCTCGGCTCATTCGCCGGCGCCTGGATGGGCGGCCTGGTGTTCGATTTCACCGGTTCGTATTTCTGGGGTTGGGCCGGCCTGATTGCCATCGGCACACTCGCGTTCACCCTGCAATGGACGATGGACGATCGGCCGGTTGCGCCGAAACCGGAAGGCGCCGCGGCACCCGCGCCGGCCTGACTACACTCACAACGTACCGAGGATCCTCACCCATGCTCGTCACGACGCTCATCCGCACGCTCGGCTTTGCGCTCGCCACCTTCACGCTGGCCGCCTCGAGCGCACTCGCGCAGACCTATCCGACCAAGCCGGTGCGAATGATCGCGCCCTATCCGCCCGGCGGCGGCGTCGACACGGTGGCACGCGCGCTCGCCGAACGTTTGTCACCACGCCTGGGACAGCCGATCCCGGTGGAGAACAAGCCGGGCGCGGGTGCCACGATCGGCGCGGCCGAGCTCGCCAAGAGCGCACCGGACGGCTACACCGTCATGTTGGGCAGCGTGCTCGACTACGCGATCGCGCCGCACTTCCACCGCAACCTGAGCTTCGAGATGCGCCGCGACTTCGTGCCGATCGTCGAGGTGGGTTTCGGCACGATCGGTATCGTGGTCACACCCGGCCTGGGCGTGAATTCGCTGCAGGAACTCATCGCACTCGCCAAGTCGAAACCCGGGCAGCTGAGCTTTGCCTC
>CADECO010000151.1:0-3718 GCA_902825905.1 uncultured beta proteobacterium
TCCTCGTCGTGCTCGACGACGATCACCGTGTTGCCCAGATCGCGCAGATGCTTGAGCGTGTCGAGCAGGCGGGCGTTGTCGCGCTGATGTAGCCCGATCGATGGTTCGTCGAGCACGTACATCACCCCGGTCAGCCCGGAGCCGATCTGCGATGCCAGCCGGATGCGTTGCGCCTCGCCGCCCGATAGCGTGTCGGCGGCACGGTCGAGCGACAGGTACTCCAGGCCGACGTTCACCAGAAAGCGCGTGCGCGAGACGATTTCACGCACGATGCGCTCGGCGATCGCCGCCTTGTGTCCGGCAAGGTGCAGGGCGTCGAAGTGCGCGAGCGACTCGCGCAACGGCATGTGGCTCACCTCATGGATCGTGCGCTCGCCCACGCGCACGTGCCGCGCCTCGGTGCGCAGCCGGGTGCCCTCGCATTCGGGGCAGGTCCGCCTGTTCTTGAACTTGGCGAGTTCCTCGCGCACCACGAGCGAGTCGGTCTCGTGCAGGCGGCGCTCCAGGCTCGGGATCACGCCCTCGAACGCGTGGCGCTTGGTGACGGTGCGGCCGCCATCGTTCAAGTAACTGAAGGCGATCACGTCGCTGGTGCCGTGCAGGATCACTTCGCGCACCTGCTCGGGCAGCTGCTCGAACGGTTGTTCGACATCGAAGTCGTAGTGCCGCGCCAGGCTGGTGAGCAGCTGAAAGTAGGCCTGATTGCGGCGATCCCAGCCCTTGATCGCTCCGCCGGCGAGCGACAGCTCCGGATGTGCCACCACCCGCTTGGGATCGAAGAACTCCACCTCCCCCAGTCCGCCGCAGCTGGTACATGCGCCGACCGGACTGTTGAACGAGAACAGCCGCGGCTCGAGTTCGGCGACCGAGTAGCCGCACAGCGGGCAGGCGAACCGCGCCGAGAACACATGCTCCTTGCCTGTGCTGCCTGCGGCGTCGGAGTCGGCTTGCTCCTGGAGGATCGCGCGGCTGTTCGCCACGCGCAGCGCGGTCTCGAACGATTCGGCGAGGCGCTGCTTGACCTCGGGACGGATGCGCAGCCGATCGACCACCACATCGATCGAGTGCGCTGCATTGCGGCCGAGCTTGGGCAGCGCGTCCAGCTCGTACAGCTTGCCGTCGATGCGAACCCGCACGAATCCCTGGCTGCGCAGGCCTTCGAGCAGTTCGGTCTGCTCGCCTTTGCGCCCGGCCACCACTGGGGCCAGGATCGCCACGCGCGTGTCGGCCGGCAACGCCAGTGCGTGATCGACCATCTGCGACACCGTCTGCGCATCCAGCGCAAGGCTGTGCTCCGGACAGTAGGGCGTCCCAACGCGCGCGTACAGCAGACGCAGATAGTCGTGCACCTCGGTGATCGTGCCGACGGTCGAACGCGGATTGTGGCTGGCTGCCTTCTGCTCGATCGAGATGGCGGGCGACAGGCCTTCGATCAGATCGACGTCGGGCTTTTCCATGAGTTGCAGGAACTGACGCGCGTACGCCGAGAGCGATTCGACGTAACGGCGTTGGCCTTCGGCATAGAGCGTATCGAAGGCGAGCGACGACTTGCCCGAACCCGACAGGCCAGTGATCACCACCAGCCGTTCGCGCGGGATATCGACGTTTACGCCCTTGAGGTTGTGCGTGCGAGCGCCGCGAATGCGTATGGTGTTCAGACTCATGCGGTCGATGGATGAGGGGCGAATATCCGGCGCGCCGCGTTGCGCGTGAGCATGTTCATGCGGCGGATCGTGGGGGCAAACCTGCTACTATACGAGCCATCGCGTACTCGCCACGCTGTTGCATCGGCGTTGTTGAATCGGCGCTGTAGCATCTGGGGAGGTCCACCGGTACGTGCCATCCCCGGTGTCTACCGTCCCACGATCAATCTGTGGCCGCTGGCGCCGCGATCCCCGGCGCGAAGAACTTCCCCTGCTGCGGCTTTGCGCGACTGTCCTGGCGTCGTCCGTCCGTACCAATCCGTGAACTCGCGCGGCAATCGAAATCGCTCGGTAGAGAAGGCATGAAGGCGCCGGCCACGTCGATGAACGCCGAAGAAGTGCGCGCGACCTGGTCGTTGTCGTCGCTATTCGCGCTGCGCATGCTGGGATTGTTCCTGATCGTGCCGGTGTTCGCCGTCCATGCGCCGACCCTGACTGGTGGCGGCAATCAGTTTCTCATCGGACTGGCGCTGGGCATCTATGGCCTTACGCAGGGCCTGCTGCAGATTCCTTTCGGTGCCGCCTCCGACCGGTTTGGCCGCAAGAAGGTGATCGTGTTCGGCCTGGCGCTGTTCGCACTGGGCAGCTTCATCGGTGCGTTCGCGCAGGACATCTGGACAGCGATCTTCGCCCGTGCAATCCAAGGCGCCGGTGCGATCTCGGCGGCGGTCGTCGCGTTCCTGGCCGACCTCACCCGCGACGAGCACCGCACCAAGGCGATGGCCGCGATCGGCGCTTCGATCGGGCTGATGTTCGCGCTCTCGCTGGCTGGGGCGCCGGCGCTGTATCAGGCCATCGGCATGAGCGGACTGTTCATGGTGACCGGAGTGCTCGCGTTGCTGGCGATTCCGGTCACGACGCACATCGTTCCCCGGGAACCGCAGCTGCGCGGCGAGAACGGCCGCGAAGTGCGCTCTGCGAATCTGGGCGAAGTGCTGCGCGATGCCGAGCTGGCGCGGCTCAACTTCGGCATCTTCGCGCTGCATGCAATGCAGATGGCGCTGTTCGTGGTGATTCCGCCCGCGCTCGAGCGATACGGTGGAATCCCGATCAGTGAACACTGGAAGGTGTATCTGCCGGTGGTGCTCGCCTCCTTCGTGCTGATGGTTCCGCCGATCATCGCGGCGGAACGACGGGGCAGGATGCGAGCGGTGTTTCTGGCCTCGGTAGTGCTGATGCTGATCGTGCAGATCGCGTTCTGGCTCGGGCTGCGCAATCAGAGTGTGCTCATCGGCGCGCTGCTCGTGTTCTTCGTCGCGTTCAATGTGCTGGAGGCGGCCCTGCCTTCGCTGGTCTCGAAGCTTGCTCCGGCGGCGTCGCGGGGCACGGCGATTGGCGTGTACAACACGACCCAGGCGATCGGCCTGTTTGCTGGCGGCGCGATCGGCGGCTATCTGGTGCAACACTTCGGACCGGACGCGGTGTTCGTGTTCGGCATCGTCATCGTGGTGCTATGGCTCGTGTTCGCCTGGCCGATGCGCCCGCCGCGCCCCTCCCGAGCAGGGTTGAATGGCGTGATGCAAAATGAATGAATTGCGGACCTGGAGGACATCATGGCATCGGTCAACAAAGTGATCATCGTGGGCAACTGCGGACGTGACCCGGAAACCCGGTTCATGCCGGACGGGGCGGGCTTGACCAACGTGTCGATCGCCACGACGTTTCGCTGGAAGGACAAGGCGAGCGGCGAAAACAAGGAAGAGACCGAGTGGCACCGCGTTACCTTCCGTGGCCGGCTGGCCGAGATTGCCGGTGAGTATTTGAAGAAAGGCTCGCCGGTGTACGTCGAGGGCCGCCTGCGCACGCGCAAGTGGCAGGACCAGAGCGGGCAGGAGCGCTATACCACCGAGATCATTGCCGATCAGATGCAACTGCTGGGCAGTCGCGGTGGATCCGACGCGGGTTCGCGCGAGATGGATGCGCCGCCGCCGGCGGAATCGAGGCCTGCACCGAAATCGCAGGCTAAGAAGCCGGCGGGCTCCATCTCCGACATGGACGACGACATTCCGTTCTAG
>CADECO010000151.1:3818-12482 GCA_902825905.1 uncultured beta proteobacterium
GGCTAAGAAGCCGGCGGGCTCCATCTCCGACATGGACGACGACATTCCGTTCTAGTCAGGCCGCAACGAGCGCGTCGAGCACGCGGCGGCGAAACGCTCCGATTCGATCGGCGCGTTCGGTGCGGGTGGCACCCCCATCCGCCGCGATCAGCGCGTCCAACTCACCCAGGGCATAACGTGCCTGCAGCGCTTCGCACGCGAGCCTGTCCTGCTGTACCGCCTGTGCGGCCTGTTCGGCGGCCGATGGCGCAGCTTCATCAGCCGCGATCGCATAGCTCACGACGCGCGTTCGCACGAAGCTGCGCGGAATGATCTGCAAGACTTGTGTAGCCCCGACGACGTCTCGAGCTGCAAGTAGCGGCCATTGATAGGGCAAGGCGTTCGCGATGAAGTACTCGGCGAGCACTTTCCAGTTGCAGCCGATATCGACTGCATGCACGGCCGTGAAGCGCTGCGCGAGCTTGCTGGCGATGACATCGTCCAGCGTCGGCGGCGCAGCATCGACCTGCAGGTGGCCGAACAGGAACGATCCGGCACCATACATTCCCAACCCGTGCAGATCGTTCGCACCTCGGGCGGCATTTTCTGGTGGTGCCACCAGCGGCGGTGCGGCCGCGAATGTGCCATCGAGCTGGTACTGCCAGCCGTGATAGCGGCACTGGATGATCGAGCAATTTCCCGCCGGCTTGTCGAGCACCATCATGTTCTGATGGCGGCATGTATTGCGGTACAGGCGCGTCCGGCTTGCGTCGCGCACCGCGACGACCGGCCAGCCGCCGATGACGTGACCGAGATAGTCGCCCGGCTGCGGCAACTGTGATGCCGCGCAGATCGGCAGCCACTCCCGCGCGAACAGCTGCGACTTCTCGCGCATGAACGGTTCGCCCTGGGTGTAGTGCGACGGGTCGAGTTGGGAGGGCGCTGTCACGGAATCTGGGGAGCCTGCGGCGCCGGTCGGTACGCAGGAGCGTGCGATTGGTCGGGGCGGCAGGCGATTGCATATAGTATACAATTTCAACCAGACGAGTCGACGCGTTCGAGACCCGAACCCACGCGCGTCAGGCATCCGACCCACCACGCAAGGAGCCAGCATGAGCAAGAGCGAGTTTCGCCAGCAGTTGGAAGAGGCCATCAAGCAGCGCCACTCCGCCGTGCATCCATGGAGCGAAGCGTGGACCAGCGGGAAGCTCAATCGCCATCTGCTGGGCGAGTGGGTGAAACAGCACTACCACTACGTGGGCCACTTCACCCAGTGGCTGGGCACGATCTACTCGAATTGTCCGCACTGGGACGTGCAGCAGTTCGTGCTGGAGAACATAGCCGAGGAAGAGGGCATGGTCGGCCAGGCGGGCATGGCGCCGGTGCGGCACGCCGATCTGCTGCTCGATTTCGCCGAAGCATGCGGCAAGACGCGCAAGGAAATCCTCGATGCGCCGATCAATGGCGAGTTGCTGCCCGAAACGCTCGGTCTGCAGTCGTGGTGTTATCGGCAAGCGCAGCGGCCGTTCGTCGAGGCACTCGCTGGACTGATCGTCGGGTTGGAATCGCAGGTGCCGGCGATCTATTCGAAGACGACCCCGCCGCTGATCGAGAAGTACGGGTTCACCGAGGACGAGGTGACGTTCTTCAGCATCCACATCATCGCCGACCAGGAACACGGCGAGCGCGGCTTCGAGATCCTGGAGAAGTACGCCGAGACCGCGGAGCAGAAGGCGGCGTGCGTCCGGCTGGTGCGCGAAGCGACCGGCATGCGTCGGCTCTATCTCGACGGGCTCTACAACCGCTACCTCGCTGTGCCGTTGCAAAAGGCCGCCTGAGCAGCGCGCGATTTGTATCCTGCGCTGTCCGTTTCTTAAAGCGTCCACTGCTTACAGCGTCTACTTTTCACGCCGACCACCAGGCCGGGCTCGACCGCCCGGCCTTGTTTTTTCCGGGGCACTCGCCATGCATACCTTCAAGACCCTTACCCTCGAAGAAGCCCACATCATCCTGGATGCAGCACAGAAGAAGTCCGAAGAGATCGGCGTCGCACACGTGCTGTGCATCGCCGACAACGCCGGTTATCCGATCGCGCTGCGCCGACTGAACGGCGGCAAGGTGACCAGCGTGGATATCGCGATCAACAAGGCATTCACCGCTGCGGGCCACCGGCGGCCAACGCATCAATACAAAAACACTTATCCGGGCGAAGAGGCGTTCGGCATTTTCACCCAACACTTCGGCCGTTTCACCGTGTTCGTCGGTGGTTTCCCGATCATGGTGGACGGGCAGTGCGTCGGTTCGATCGGCGCGTCGGGCGGCAACGGCGAGCAGGACATCGCCTCGTGTGAAGCAGGCATCGCCGCGTTCATGAAGCACATCGGCCGTTCCTGACCCGGGCGCTGAGGACTGTAACCGGTGGCACGCGCGCGGCCCCCTTCCGGTGCCATGGTGGCTACGCGCGCTTCCGCTGCCTCGATCGGCGCCACACATTCGCCGCTTGGTCAGGTAGTGATCGAGACCCTGCGGCGCTCCATTCAGCGCGGCAGCTATCGGCCGGGAGAGCGCCTGGTCGAAGATCGGCTCGCCCGCGAACTCGGTGTCTCGCGCATACCGGTACGCGAAGCGCTGCGGGTGCTGGCATCCGAAGGGCTGGTGCAGATCGCGCCGCGTCGTGGTGCTTCGGTGGCCGCTCTGTCGCGCCAGTCGGTGCACGAGATGATCGAGGTACGCGCGACGCTGGAGGGGCTGAATGCCAGGCTCGCCGCGAGGCATCGCGCGCCGGAAGTCGTTGCGGCACTGCGCGAGGTGCTGGAGCGGGGCAACACAGCAGCGGCGCGCAGCGACGCGGACGCGCTGGTCGAGCTCAACGACCGCTTCCACGACCTGCTCGCCAATGCCGGCCGCAACGAAGTACTCGGGGAGTTGATGCGCACGCTGCGGTCACGCACGACGCCGCTGTTTGCGTCGATGAGCCGGCGCCGCGCACGCGACACGTGGAGCGAGCACGCCGCGATCGTCAAGGCAGTGATCGCAGGCGACGAAGATCGCGCCGCGGAACTGGCCGCTGATCATGTGGCACGGGCGGGCGACCGGGTGGTTGCCGGAGATTCCATCGAACCCACCGCGCGCAAACGCGGCGCGCGAACACCCTCGCCACGCCAGTAGAATCGCCGCTACCCTCTTCAGGCTATCAAGGAGATCCGTCATGCGAGCCCCCGTTGTCGGCGCGAGTCTCAATCGCAAGATCATGATCGACGTGCCACGCACGATCGATTTTCTGGGCGAGACCCTGCGCGTGTACTCCACGCCGTCGATGGTGCGCGACGTCGAACTCGCCTGCCGCGATCTGCTGCTGCAGTTCTGCGATCAGGGCGAGGACAACGTCGGCACCGGCATCAGCTTGTCGCACAAGGGTTCGACCCTGCTCGGCATGACCGTCGAGGTGACGGTGAGCATCAAGGCGGTCGAGGGCCGCCGTGTGAGCTTCGCCACGCTGGTACGCGATGGTGACGAGGAGATCTCCAGCGGGGAGCACGGCCGGTTCGTGGTCGACATCGAAAAGGTGCGCGCCCGCATGGCCGAGAAAGCGGCGAAGGTGCGCGGCGGCTGAATCGGCCGGCGGCAAGCGCTCGCTGCGTCCAGCCCGATTGCCGCCCAGGGTCAGTGGCTTACCACGAGTGGCTTAGCGTGAGCCGAACAGACTGAAGAATCCGAGGTTGTAAAAGGCGTGCATCAGCACGCACGGCACGATGCTGCCGAACCGCTCGCGCAGATGGCCGAATACCAACGATGGAAAGAACGTCGCAAACGCCTGCGGCGGCGCCTGATGGATGAGATGGGCGGCTGCAAACAGCGAGCTTGCGACGAAGTTGGCCGCGCTGATTCCCGGCAGCGCACGGTGCTGCAAATGCTTGGCTAGCGACGGTTGCAGCCAGCCGCGAAACACGATCTCTTCGAGCAGCGGATAGATCGCGACGACGGCGACAAAGCGCCAGGGCGATTCGCGCAGCAGGCGCGGCGGGAACGCGAACTCGATCGAATGCGGTGAGTACGCTGCCAGCACGGCCCAGACGATCGGGCCGAGCGCCAGGCACAACCAGAAATGCCAGTCGTGCCGGAAATCGAAGGTGTTCGATGGTTGCGTGAGCAAGCCTTGGCGATGGTCAACGCGTACGGCGCCGGCGCGACTGGGCCGCAATGCGTAAGAGCGCAATCAGTGCAAGCAGAATCAGGACGAAATCGCCCTGGCCGCTTGTGCGGAGCGTGCATCCGCCACCGCCACCACCACCTCCGCTATTGCCACTCTGAGAGGTAGCCACCGCCCCGCCGCCGCCGAATGCGATGCCCTGATCGGCTGGCGGGTTGCCTGCTTGCTGAACTGCGCCCAACGCGTCGGCCATTCCGGCGCCGCAGTTGTTCTGCGGGCAGACGCCGGCTGCGAAAGGCCGGGCGGTTGAGCGTAGCAGCGCGTAGATCTGATACGGCTTGAGCGCGCCGTTCACGGTGATCATCAGCGAGGCAATGCCCGACACATGCGCGGCCGCTTCGCTTGTGCCGATCACCCACGCGAACGCATCGGTTGTGCTGGGCGTCGTCTGCCCAGCGTTGAACAGTGAAAGCACGCCGCGGTCGGTCGGTGGTCCGCCGGCGTTGCTGGAGAAGTAGCCACCGGGTGCGCTGATAGCGACGTTGCTGCCCGTGTTGGCGTAAGGCGCAAGCGCGCCGTTGATGTCATGCGCGGTGACGTTGATGACGCCCTTGCAATTGCCCGGTGAGATGTTTTCGCTCGCGCCGGCCTGGTTGCCCGCCGCAGTGATGATGGCGCGGGTGATGCCGGCCTGCAGCGCGGCATCGATGGCCTCCTGCTCCAATCGACTGCAGCCGCCGACGCCACCCAGACTCATGTTGATGATGTTCGCAGGCGTCGCGTTGGTGGGTACGCCCGGCACGGACAGGCCTGCCGCCCAGCGCAACCCGTCGATAATGTCGGAGGTGTAGCCGCCGCATTTACCGAGCACGCGCACCGGCTGCATCCTTGCGGACCAGTTGATGCCGGTGATGCCGTAGTTGTTGGCGGAGGCGCCGATGATTCCGGCGGTGTGAGTGCCATGCCAGTCGCTGTTCTGCGCGGTCGAGCAATCGGTGAATGGCGGCTGACCGGCCTCCAGCGCGGAGATCCAGTTGCCCGGATCGCTCGGGTCGGCGTCGCGCCCGTCGCCGTCGTTCGCGGTTTTGAACGACCCATCAGGTTCGGCGCTCACGAAGTCGTAGCCGGTAACCAGACGCCCGACGAGATCGGGGTTGTTGGGCAGCACGCCGGTATCGAGCACCGCGATGATCGTGCTTGTCGAACCGGTCGTGATGGACCAGGCGGGTTCGGCGTTGATGCCGCCCACCGTAGCCTGCAAGTTCCATTGCCCGGCACGAATCGGCGACGCGGCGTACAGCGGATCGGTCGGCACCAGCAGCGGATACTTGCGTCGATCGGGTTCGGCATGCGCGATTGAAGGGTCCTGCATCAACCGCGCCGCGATCCGCTGCACTTCGTCGAGCGGCATGTCGTGCGTAAGCCGCAACACCTGCGCGCCGCTGCCCGTCTGGCGCAGCGGTATGAGTGAAGTGCGCGCGACGATTTCCAGCGCGCGTGCCTGCGCGACGCTCATCGGTTCCGCTCGCACGCCTTGCGCCTGCGCACGCGCAGGATCGGCTGGATCGACATTGGCAGTCGATTCGCGCAAGCGCACGATCAGTCGGTTGGTGGTTTCGCCGCCGAACTGCGCGAGCGGATTGGCGGCGGGGCGCGCGTGGATGAACGCCGAATCATCGGCATTCACGGTCATCGCGTTGGGCACCAGCACGCCGATCAACGCGCTGATCGCGATCGTGGCCCGAGAGCGGGGGGCGCGACTCATACCTCTCCTAGATCGAACCCGAGCGCGGACGAGAATGTCCTGAACACGATTTCTGAGCGGGCGGGTTCGTGTTGCTTGTCGCGGTGCGAGACGGGCCACTTACTGAACTGCCGCCGGGCTTTCCAAGCGGGCGCGGACCAACGCTACCTGACGATTGTGTTGAGCTCGAAGATGGGTAGCAGTATAGCGAGGACAATTGTCAGAACGATCGCGCCCATCGCCAAAATCAACACAGGCTCGAGCAGCGCGACCATCGCGCCGATCCGACGGTCGATTTCGCGGGTCTGCTGGATCGACGTGCGCTCCAGCATTTCAGCCAGACGGCCGCTCGCCTCGCCGCTGGCGATCATGTGCACCATTAACGCGGGGAACAACTTGGGCGCGGCCAGCGCGCGCGACAGGCTGGCGCCTTCCTGGACACGCTGCGCAGCCTGCTCGAGTGCTTCTCGCATCGGCGTGTTGGTCACCACCCCGCCGCCGGCGCGCAGCGCCGCGAGCAGCGGCACCTTGCTGCCGACCAGGATCGCCAATGTGCTCGCCAGACGCGCGGTATTGAGACCGCGATAAAGCGTGCCGAACAACGGCAAACGCAGCGACATGCGCTGCCAGCGCGAGCGGATCGCCGGTACCGCGAGCATCAGGCGCGCCCCGACCGCGATGATGATCAGCAATAGTAGCCACACATACCAGCCGTTCCTCGCCACGTCGGAGAGCCAGATGAGCGCGCGCGTGAGCCAGGGCAGCACCTGATTGGAGTTCTGGAATACCTGCACCACTTGCGGCACGACGTAGATCAACAATCCACCGACGATCACGATCGCGACGAGCACGATCAGCAACGGATAGATGAACGCCAGCGTGACCTTGCCGCGCAGCGCGTCGCGTTCTTCGGTGTAGTCGGCCAGACGCATGAGCACATCGGGCAGCTTGCCCGAGCGTTCGCCGGCATCCACCAGCGTGCGGTACAGCTCGGGGAAAACACGTGATTGGTTGCCCAGTGCACGTGCCAGCGACTGGCCCGCCAGCACGTCGCCGCGCACTCCGGCGAACAATTGGCGTTGCGGTTCGGTCTCGGCCTGTTCGATCAGCGCGTTGAGCGTCTGTTCAACGGTCAGGCCGGCACCCAGCAATGTGGCGAGCTGGCGCGTGGCGATCGCCAGGTTCGCGCCGCGCAGAGGGTTGCGCCAGCCGCGACGACGCGGGCTGCGGTCGGTTGCGGCCTGGATCGGCTCGACCTCGACCGGGGTGAGGCCCTGCTCGCGCAACGACGCGCGCGCCTGACGCGGACTGTCCGATTCGAGTACGCCTCGTTGGATCCGCCCGTTGGTGGCGATCGCTTCGTATCGGAAGCCGGCCATGCGCTAGCGGAGACCGTGTAGCGAACCGGCTTCGTGCAGCCGGCGTTGCGCGCGGGTCCGGAGCGATTCAACGCGCATGCGAGAGCGCTCGGCAGATGTCCGGCGCATGCGGGGACGCAACCGGAGAATCGCCACGGTCACACCGACTCTTCGGTGGCGGCGCGCGTTACGCGCAATATCTCTTCGACCGTCGTTTCACCCGCCGCGACCCAGCGGATGCCGTCATCGCGCAGGCTCACCATGCCGTGGCGAAGCGCGTGGTTGCGCAGCGCCTGCTCGGCGCTGACGTCGTGGACGATGCTGCGCAGCGCGTCGTCGACCGTGAGCATCTCGTAGATGCCAGTGCGACCGCGATATCCGGCCTTCTTGCAGCTCGAGCAGCCCACCGCTGCGTACACCGGCTTGTCACCCCAGTTCGCCGGCAGCATCTCGCGTTCCGATTCGGTGGGCGCGACGGCACGCCGGCAGTCAGGGCACAGTCGTCGGACCAGGCGCTGCGCGAGCACACCCAGCAACGACGAGGACAACAGGAACGGTTCGATACCCATGTCGATCAGCCGCGTCACCGCACCGACCGCGTCGTTCGTGTGCAACGTTGCCAGCACCAGATGGCCGGTCAAGCTCGCCTGCACCGCGATGCGCGCGGTTTCCAGATCACGAATCTCGCCGATCATCACAACATCGGGATCCTGGCGCAGGATCGAGCGCAGCGCGCGCGCGAAGGTCATGTCGATGCCGGGATTGACCTGCGTCTGGCCGACGCCGTCGAGGTCGTATTCGATCGGATCCTCGACAGTCATGATGTTGAGCTTGGTCGAATCGAGCCGCGACAGGGCAGAGTAGAGCGTCGTGGTCTTGCCCGAGCCGGTGGGTCCGGTGACCAGCACGATGCCGTGCGCCTGATGGATCAGCCGATGCATTTCCTTGCGCGCGCCTTCGCTCATGCCCAGCGCTGCAAACTCCAGACGACCGGCGGATTTGTCGAGCAGGCGCAGCACGACGCGCTCGCCGTGGCCAGTGGGCAGAGTCGACACGCGCACGTCGACCGGACGTCCGGCGATTCGCAGGGTGATGCGGCCGTCCTGCGGCAGGCGTTTCTCGGCGATGTCGAGGCTGGCCATGACTTTGACGCGTGACACGATCGCCGCATGCAGCGCGCGCGGCGGCTCGAGTACGTCGCGCAGGGTGCCGTCGATGCGAAAGCGCACCAGCGAGCGGCCCTCGAAGACCTCGATGTGGATATCTGATGCTCGTTCCCGCAACGACTGTGTGAGCAGCACGTTGATGAAGCGGATGACCGGTGCGTCGTCCTCCGCTTCGAGCAGGTCGGTGATCTGCGGCAGCCCTTCGGCCAGACTCTGCAGGTCGACCGCGTCGCTGATGTCATCGATGATCGCGGCGGCGCCAGACTG
>CADECO010000152.1:0-4371 GCA_902825905.1 uncultured beta proteobacterium
GCAGCAAGAAACACGATGAACAGGGTCGCATCGTTGGCCAGTGCGATGCGCTTGAGCGCTGCAACGAGATCCGCCGGGACTGCAAACGTATGCACCGCACCGCGATGCGTGGGCTGCGCTGGCCGCGCGCGGTCAACCGGCAGCGACAGGGGCTCGGCACCAGCCAGCGCACCACGCCAGTAGCTTGTGAGCGCGTCGAGCTTCTCGCCCTGCAATTGCTCGCGTTGCCAGTGCGCGAAGTCGATGGAGTCGATGTCGATGCGCGTTAAGCTGGAATCACGGCTTTCCACCGCGGCGGCGTAGAGCTCGCCCAGGTCGCGCACCAGCACACCGCGCGACCAGCCGTCCGAGATGACGTGATGAATCACCAGCGCAAGCGCGTGATCACAAGGCCCGAGCCGGATCAGCTCGAACCGATAGAGCGGACCACGGGCCAGATCGAACGGCGTGCAGGCGATTTGCGATAGCTGGTGCTGCAGCGCTTGCTCCGGCGAAAGCCCTGCGGACACCTCCAACGCAGCCGTGCGTAGCGGCAGCGGGGGCACTGCCTCCAGCACCTGGCTGAACACGCCGTCCACCTCGGCAAAGCGCGTGCGCAGCCCCGCGTGGCGTTCCACCAGCGCCTGGAGACTTCTGTTCAACGCCGGAACGTCCAGTTCGCCGCGCAGGCGAAAGCAGAACGGACTGTTGTAGAGCGCGCTCGGTCCGATCAGGCGATCGAGAAAGAGCAGCGCTTCCTGCGAGTACGAGACCGGCCCGACCGTTTGGCGACGCGCCGTGATCACCCCAGACCCCCGTTGTGTGCGCTCGCGCTGCAGCCGCAATGCAAGCAGCTGCTGCTGCGCCGGGGTTAGTCGCTTCGGGGCGCCGTTGCTGTTGGACGCCACACCTGAATTACTGTCAACGCTACCCACCCTACCTCCGCGAGCTCGTCGGCTCCATTCGCCCTGCTAGATTCGGTTCATGACATGCCCAAGCGCGTGCGCACGCTCAGCCATGCCGCTGGCGCGTGCGCGAGGATCGTCGCCTCCGCGCCGGCCGGCCTGCCCTGTGCGCGCCACAGCACAAACAATGCGATTGCGTACGCAAGGGCACCGACCGCGACAAGACCGATGCCGTAGGCGATGCGATCGAGCATCGCAGCAGGCATTGGCCACAATTGGCTGCCCGACCAGACGATCGCGCCCATGACCGCGGTGGCCAGCGCCGGTCGAAGGACCGCCTTGGCGACATCGGTGAACGCAAGGCCGATCGCGCGGCGCAACAGCACGAACTTGAACGGCGTGACGACGATCGATGCGATCAACATCGATATCGCCGCGCCCATCGCGCCGTGTGCCGGCACGCTCAGCAACATCATCGGGATGGTCATCGCCGCGTGAGCGGCAAGCAGCAGGCTGGTGGCGCGAGCCATGCCGACCGCGAGATTGACGAAGTGCACCGTGCTCAGAAAGACGGTGAGCGCTGCGTCGATCACCAGCACGCGCACCAGCGGCACCGCTTCGTGCCAGCGATCGCCCAGCACGATCAGCACGGCCGGTTCGGCGATGAGGCTCAGGCCGACCGCGGCCGGAAGAACCACCAGCGCCAGCATCGACACCACGCCCAGATAGCTTTGCTGCAGGCGCGCGCGATCATTCGCGAGCTGTGCGTACCCCGGATACACCGCACGATGAATCGGCGCCGAGATCTCCTGCGTGGCGATGGCGGCCAGGTCGTTGGCCAGGGTGTACGCGCCCAAGGGCGCGGGTCCGGCGAAGCGTCCGATCACCAGGCTGGCCATGCGGCCGTACAGGAACTCGACGACGCTGGTGAGCAGGAACCACTTCGAGAAGTTCATCAGTTGCCCGAGCGCCGCGAACGACAGGCGCGGGCGATACGGATGCAGCCAGTAGCTCAGCAAGACACTGATGAGTGCACCCACGACGCCGCCGATCAGCAGTGCCCAGTAGCTCTGCAGCGCAATGGCGAGCGGAAGGGTCACCACGAACGTCGAGATCAATCGGCGCATGAGCCGGTAGCGGAACTCGCGCTCGAACGCCAGCTCCTTGCGGAACGCCACGACGCCGATGTTCTCGAACGCATGAATGGCGTGTGCCAGCGCGAGCATGTACATCACGGCGACCAGCCGCGGGTCGTCGTAGAAACCGGCCACCGCGGGCGCGACCACCAGAACGATGGCGCCGGTCACCAGACCGAATAGAACGTGAAAGGTCCACGCCGAGTCGAAGTGCTCGCGACGCGCCTGTGACTGCTGGATCAGCGCCATGTCCAGACCGACCGCGCCCAGCACCTCCAGGATCGCGATCAGCGAACCGGCGAGCGCGACCAGTCCGAAGTCCGACGGCACCAGCATCCGCGCCAGCACCACCATGCTGATCAGACCGATGCTCCGGTCGATCACGCGCAGCAGCACCATCCAGGCAGCGCCCTTGGCGACGCGGGTGTTGACCGACTCGGGATGACTCTCGATGACCACGGATGGTGGGACTCACGCTGATGCGGCACGCCGGTGACTGCGCGGTGTCGGTTGTCAGCACTCTGCGACAGGCACGCGGAGCGATCGCCAGTGTGCTGGTCATTCACATGAAACGTCAGGATTTCTTCACAGATAGCACACGGTCGAGCGTCATTCGAGCCTTGCGCCGGAAGTCAGGTGAACTATTGCCCAATGGTGGCGGCAGCGACTGGTTAGGCGTGAATAGGTCCGGAAATTTTGTGAATTCGCCGTAACGATCACGGGAGCGGCTGGTGAAGGTGCAAAACCACGCACGGCACACGAAAGACCACAACTATCCTCGGCTGACACAAAGCGTCAGCGTCGCTCGTTCTGCCGCGACGTTCGCGTCATCGCTCCGCATGAGGACTGGCAATGACCATCTCCGCGCTCGTCCGCGACCACGCCCGGCAATTCCCTCAGCGTGCCGCGATACTGGATGACACGCGCGCACCGTTGGGCTACCAGGCGCTGGCGACGAACATCGAGGCGATTGCGCGTGCGCTGTCGAACGCAGGCGTGGTGCCTGCCTCACGAGTGGCGCTGATTCACGCCAACGGCGCTGAGGCTGCCGTCGCGTTCCTCGCCATTGCGAGCTGCGCAGCCTGCGTGCCGCTGAATCCCCAGCTGCAGCCCGACGAGCTGCGTTTCTTGCTTCAGGATGCGGGCGTGCAGTTCGTAGTGATCGCCCGCGGGAATCATTCGCCGGTGCGCCAGGTGGTGCATGACCTGGGTCTTGCGCTGATCGAACTCGTTGCCGATGCCGACGGCCCCGCTGGCAGCGTGCGGATCGAACTCCCGACCCACTCGACCGGCGGCGGCGGCATCGCATCGCACTCGAGTCCGCACTACGCGGCGGCCCACGATGTCGCCCTGGTGCTGCACACCTCCGGCACCACGGCGCGACCCAAGCTCGTGCCGCTTTTCCACGCCAACCTGCTTGCCTCGGCGCGATCGATCGCAACCACGCTCGCGCTCGATGCGAGCGACCGCTGCCTCAACGTGATGCCGCTGTTCCACGTACATGGGCTGATCGGCAACCTGCTCGCCGCGATCACGGCTGGCGCGAGCATCATTTGCATGCGGGAATTTGCACCGGACAGCTTCTTCCGCGCGCTCGGCACCCTGGAACCCACGTGGTATTCGGCAGTGCCCACGATTCATCAGGCAGTCGTCCGCCATGCCGAGCAGTTGCGTTGGCATTCGGGCGCAGAGTCCGGCGCCAAGCGATTGCGCTTCGTGCGTTCGTCGTCGGCGTCACTACCGCCGGCCACATTGCGCGCGCTGGAGCGCTGCCTCGGCGTACCGGTCATCGAGGCCTACAGCATGACCGAGGCCTCGCATCAGATGACCAGCAATCCGCTGCCGCCGGGCGTACGCAAAGTAGGCGCAGTTGGACTTCCTGCTGGCGCCGAGGTGGCGATCATCGGCGCTGACGGCGATCGGGTGCCGCAAGGCGCGATCGGCGAAGTCATCGTGCGCGGTCCGGGCGTGATGAGCGGCTACGGCGGTGACCCGAGCCTCACGCAAGCGGCGTTCATCGACGGCTGGTTTCGCACCGGCGATCTGGGGCGTATCGACGCGGATGGCTACCTGTTCATCGCGGGTCGGGTGAAAGAGATCGTCAATCGCGGCGGTGAGAAGGTCTCACCGCGAGAAATCGATGAAGCGTTGCTCGAGTGCGAGGGCGTGGCGCAGGCGGTGGCATTCGGTGTGCCGCATCCGAGCTTGGGCGAAGATCTGGTCGCCGTCGTGGTCCTGGCTGCCGATGCGCCGTTCGACGAAAACTCCCTGCGCGCCCAGCTCTTCGCCCGCCTCGCCGCCAATAAAGTGCCCAGCGCCATTGCTTGCGTGACGGAGATTCCGAAAGGGGC
>CADECO010000152.1:4471-9091 GCA_902825905.1 uncultured beta proteobacterium
CCCTGGCCGGGGTGATCGAACAGGCGCTCAACGATGCGCAGGCGCGTGAAGCTGCGCTCGCCGACGAGATCGCTGCGATGTCGGAAGAGGAAGTGGCTGCCCTGCTCGCGCAGGAAGGGATTCAACCGATCGGCGCCAGCAGCGCCTGAATGTCGTCTTCGGTGATCAGCGCCGCCTTGACTTCACCACCGGCGAGAATCGAATCGGCGAGCGCCTGCTTGCGCGAGAGCAACTCCAGAATCCGTTCTTCAACGGTGCCGCCGGCGATCAGTTTGTAGACGAACACCGCTTTGTCCTGGCCGATGCGGTGCGCGCGCGCCGTGGCCTGCGCTTCCACCGCCGGGTTCCACCACGGGTCGTAGTGGATGACGGTGTCCGCCGCCGTGAGATTCAGCCCGGTGCCGCCGGCGCGCAGGCTGATCAGGAATACGCTCGCTTCGCCGGCCTGGAAACGCTTCACCGCGGCCTCGCGCTCGGCGAGCGGTGTGTCGCCGATGATCTTCTCGTACTTCACGCCCAGCGCCGGCAACTCGGCCTCGATCAACGCGATCATCTCGGCGAATTGCGAGAACACCAGCGCACGCCGCCCCTCCTGCGCCAGCTCCTCCAGCATTTCCTTGAGCAGTTCCAGCTTGGCCGACTCGCCGTGGGCCTTCGTTGCCGCGCTCGATTTCACCAGGCGCGGATCGCAGCAGGTCTGACGCAACTTGAGCAGCGCATCGAGGATCATGATCTGGCTCTGGGCCAGACCCTTCTCGGCGATGATGTCGCGCAGCTTCTTGTCGAACGCGATGCGCAGCGACTCGTACAGATCGCGCTGATTGCCCTCGAGATCGACGCGCTGGACCACCTCGGTGCGCGGCGGCAGCTCGCCCAGCACTTCGGCGCGGCGCCGGCGCACCAGGAACGGCCGGATGCGCCGCTTGAGCATGTCGAGCCGCTCGGGGTTCTGGCCGCGCTCGATCGGACTGCGGAAGTACTGCGTGAACCGGTCGTGCGAGCCGAGCAGCCCGGGCAGCGCCAGATCGAACAGCGACCACAGCTCGCGCAGATTGTTCTCCACCGGCGTGCCGGTGAGCACGATGCGATGCGTGGCCTTCAACGCCGCGGCGACCTCACGCTGGCGTCCGGCCGGGTTCTTCAGGAACTGGCCCTCATCCAGAATCAACGCGTGAAACGTGTGCTGGCCCAGCACCTCGGCATCGCGCGGCAGCAAGGCGTAGGTCGTGAGCACGATATCGAACTCGGGGATCGACGCGAAGCGCCCCGTGCGCTCCTTGCCGTGCAGCACCAGCACCCGCAGTTCCGGTGCGAACCGTTCGATTTCCGCGCGCCAGTTGGGCAGCACGCTCGTGGGCGACACCACCAGCGTCGGCGCCGTGGCCAGCCCGCGCGTCTTGTCCAGGTGAAGATGCGCGAGCGCCTGCACGGTCTTGCCCAGACCCATGTCATCGGCCAGCACACCACCCAGCTTCGCCTCGCGCAGAAACTGCAGCCACGCCAACCCGCTGCGTTGATAGTGGCGCAGCGTGGCACCGAACCCTGCGGCCGGATCGATCTCGCTGATCTGCGCGCCGCGCTCGATCCACTGCCGCAGTGTCTGCGTCTCCTGCGTGAAGCCCTTGTGCGCCGCGGCCAGTTGCGGGTTGAGCACCGCGTCGAGCCGCGAGATGCGGATCTGGCCCTTGGCGTTGAGCTGCGGCACACCGAACTCCAGCAGCGGTGCGAGCAATGTACGAACGCGATCGGCCGGCAGCTTCACCAGCGTGCCATCGGGCAGATCGAGCAGCAGTGTGCGGCTGCCTTCGGTGCTGGCCAGGAACGCGAGCGGATTCGGATGGCGCGCGAGCCAGGTCGTGAGCGGCTTGGAGATCGGCACGTGCTTGCCGTCGATGACGATGCCGATTTCCAGATCGAACCAGCCGCCGCGCTCGGCTTCGTCCAGATCGGTGTCGATCGATTCCACCTCGGCGATCTGGAACGGAAACGACGGATCGACGTCGAGATCGAATCCGGCAGCATCAGCGCGCGCGAGCAACGAGGCCATCGAATCGCGCCAGCGCTCCAGTGACCCGTCACCGAACGTCCAGTACGGCCGGCGACCGATGCGCTGCGCACCGAACCCCCACTGCCCCACCAGATGCAGGCCGGTGCTGGTGAGCAGGCGCAGCGCGGCCAGTTCGGCGTCGACGTCGCGGGCGATCACGCCCGCTCCCTCGGCGGTGCGCCACTCCGAGATCAGCGGCGGCACCTCCTGCAACTCGAACAGCGCGCCCTGCGGATACCGCACGCTCACTTCGGCGATCGGCCGTTCCTCGCGACGGGTCTGCGAACGCGCGTACACCTCGAACTTGGCGCTGGCCAGATGCAGCACGATCGTCGGTGCGCTGCTGGGCGCAATGTTGATTTGCGGTGGCGGCTCGGGAATTTGTTCAGCACTCAACGCGCTGCGCAACCGGCGCAGGTGCGCGAAGAACAATGGCTGCGCCGCCTTGTCGACGGCGGGCAGGCGCAGCATCCACCGCGCCTCCTCGATCGAGCCGGCCACTGCGAGTTCGCCGATTTCGAGCAACTGCGCATCGAAATAGAGCAAGGGCGTGGTCGGCAGGCCGATCACGGCACCGGCGTCGGTCTGCAGATGCAGCGTCAGCGTGTCGTGCTCGCCAAGCTGCCAGCTGAATCGGCCCTCGCGCCGCGCGCCGCTGCGTATCGGTCGATCCGGCGAGCCGTGATAGAGCCGGCTGGTCGCGATCACCCGCTGCAGCACCGCGTAGCCCAGCGCATCGGCCAGCCGTGCGCGGGTGAAGCCGAAACTCAGCGGATCCTGCGAGGCTTCGCTCATGCGCAGTAGCTGGATGATCGCCAGATCGTCGGCGTTGGCGTAGCGCGGAAAGCTCGACCCGGGTGCGAAGTGATGCGTACGCACGTCGACCGGTTTGGGTTTGGAGACCGAGCCATCGCGCTTGATCGCCACGCGCTCGACGCGGATTGCCGCATCGGCCGCATCGAAGGCGTAGCGGATCACTTCCTGCGTCGCGGTCGTCCGTTTGCCGATACGTTCCTGACCCTCGCGCAGCCACTCCTGCAACTGGAAGCTGAGCGCGGGCAGCGTCGGCGCGCGTTCGCGCGGAACGCTCGAGAGTGAGGCTTCGATCCGTTGCAGGCTGGCCCGAACCGGCCGTGCAGCTGGCGAGGCGTCGGCCTCGTCGCCATCGATTCCCTCGTTGGACTGGCCGCTGATCCAGGTTGCCAGCGCCGCGACGACGTGCTTGCAGTCGACCGACACCGGGCAACTGCAACTCGACTGGCGCACGTTGGCGAGCTTGCCGCCCGCGAGCACGATCTCGATCTGCTGGTTGTAGGGTTGCGCGTGCGAGCCCTCGCACGCGGCGTGAATCACCAGCGCCTCGTCGCCGGGCTTGGCTTTCTTGATGTGCGCCAGACCGCGGCGCGCATAGTCGAGGCCGCGATGCAACGTCGTGTCGTCGAAGAACGGCTTGAGTTGCCGCTGAACCGAAGGCAAGTTGAGCATGGGAGGCGAAAAGTCGAACCGCGCATTATGCCGGACGGTTCGGCCCCAAAACGTGTGAATTGCCGCTCCGTGCGACGAGTTGCCGATGAGCGTGCTTGGCCGGCCCGCGCGCGGCCAGCCAAGCGCTGGGCACTGCGGTGCCGGGCGTGCTTCGCTACACTGCGCCGGACACCGAAAGGAGGCAGCTCGATGCGGATGAATGCGCCGATGGAAATCGGCATCTGCGTGGCCGATCTGGCCAAGGCGATGGCGTTCTATGAAGGCCTGCTCGGCCTGAAGAAGATCTCCGAGATCCCCTTGAACGAGCACGGCGCGCGCATGGCCGGGCTGGGCACCAGCGGCTATACCGTGGTGCGGTTGCAGACCAACTACGGCGAGCGCGTGAAGCTGGTGCAGCCAGCGACGCCGCCCGCCACGCCGCAAGCCGCCGACACGCCGAGCTCACGTGCCGGCTTCGCGTACCTCACCTTCCTGGTCGACGATCTCGACGGCGTGATCGCGCGGTGCGAAGCGGCGGGTCACCAAAGTGCCAAGGGCATCGTCGAGTTGCGCCTCGGCGTGCGCATGGCGCTGGTGCGCGACCCCGAGGGCAACGTCATCGAGTTCGCGCAGTACGACAACATCGCGCAATATCGTCCCGACCTGAACAAGTAGTCGGAAGCCGCGGGCTGTCGGCGCCCGCAAGCAGTCGGAACACCCAGGTCGTCGCAACGCCTGCAGTCGAATCGTTTTGTCGGTGCGCGCCGCGCGCCATCCACGCTGTGCCCAACATCCAAAGGAGGCTTCATGCTGCACGAGCTGCGCATCTACCACTGTGTTCCCGGACGTCTGCCTGATCTGAACAAGCGCTTCGAGACCATCACGCTCAAGCTGTGGGAGAAGCACCAGATCAAACAGGTGGGCTTCTGGACCGTTGCGATCGGTCCGAGCAATCAGATCCTGTACTACATGCTCGAGTGGGAAAGCCTGGCCGACCGCGAGAAGAAGTGGAACGCGTTCGCCACCGACCCCGAGTGGCTCTCCAAGCGCGCCGAGACCGAGAAGAACGGCGCGATCGTCGCGCACCTGGAGAACTACATCCTGCAGCC
>CADECO010000152.1:9191-12456 GCA_902825905.1 uncultured beta proteobacterium
AGACCGAGAAGAACGGCGCGATCGTCGCGCACCTGGAGAACTACATCCTGCAGCCGACGAGTTACTCCAAACTGAAATAAGCGAGCAGACCCACCATGGACCTCGATTTCGATCTCGCCCGTGCGGTGGGCGACAGCGCCGACCGGCTCGTCTCCACGCAGATCTTCATGTCGGGCGGATCGGCCGAACTCACCACCAAGAACATCACCCGCGAGCTGTACGACGCGGCACGCGCGAAGCAGGGCAACGAGCCGCTCACCTATCTGGCCGCGCGCGCGTTGCTCGAGCGTGTGCAGCCGCGGCGCACGGTGATCATCACCTGCGGGTTCTTCGATCCGCCGTCGATGATCGACGAGGGCGACGGTCCGGTGGGCGCCGCGCCGTTCGCCAAGTCGCTGTGCATCGCGCTCGATGCCACGCCGGTGTTCCTCACCGAAGTGGCGAACATGGGGCGCATGGCGGCGCTCGCCCAGGCGATGGGGCTGGAGGTGGTCGACTATCGTCTGGCCAAGACCACGCCGTTCAAGGCCTCGGTGTTTCCGCTGCCGATCGATCACGAGCGCGCGAAGCAGGAGGCCAAACGCCTGCTCGATGAGACCGATCCGGCCGCGCTCGTGGCCATCGAAAAACCGGCGCCGGGCAAGAACGGCCACTATCACACCGGCATCGGGCTGCGCGTGAGCGACGTGGTGGGCAAGGTCAACTACGTGGTGGAAGAAGCGCGCCGGCGCGGCGTGCTCACCATCGGCATGGGCGATGGCGGCAATGAAGTGGGGCTGGGCAAGATCATCGACGCCGTCGAAGAAGTGGTGCCCACCGGCAAGACGATCGGCGCGGCGGTCGACACCGACATTCTGGTGATCGGCTCGATCGCCAACTGGGCCGCGTACGGTGTGGAGGCGTGCATGGCCGCGGCGATGCATCAGCCCGAAGTGATGCACTCCGATGCCGACGAGCGCCGCATCGTCGATGCCGCCGCGCGCAACGGGTTGATCGATCCGGTTACGGGAATAGCCAGCGGCTGGATCGATGGCACACCGCCGGTGTGCAGCGCCTCGATGCTGTCGCTACTTCGCGAGATGGTGAAGCTTCGGCTGGCGCGCAAACGCCCCGAGTCGGTGGTGAACTTTCCGAAGCGCTGGGTGGCGCGCGGCACGGCCGATCAGACGATCAAGGTGTGGGCCGACGAACTGGCGCAGCGGGAGGCGAAGTATTTCGGGAGGCGGTAGGGAAATCGTCCTAACCCAGTGGTATGCGTGGACACGCATCGTTGGACATGGACAACGAACGGTGAGTTGAATCGAGCGAACGGTCGATGGTTCGGGCGCCCGGTGCTGTCGTCCGACAACAGGCTCGGCGTCGGCGTTCAGTGGGTCATTGTGTAGGATCGGTTAGCAGTACTTTTCAAGACGGTGTACTCGATGTTGCAATTTGATGAGGCCCGTCATGAATCGTGCTTTCGTTCCTTCGCGTCGATTTCTCCTTATGGTGGCGGCCTGTGCGGCCGTACTGGTTTCCGGTTGCGGCGGCGGTGGTGGCGGCTCCGATGGTGGAGCGGCGCCTGCGGCAAACGGACCGATCGTGACGGTGAGCGCAACGCCCACGACCGTAGCCAGCGGCCAGGCCAGCGTGGTGTCGTGGAGTTCGAGCAACGCGTCGACCTGCGAAGGCGCCAACGCGTTCGGGGTGAGTGGTGGATCGCTGCCGACATCGGGCTCGCGCATCTTCACGCCCTTCACCAACAGCACCTATGTCGTGACCTGTACCAGCCCGAGTGGCACGGGACAAGGCAGCGTGACCGTGAACGTGACGGTGCCGGCAGGCCACTTGCCACTGCAGCGCACGGTGATCGCGAACAACGTCGGCGCGTGGGGGCAGGTGTTTGCCGATTTCGATCGCGACGGCAAGGCCGACGTTGTTGGCTCGCTCGGACCCACCGCCGGGTTCCAGATCGTCTGGTACCGCAACACCGGCAACGGTTGGCAGAAACACGTGCTCGCATCGGTGGGTGGCGGCGACACGATCAAGGTCGCCGATGTCGACAAGGATGGTTGCCTCGACGTGGTCACGACCACCGGCGTAGCTTGGTTCAGGAATCCCTGTGTTGCGGTGGGAGCGGACATCACGCCGCTCACGCAACCCTGGGTACGCTACGCGATCGACGACGCACAGACCGACCAGGATCTGGTGATCGACGACGTGAATGGCGACGGCAAACTCGACGTCATCACCCGCCCCAACGGCAACGGGCCTGCCGTGATGTACCTGCAGGGCGCCGATCCGAAGCTCACCGCGAACTGGACCAAGGTGACGCTGAATCATCCGAACGCCGATACCGCGACAGGCGTGGGCATGACGCTCGCCAACATCGACGGGCAGGCCGGTCCGGACCTGGTGTTCAACGGTTTCTGGCTCAAGCACCCCGGTAACGCCAACGTCGCCAATCCGGCGATGTGGCAACGCGTGAGTTTCATCGCGGCCAACGCGGCGGCGGCGCTGCCGGACTCGAAGGTCGCGGCACACGACATCGATGCCGACGGCAACGTGGATGTGGTCGTGGCGCCGCAGTTCGGTCAGCTCGGGAGCATCGTCTGGTACAAGAATCCGGGGCCGGCCACGGTGGGCAATAACCAGGCCTGGACCAGCCAGGTGCTGCTCAATCCGACCGGCCACGTCCACACGTTGCTATTCGTCGACGTCAACAACGACAACCGCAAGGACCTCATCTTCGGGGAGATGCACACCAATCCGACCGACAAGCGCGTCGGCGTGTTCTTCGCGAACGCCACCGCGCCGCTCTTTTTCGACCCGGTGCCCCAGCTCATCAGCAACGAAGGCTCACACAACGTCGACGTGGCCGATGCCAATGGCGACGGCAAGATCGATTTTCTCGGCAGCAACCAAGGTACTGATGCGCCCGATGGCGGGGCGTTGAATGTTTGGTTTGGGATTTGAGCTGAAATGGGCCCGGCCGGGATCTTCACGAGCCGTACAATGGCCTTCGCTGATCCACGCGGAGACAACCCGCTTGTATCGAGACGAAGCGTTGCGAGACAACCTCATCCAGCGCGTCAACGTGGGCGATCTGATCACGCGCGGTGCCTCGCGTTCGCCGGGGCGTCTTGCACTGATCGACGGGGGCGGGCGCTGGACCTACGCTGAGCTCAATGCTTGGCTGAATCGAGTCGCGCACGGGCTCCTGGCGCGTGGCTAACGTCGCGGCGACTCGATCGCCATCTTGTCGCGCACCCGTGCCGAGTTCATC
>CADECO010000153.1:0-2837 GCA_902825905.1 uncultured beta proteobacterium
TCCGGCTCCCGGACCGATGGTGGCCTCGCCAGATGGCAAGAACGCCCTCTCGATAGGAGCGTTCGAAGATCACCCGCCGTTCACCAACGATCCGACCGCTGCCGCATACGCGAAGGAGTACCGCGAGCGCGCGACGAAGGCGGGGCTGCCCTATCCGATTCCGGAGATGCAGGGTGCGACCCAATACGCGGGTTGGCAAGTGGTCGAGGCGGCGGTGAAGGCAACGAAGAGCCTCGACGACAAGGTGTTGAGCGACTGGATTCGCAAGAACCCGGTCGACACCATCATCGGTAAATTGCAGCACGATGGCCCGAACAACTACGGCAAGTTCATCTACAAGCTCAAACAGGTCCAAGACGGCAAATGGGTCGTCGTGTACCCGAAAGAGTTTGCCGCGCCCGGCGCCAGCCTGATCGCGAACTAGCGCGCTGCATCGACAAGCTGCATGAATCGCCCTCCTCGCTTCGGCAGGAGGCAGAGCGAGGGAGGCGCGCGTCGCCGCGTCGAAACGCGCGCCCCCTGACCCTCGGCCGCATCGCGAGGGAGTGAAACGACTAGTGAGATCAACAAGGGGGCCGCTCGCATGCCGAGCGCTACGCTACTTGCCCAGTCGCTGCTCTCGGGCATTCTGATCGGCGGGCTCTATACGCTGCTCGGCCTGGGCGTGAGTCTGTCGTGGCGGTTTCTGCGCGTGCTCAACCTCGCGCACTTCGCGTTCGTCTTTCTCGCCGCGTATCTCACCTATCAGCTCATCGGCGTCACCAAGTGGCATCCGGTGCTGGTGGTGCTGGTGCTGATCCCGGCGTTCTTCGTGCTGGGTCTGGCGTTGCAGTGGATCTTCACGCGCTTCGCCGTGACCGAGTTCGGTTCGGTGCTGGTCACCTTCGGCGTGATGGTGATCTTCGAGGCGCTGATCCAGTGGATCTGGACCGCCGACTTCCGCAAGCTCGAGACGCACTACGCCACCGCCTCCTGGCAGATCGGGCCGATCTTCGTGCCGGTGGTGGAAAGCGTCATGTTCATCATCGCCGTGGTGCTCGCGTACGCAACCTGGGCGTGGCTCAGATTCACCTATGTCGGCAAAGCGCTGCGTGCGAGCGTGGACAACCCGAGCATCGCCGCGGCGTTCGGTGTCGACCATCGCCGGCTCGCCTATCTGCTCGCCGGCGTCAGCGCGGCCACCGGTGCGGTCGCCGGCATTTTCATCGCGCTGGTCTCCACGCTCGCGCCTGCGCAGATTCAAGTGTGGCTGGGCGTGGTGTTCGCGGTGGTGATCATGGGCGGGCTGGGCAATCCGCTGGGCGTGCTGGCGGCGAGCCTGGTCATCGGCGTGAGCGAAGCGATGACGATGGCACTGATCGCGCCGACCTGGGCACCGCTGGTGTCGTTCACGTTGCTGATCCTGATTCTCGTGTTCCGTCCGGATCGCCTGTGATGCCCGCGCGCGCCAAAGGTAGTCTGTTCGCGGTTGTGGCGATTGCGTTCGCGCTGCTGCCGCTTGCGCACTTTCCCGCGTTCGTCGAATCGTTCCTGTACCTGGTGTTCTTCTGGATCGCGCTCGCCACCTCGTGGACGATCCTGTCGGGCTTCTCCGGTTACTTCTCGTTCGGCCACGGTGCGTTCTTCGGCGCCGGCATCTACACCAGCGCGAATCTCGCCACCAAGCTGGAGATGCCATTCGTATGGACGCTGCTGTTCGCCGGACTGGTCTCGACCGTGCTCGGTCTGGCGATCGGCGCGGTGGTGTTCCGTGTGCGCCGGTTGCGCGGCGAGTTGTTCGCCCTGCTCACCTTGGCGGTCACGTTCGTGGTCGCGACGGTCGTACTCAATACCTCGATCGACGGCGGGCCGGGCGTGTTCCTGAGCGGCGTGAAACTGCCGGCGATCTACGCCAACAGCGCCTCGACGATCTATCTGTTCGGTCTGGCGATCGCGGTGGCAAGCATGCTCACCGCCTGGTACGTACAGACCTCGCGCTTCGGCCGCGGCCTGTTCGCGATCCACGACGACGAAGACGTCGCCGAAGTGATGGGCGTGCCGACGTTCTGGTTCAAGATGATCGCGCTCGCCATCTCGTGTTTCCTGGCGGGCGTGGCCGGCGGCATCCACGCGATCTTCGTGTCGTACGTGACGGTCGCCGAGACCTTCGCGGTGACGGTGCCGCTGTTCGTGCTGCTGATGAGCCTGATCGGTGGTGCGCGCCACTGGCTCGGGCCGGCGATCGGCGCGATCTTCATCACCGCGCTCAACTACGCCTTCATCGGCGGTGATTGGGCGCTGATCGGACGCGTGATCATCGGCCTGGTGCTGATCCTGGCGATCCTGTACCTGCCCGAAGGATTGATGGGGCTCGTGGAAGCGCGCCGGCACAAGCGGGCGATCGCGCGAGCGGGCGCATCGTCACAATCCGGTGCGGTCGCTTCGTCGCAGAGTGCCGGCGGGCACGGCACTGGTTCAGCGGTGGCGGCGACGGCGGTATCGAGCGCAGCACGCGCCCCGATCCTGCGCTGCGAAGACGTGCAACTTTCGTTCCGCGGCGTGCGCGCACTCGCTGGTGTCAATTTGCAGATCCGCGAGGGCGAGATCCTCGGTCTGGTCGGGCCGAACGGCTCAGGCAAATCGACATTGGTGAACGTGATCTCGGGCTTCTATCGGCCCGATGCGGGGCGGTTGCTGTTCGGCGAGCACGACCTGGCGCAGTGCACCGGCCATCAGATCGCACAGCTGGGCGTGGCACGCACCTATCAGATCCCGCGGCCGTTCGTGAAGCTCCCGGTGCGCGAGAACGTGGCGCTCGCCGGCATGTTCGGCTCGGGCCAGCTCGATCGCGCTACCGC
>CADECO010000153.1:2937-12361 GCA_902825905.1 uncultured beta proteobacterium
TTCATCGAACACAACATGCGCGCGGTGATCGAGCTGACCGATCGTGTGGTCGTGCTCAACTACGGCGAAGTGATCGCCGAAGGGCTACCACGCGAGGTGATGAAGGATCCCAACGTGATCACCGCGTATCTCGGAAAAGCCCATGCTTGAAGCGCGCGCGATCGGCGTGGCGTACGGCGATGCACCGGCGCTGTGGGACATCTCGTTGCGCGTCGGGGCGGGCGAGCTGATCGCGGTGGTGGGGCCCAATGGAGCGGGCAAGACCACGCTCATCAACGCGATCGCGCGGCTGCTGCCGATCCGCGCCGGCGCGTTGCTACTCGACGGTCAGGACGTCACTACGCTGGCACCGCAGGAGATGTGCGGGCGCGGTGTGGCACTGATTCCGGAAGGGCGGCGACTGTTCACCGGCATGAGCGTGGAAGAGAACCTGGAGATGGGGGGCTTTCGCCGTGAGGTGCGCGGCTATCGCGACGAAGGGCTGGAACGCATCTACGCGATGTTTCCGATCCTGCGCGAGCGCCGCGAGCAGCTCGCCGGCACGCTCTCGGGTGGGCAGCAGCAGATGGTGGCGATCGGCCGGGCACTGATGGCGCGCCCGAAGGTGCTGCTGATCGATGAACCGTCGCTCGGACTGGCGCCCGCGATCGTGCAGCAGGTGTTCGACACGATCCGCCAGATCCACGCGAGCGGCGTGTCGATCCTGCTGATCGAACAGAACGTGGCGCAGGCGCTCGAAGTGGCGCAGCGTGCCTACGTGCTCGAAGGCGGGCGCCTGGTGACCGAGGGCAAGCCCGCCGATCTGCTCGCGCAACCGCAGATTCGCGCGGCGTATCTCGGTGAGGAACACTGAGGCCCGTTCGATCCGGCGGATCACGGACGATCACCAATTTGCGGCGTTCGTGGGGCAGTCCGGCCAAGACTCGGGAACATCCCTCCCTTACACCGGCGCCTTTTCATCGGAAGCCGCCAGGAACTTGTAGATCGCAGTGAAGTCGTCGCGCGCCAAACCCTGCGATGACGCGAGCCGCAGCAGCTGTTGCGCCACCGGGCTCACGAAAACCGGAACGCGCAGCTCGCGCGCGGCGTTTACTGCGAGCGCCAGGTCCTTGGCCATCAGATCGGTCATGAACCCCGGCGCGTAGCCGTGGCTCGATGGGGCCTTGGCGACGATACCCGGCACCGGATGGGCGTTCTGCATGATCCAGGTGTTGCCCGACGATTTGGAGATCACGTCAGTAAGAATTTTCGGATCGACCCCAAAACCGGCACCGATGCGAAAGGCTTCGGCGACCGCAACCGCAGCTACCCCGGCGATCAGGTTGTTGCACAGCTTGGCCGCTTCGCCCGCACCGACATCGCCCACGTGGATGATGTTGGCGCCCATCGCAGTGAGCGCCGGGCGCGCTTCATCGAGATCGGCCGCAGCGCCGCCGACCATGATCGCGAGTGTTGCGGCTTCGGCGCCCACCGAGCCGCCCGAGACCGGTGCATCGATGAAGCGACCGCGCTTGGTTGCGAGCGCGGCGGCGACGCGGCGAGAAACGCTCGGATCGATCGTGGACATGTCCACGCACAGTTGCCCCGGTTTGATCCCTTCGAGCACGCCGCTTGCGGCGAGATAGACGCTCTCGACATGCGAGGAGGACGGCAGCATCGTGATGACGAGCTCTGTTTGTCTCGCTGCGTCGGCGACCGAAGCCGCCTTCATCGCGCCGCGTTCGACCGCGGCGCTCAAGGCCGCAGCGACGACGTCGTAGGCGACGACGCTGTGGCCCTTCTTCATGAGGTTGGTGAGCATGGGCAGGCCCATGGTGCCGGTGCCGATGAAGCCGATGCGCATGACGATCTCCAGGTTGTGTGTTGTTCTCTACTCGAGCGGTGCGTGCCGAAGTAGCACGGTATTGCATCGGCAATGCGGTCGCAAGACACGGCGCGGCGCGCCTTGCATCGATGGGGCTTCACCCGTCGTTGACGCTCGCGATGCCTCGTCTTTACAGTACCCTCGCAGGCCAAGTCGTCCAACAGAGCCACGCACATGTCGAATCCACTCAAAGGCTGGCAGGTCGATCGCAACAGCATCCGCACGATCGGGCGCGATCTGAAACGCCCCGAGTGCATCCTCGCCGAACGCGATGGCACGTTATGGGCGGCCGATGCGCGCGGCGGCGTCACGCGTCTGCGGCATGACGGCACGCAGGTGCTGATCGCGCAGCAGGCCGACTCGCACTTCGACCAGGCCGCCGGCTCGATGCACGAGCGCTTCATGCACGGCACGCTGCCCAACGGGCTGGCCTTTGCCCGCAACGGCGACATCCTGATCTCCAACTTCGGCACCGACGTGCTCGAAGTGATGACCCGCGACGGGCGCACGCGCGTGCTGCACGATCGCATCGACGGCAAGCCGATCGGCAAGGTCAACTTCGTGCTGCGCGATTCGAAGGACCGCGTCTGGATCACCGTCTCGACCATGGTCAACCCGTGGGCCGATGCGGTCCGGCCGGATCTCGCCGATGGCTACCTCGCGCTGGTCGATGCGAAGGGCACCCGGGTCGTGGCCGAAGGATTCGCATTCACCAACGAAGTGCGCATGGATGCGAACGAAGAGTGGCTCTACATCGTCGAGACCACCGGCAAACACATCAGCCGCATGCGGGTGCAGCCCGACGGATCACTCACCGATCGGCAGATCTACGGCCCGGCGAATCTGGGCACCGGCTTTCCCGACGGCATCGCGTTCGACGCGTACGGCAACCTGTGGTGCACGATGATCATGGCCGAGCGGTTGATCGCGATCACGCCGCGAGGCGACGTGCTCGAGTTGCTCGATGACGGCGTGCCCGCCGCCACCGCCGCGCTCGAAGCGGCGTTCAAAGCCGGGAAGGTCCCGACTGAGGTGCTGGTTGCCGCCAAGGGCTCGATCGCGCCGTGGATGGCGAGCGTGACCTTCGGTGGCCCCGATCTGCATACGGTGTATCTGGGCAGCCTGATGGGAACGACGATTCCGTACTTCCGCGCACCGGTGGCCGGGTTGCCGATGGTGCACTGGTAGGGCAGCCCGCGTATGCCAGGCAGCCTCATTCTCTACGGGCACGGCTCGCGCGATCCGCAGTGGTGCAAACCGCTCGAGATCATCCGCGAGCAGATCGAGCGGTCCACGCCAGGGTTGCACGTGAACGTGGCCTATCTCGAATTTCAACCGCCGTCGCTCGAGGACGCTGTCAGCCGACTCGCCGCCGGCGCTGCCGGAGCATCCACGCGCGTGCGCATCATGCCGATGTTCGTCGGCCAGGGCGGTCACCTGCGGCGCGACGTAGCCGAGCGAGTTGCCCAAGCCGCGGCGGCACATCCGACGTTGCAGCTGGAGCTGCTGCCGAGTCTGGGCGAATCCGATCAGCTGCTAGAGGCGATGGCGCGCTGGATCGCCGCGCGCGCGACCGAGGACTGATCGGGCAGCGCAGCGGGCGGATGTGAAGGCGGCGCGACCGGTCGCAATTCCGCAGCCGAACTGCGCGGCTCAGCGCGAGCGCCTGGGATCGAGCACGCGGCCGCACCGGCAAGCCGCACCACTTCGCCGATGACGATGATCGCCGGGCTGCCGATGCGATGCTCGATGATCGCCGCGTGCATCGTATCGAGCGTACAGACGGCGCTACGCTCATCGGCGGTCGACGCGCTCTGGATCGCCGCGACCGGAGTCGCGCCACTCATGCCGGCATCTAGTAGCGCGCGCCGAATGTCCGCAGCATTGGCCACCCCCATATAGATCACCAGCGTCAGCTTGCTCGCCACCAATGCAGCCCAGTCCGGCGGCTCGTTCTGGGTGTGTCCGGTGATGAACGCCACGCCGCGTCCCGCGTTGCGATGCGTGACCGGGATACCCAGCCGCGCCGGTGCAGCGATGCCCGAGGTGATGCCTTGCACGACTTCGACCTCGATACCCGCCGCGCACAACGCCGCGAGTTCCTCGCCGCCGCGACCGAACACGAACGGATCGCCGCCCTTCACGCGCGCGACGATTTGACCGGCACGCGCTTCGCGCAGCATGAGCTGCTCGATGAATGATTGCGGCGTCGACGCGCAGCCACCACGCTTGCCGACCGGCACGATGCGAGCGTGGGCACCGGCGTGTTCCAGCACCGCCGGATTGACCAGGTCGTCGACGAGCACGACGTGGGCTTCGCCGAGCGCGCGCACCGCCTTCATCGTGAGCAACTCCGGATCCCCCGGTCCGGCGCCAATCAGATACACCTTGCCCGGCTTCATGCGGCGGACTCCGCGGTGCGAGTGCCGGATGACGCATCCGTGCGCGCCTCGATCATCCGACGCAGTTCGGGCAGACACGATCCGCAGTTGGTGCCGCAGTTGAGCCTGGCTTGCAATGCGCTCAGCCGCGATCCGGGTGGTCCTTGCAGCGCGGCGAGCGTGGCATCGATGGTGCTGGCGGCGACGTTCCAGCAGGTGCACACCGTCTTGCCACGTGCGACGAAGCCTTGCGGCGGCGTGGCGTTGGGCGCGAGCAGCAGACGGCGGATCGCTTCCACCGGTTCACCGCGAGTGAGCCAGTCGCGCAGCCACGGTTCGGCAGCACTGGCCATCAACTCGCCGCTCAATCGCACGGCGCGCAGTTTGCCCTCGTGTACGACGATGCGCCGGCTCACCCACTTGCGGGAGTCGTCGTAGCGGACAACCTGCGACCCGTCGAGCGCGAACGACCGGTCGATCTCCGCGATCAGCTCGGGCGAGGCGGGCGTGGCACTCGCCAGCCGCAGCAGCACGCCTTCCTGCTCATGGCCAATGAGGCTGAGCGAACCAAACGCGAAACGCGGCAACAGCGGGCCGAGCGCATCGACAATCTCTATTGCCGCGGGCGAAGCGTCCGTCGTGCACGCAGAACCGCCCTCGGCCGTGGTACTCGACGTGCCCGCGCCCGGCCAACCAAACGCGACCAGCCGCCAAGGCAACTCGGCCTTGTCGATGCGCACCGCGCTGTGTTTCAACTCGGGCTGCTTCGAGTCCGGGTCGAACGAGCTGATGGTGAGCGTATTGACCCCGTGCACCGCGTTCCCGCCGAGAAAACGCGCGCCCCAGTGCATCGGCAAGAACGCCTGCCCGCTGCGCACGTCCTCGTCGGCAACCGCAGTGAGGTAAATGCTGCCGCGTCGCGAGCTCACCTTCACCAGCTCACCCGCGCGCACACCGCGCTGCGCCAGATCGCGCGGATGCAGTCCGATCGTCGGCTCGGGCGCGTGATTGAACAACCGCCCCACCGTACCGGTGCGACTCATCGCGTGCCACTGATCGCGTAGCCGTCCGGTGTTGAGCTGCAGCGGCAAGCGCGCGTCGATCTTGTCGGCGACCGGCTTGTACGCCGTCGCAACGAAACGCGCCTTGCTATTGGGCGTGGCAAAGCGCTGGTCTTCATAGAGCCGCGCCGTGCCGGTCGTAGCGCCCTCTGGCATCGGCCATTGCTGCGGGCCGATCGAATCGAGCAAGGGGTACGTCAGGCCGGAGATGTCGAGGTCGCGCCCGGCTGTGCTCGCTCGATGTTCAAGCCAGACCGAGGCCGCATCGGTGTAGGGGAACAGCGAAGGCTTACCCGGGCGCAGCCGCGTCTCTAGCCGTCTTGCGAACGCGCAGGCGATCTCCCAGTCGGCGCGTGCCTCGCCAGGCCCATCGATGGCTTTGCGCACGCGCGAGATCCGCCGCTCCGAGTTGGTGACCGTACCGTCCTTCTCGCCCCAACTCGTCGCCGGCAGCAGCACATCGGCGTAGTGCGCCGTCTCGGTGTGGCGATACGCCTCCTGCACCACCACCAACTCGGCCACTTCGAGCGCCGCGTGGATCGAACGCTGGTCGGGCATCGACTGCGCTGGATTGGTACAGGCGATCCAGATCGCTTTGATCGACCCGGTGCGCACCGCCTCGAACATCTCGACCGCGGTCTTGCCTGGTTGCGCGGGAACATCATCGACGCCCCAGAGTCCGGCGACCTCGGCGCGGTGTTCCGCATTGGACAGATCGCGATGCGCCGACAACAAATTGGCCATACCACCCACTTCCCGCCCGCCCATGGCGTTGGGTTGGCCGGTAAGACTGAACGGACCAGCGCCGGGCTTGCCTATCTGTCCGGTGGCCAGATGCAGATTGATCAGCGCGGCGTTCTTCGCTGTGCCCGATGTGGACTGATTCAAGCCCTGGCAATAGAGCGAGAGCGCTGTGCGTGCTTGGCCGAACCAGCGTGCCGCCTGCACGATCTCGGCCTCGCTCACCCCGCAGGTATGCGCCACGTTGCCGGGCGAGTATTCGCGCACCGCGGCCTTGAGTGCACCGAACCCCTCGGTGTGCTGCGCGATGAATGAATCATCGAGCATGTCTTCCCAACACAGCACGTGCAGCATCGCGTTGAACAGCGCCACATCGGTCCCGGGCAGGATCGGCAGATGCAGATCGGCATCGCGCGCGGTGGCGGTGCGCCGCGGATCGATGACGATGGTCTTCATCGAAGGATTGCGCCGGCGGGCCGCTTCCAGACGCCGGTACAGGATCGGGTGCGCGTAGGCGGCGTTCGAACCGGCGATCAGCACCAGCTCGGCGTGATCGATATCTTCGTACGAGCACGGCGGTGCGTCGGCGCCTAACGTCTGCTTGTACCCGGCTACGGCGGAGGACATGCATAGCCGCGAGTTGGTGTCGAGGTTGTTGGTGCCGATCAGTCCTTTGACGAGTTTGTTGAAGACGTAGTAGTCCTCCGTAAGCAGCTGGCCGGAGATGTAGAACGCCACCGCGTCCGGGCCATGTACCCGGATGATCCGCGCGAACCGGTCGGCAAGGACATCGAGCGCGGTGTCCCAGCTGACCCGTTCGCGCGCGATGTTGCGGTCACGCCGCAGTTCGGGGAACTGTGCGCGCGACGGACGCAGCTCGGCGCGCGCCGTCAGATGCAGGGCCGCGCCCTTGCTGCACAACTGGCCGAAGTTGGCGGGATGATCAGGATCGCCGCGCACCCCGGTGATCTGCGCGCCGTCGGTCTCGATCACCACGCCGCAACCGACGCCGCAGTAACAGCAGGTGGAGCGAACTTCGTGGGCGTTGGGCACGAGCGGCGCGGTCATGGGAACGGGGACGACCGCGGCAATGGGCACAGCCGCGAAGACAGGTCGGGGCAGCTCAAGCGGCCCACCCGGTGCTCACCACCAGCGCGCGCGCGGCCAGCCATACCCGCCCCGCATCCACCTTCACATCGAACCGGGTGGCGCAGCCTTGATCCGGCGCTACCGCTTCACCGCTGGCGAGTTCGATGGTCCAGTTGTGCAGCGGGCAGGCGACGCGCTCACCGAACACGATGCCCTGCGACAGCGGTCCGCTCTTGTGCGGACAACGATCGAGCAGCGCGAAGACCGCATCGCTCGCGGTGCGGAACAGCGCGATGTCGATGCCGTCGGCACGGCGCACGCGGCGCGCGCCGAGCGGCGGAATATCGCCCAGGGCACACACGTCGATCCAGTTGCCCGCGTCGTGATGACTCGATTCATGACCGCCGGCAATCGGCAGATTGGTATCCATGGCGTGAGGGCGATGGTGATTGTCAGACTGCGATCGGTTCGAACTGGCGCTCGTCGACCCGCGCTTTCACCAGCTCCTTCCACGGATCAGGCTCGCCCTGCAACGCGAACTGCAAGCGCTCCCACAGGGCTTTGCGACCGGCCGCGTCGTTCAACACGCGCGTTTTCACGTACTCCAGACCGACGCGCTTGACGAAGTGCACCGTGCGTTCGAGATACCAGCCTTCCTCTCGATAGAGCTGCAGGAACGCGCCCGCGTACTCGAGCACCTCGGTGTCGGTCTTGACCTTCACCAGGAACTGCGCGACTTCGGTCTTGATGCCGCCGTTGCCGGCGACGTAGATCTCCCAACCGGATTCCACGCCGATCACACCGACGTCCTTGATGCCCGACTCGGCGCAATTGCGCGGGCAGCCCGACACCGCCAGCTTGACCTTGTGCGGCGCGTACATGCGCCACAGCGCACGTTCGAGGTCCTTGCCCATCTGCGTGGAGTCCTGCGTGCCGAAGCGGCACCATTCGCTGCCCACGCAGGTCTTCACCGTGCGCAGCGCCTTGGCATAGGCATGGCCGGATGGCATATCGAGATCGCGCCAGACGTCGCGCAGATCCTCCTTCCTCACGCCGAGCAGATCGAGCCGCTGGCCGCCCGTGACCTTCACGGTGGGAATCCGGTACTTGTCGACCACGTCGGCGATGCGTCGGAGCTCGGCTGCATTGGTCTCGCCGGCCCACATGCGCGGCACCACCGAGTAGGTGCCGTCCTTCTGGATGTTGGCGTGCGAGCGCTCGTTGATGAAACGCGACTGCGGATCGTCCTGCGCCTCGTGCGGCCAGGTCGACAGCAGGTAGTAGTTGAGCGCGGGTCGGCAGCTCGCGCAGCCGTTGGGCGTGCGCCATTCGAGAAACTCGTAGGTCGTCGAAATCGACAGTAGCTTGTACCTGCGGATTGCTTCGCGCACTTCGGCGTGGGTGCGGTCGGAGCAGCCGCACATCGGCTTGGCCGTGGGTGCAGCCGAGTAGTCGCTGCCCAGCACGTTCATCAGGATCTGCTCGACCAGGCCCGTGCATGAACCGCACGAACTGGAGGCCTTGGTGTGCTTGCGCACCTCGTCGAGCGTGAACAGCCCGTTGTTCTTGATCGCGCTCACGATCGTGCCCTTGCACACGCCATTGCAGCCGCACACTTCAGCATCGTCGGCCATCGCCACGGCCTTGTTCTGGCCGAGGTGGCCGGTATCGCCAAGGTTCGACTCGCCGAACATGAGCCGGTCTCGCAACGCCGAGATATCGGTGCCTTCGCGCATCAGCTTGAAGTACCACGCGCCGTCGGCGGCGTCGCCGATCATCACGCTGCCCACCAGTTTGTCGTCCTTGAGGACGAGCTTCTTGTAGACCCCGGCACCGGGGTCGGACAGCACGAGCTCCTCGAACTGTTCGCCGCCCTGGAAGTCGCCCGCGGAGAACAGGTCGACACCGGTGACCTTGAGCTTGGTCGACGTGACCGAGCCCACATAGCGGCCGATGCCGAACTGGGCCAGGTGGCTCGCACACACCTTCGCCATCTCGAATAGCGGCGCAACCAGTCCGTACGCCGTACCCCGATGGTTCACACACTCGCCGACCGCGTAGACGCGCGGGTCGTAGGTCTGCATCGTGTCATTGACGACGATGCCGCGATTGCAATGGATTCCAGCCGCTTCGGCCAGCTTGGTGTTCGGGCGAATACCGACCGCCATCACCACCAGATCGGCGGGTAGCCGCTCCGCGGTGCCGTCGGCGAGCTTGATGCACACGCCGGCCACACGAACGTCGGTGCTCGCTTCGATCGCTTGCGTGTTTGCGTTCAAGCGAAAAGC
>CADECO010000154.1:0-1641 GCA_902825905.1 uncultured beta proteobacterium
CGCAGGCGGCAATGGAGAAGACCTCCACACTGGTGGGCGAAGCCGCCGGTGCGTTCAACTCCGACGGCGAAGTGAGCCTGATGCTCCTCTCGGAGCGCACCGCGCACGCCAGCCAGTACGCGCACGGCGTGAACGTGATGCTGCTGAGCCTGCTGCTCGGTAAGACCTGCGGCATGGATGCGACCGCCCTGCGCGACATGGCCGTCGGCGCGCTCTATCACGACATCGGCAAGCTGCAGATCCAGGACGTCGTGAAGCAGAAAACCGAAGGCGAACGCTCGCGCGCCGAGGAGACGTTGTTTCGTCTGCACGTGGAATACGGCGAGAACATCATCAAGCGGCTGCCCGCACTCGGTCCGGCGGCGCGCGCGGCGCTGTCGATGCACCACGAGCGTTGGGACGGTTCGGGCTATCCGCGTGGGCTGGCCGGTGCCGCGATCCCGCTGGCGGCGCGCATCGTTGCGCTGGTGAATCGCTACGACAATCTGTGCAATCCGCTGCGCGTGAAAGACGCGCTCACGCCCGCTGAGGCGATCGCCCGGCTGTTCCGCAGCGAGAACGCGCACTTCGAGCCGACGGTGCTCGCACGCTTCGTCAAGGTGATGGGCGTCTATCCGCCGGGCACGGTGGTGGAGCTTTCCAACGGCGGGCTGGGCATGGTGGTGTCGATCAACCACTCCGACACGCTGCGCCCGACGCTCACGCTCTATGCGCCCGAGATCCCGCGCGACGAAGCGCCGGTGCTCGATCTGCAACAGGAACCGCAGACGAAGATCGTGCGCGGTGTTCGTCCGGGCGAATTGCCGACTGAGGTGCTGGAGTATCTGAGCACCCGTTCGCGCATGGCGTACTTCTACGTCGCGGGCGCTGACGACTGATCCGCGCTTCGGCGCGCGCTGCCGGCGCCTGGCCTGTACCGCAATACCGCGCGTCCGCGCGGGGCTATGTACCGCACGCCCGCGCGGGGCTACCATCGACGCGAAGGAGCACTTCGCAATGAATCAAGGCGTCGACCGCATCAGCAGCTATCACGCACACGTCTACTACGACGCGTCAACGCGCGACGTCGCAGCCCGCATTCGCCAGCAACTCGGTGAGCGATTCCAGGTCACGCTGGGCCGCTGGCACGACAAGCCGGTGGGGCCGCATCCGCGCTGGATGTATCAGGTCGCCTTCGCGCCGGATCAGTTCGCGCAACTGGTGCCCTGGTTGATGCTGAACCGGGAGGGGCTCGACGTGCTGGTTCACCCCAATTCCGGCCATGCACTCGCCGATCATCGCGATCACGCGCTGTGGTTGGGCAACAGTCTCGCGCTGAATCTGTCGGCGTTGCCCGACGACGACGATTGAAAAACGGGAGGGAACTCAAATGCAGATCACCGGCTTCGATCACTACAATGTCACCTGCTCCGACCTGGAGCGCACGCGCCGCTTCTACGGCGAGGTCGTGGGGTTGCGCGAGGGCGAGCGTCCGCCGTTCGCACAGCCTGGAGCCTGGATGTACCTGGGCAATCAGGCGATGGTGCACATTTCCACCATGCGCCAGCCCACCACGCGCAAATCCGACGCGTACGACCACGTCGCGTTCCGCGCCGAGGGGCTAGAGGAATTTCGCGGGCGGCTGCGTGCGCACGGCGTCTA
>CADECO010000154.1:1741-6305 GCA_902825905.1 uncultured beta proteobacterium
CAGCAGATCGTCGTCGACAATCGTCCGAGCGCCGGCGGCATCGTCGGGACTGCGGCCGCTGCCCAGGCGGAGCCCGATGGCTACAACCTGTTGTTCGCGCAGGCCGCGCCGATCGTCTCGAGTCAGTACCTGTTCAAGAACCTGCAGTACGACCCGGAGAAGGATCTGGTGCCGATCGTGAGCCTCGGGCTGAGTCCGATGATGCTGGCGATCAATCCGGACGTGAAAGCGAACACCTTGTCCGAACTGATTGCGATTGCCAAAGCACAACCGGGCAAGCTCTCGTTCGGTACGCCGGGCTCCCGCAACGTCCCGCACATGACCGGCGAATTGCTCGCGAGCATGACTGGTGTGCGCTGGGTGCACGTGCCGTACAAAACCACGCCGCAGTCTGCCGCCGACGCGATGGCGGGCGTGACGCAGGTGTACATCAACGGCATTCCGCCGATGGCGCCGTTTCTCAAGAACGGCAAGCTACGGGTGCTCGCAGTCAGCTCGCCGAAGCGCCTGCCGAACTATCCGGACATCCCCGCGATCGCCGAGGTGGCGCCCGGCTTCACGATGGTGGGTTGGTTCGGTCTCATGGCGCCGACCCGCACCTCGGCCGAGGTGATCGCGAAGGTCAATCGCGATGCCAATGCGGTGGTCAGCGACCCGCAGATCGCGGCGCGGCTGCTGCAGTTGGGCATGTACGACCCGGGCGGCACGCCTGAGGCGTTCGGACGCTTCATCGCCGAGGAACGCGCGCGTTGGTCCCAGGCGGTCAAAGCCGCCGGATTGGAGCCGGAGTAAGCGTGCGCCACACCGAAGTGCTCGTGGTAGGGGGCGGGCCGGTCGGACTCGCACTCGCTTGCGAACTGGGCTGGCGCGCGGTGAAGTGCCTGGTGGTCGAGCAGAACCCGGAGTTCGGCGAAGAACCGGTCGCCAAGATCAATCTGGTCAACGTGCGCTCGATGGAGTTCTGCCGGCGCTGGGGCATCGAGCACGAAGTGCGTCACGGCGGTTTTCCCGACGACTATCCGATGACGGTGCAGTTCCTGACGAGCCTGCGCGGGAAGTGCATTGCGCGCATGCCCTATCCGTCGATGGGCGAGCAGCCCGAGCTGGCCGCAAGCCCGACGCAGCGCCAGCGCATCCCGCAGCATCTGCTCGATCCGCTCATGCGACGCGCGGCGCAGCGGTTCGAATCGGTCGACACGATGTTCTCGTGCCGGCTGGTGACGTTCACCGATCACGGATCGCACGTCGATGCGGTGCTCGAAGATGTGCGAAGCGGCGAACGGCGCGAGGTGCGCGCGCGCTATCTGGCGGCGTGCGACGGCGCGAAGAGCACGGTGCGCGAGCAGCTCGGCATCGCGCTGGTGGGCGAGGGCGCGATCAGCTATTCGTGCGGCGTCTATTTCCGCAGCCCGCGATTGTGGAACGAGCACCCGCACGGCAAGGCGATCATGAACATCCTGGTCGATGCTCAGGGCATGTGGGCCAACCTGAACATGATCGACGGCTTCAAGACCTGGCGTTTATCGCTGGTGGGTGGTGATCGCTATGTGCCGCCGGAACAGATCGACGTGCCGGCCGTCATGCGCCGCATGGTCGGGCCGGGCAGCATGCCCGCGTACGAGATCGCAGGGCTCTACCCTTGGGTGCGCCGGGCTGTCGTCGCTGAGACCTATCGACGCGGCAACTGCTTCCTGGTGGGCGACTCGGCGCATCAGTTGTCGCCCACCGGCGGGTTCGGCATGAACACCGGATTCGGCGATGCGGTCGATCTGGGCTGGAAGCTCGAAGCCCGACTGCGAAGCTGGGGCGGTGAGGCGTTGCTCGATTCGTACGATGCCGAGCGCCGTCCGATCGGTGCCCGCAACGTGGCCGAGGCGACCAGCAACTTCCGCAATCTGCGCGATCTGCCGACGTTTCCGTGGATCGACGACGCGGGCAACGACGCCGACGGCAAGCGTGCGGCGCTCGGCGCCAGGTTCGCCGAAATGACGCGCAAGGAGTGGGAGTCGTTGGGGGTGCAACTCGGCTATCGCTACGCAGGCTCGCCGGTGATCGTGCCCGATGGCACGCTCGAGCCGGCCGACGATCCGTCGCGATACGAGCCGAGCAGTTGGCCGGGCTGCCGTGCACCGCACGTCTGGCTCGAGCCCGGGCGATCGACGCTGGATCTGTTCGGCCGCGGCTTCACACTGCTCGATTTCGGCGCTTCACCGCAGGCGGCCGACGCTATCGCCCGCGAGGCGGCTTCATGCGGTGTGCCACTGCGCGTCGAACGTTTGCGCAGTGAGCAGGCAAGGGCCGTCTACGCGCGTTCGCTGGTGCTGGTGCGGCCCGATGGACACGTCGCCTGGCGTGGCGATGACGTCGCCGCTGCGGATCGTTCGGTGTGGGCGCGCGTCACGGGTGCAATGCCAGTCGACACCGCGCGATAATCGATGCGGTATCGGTCGCCACTGCGTCACGAGAGCGGTGTGTGATTCAAGCGCGTCGCACTCGCGGCTCACTCAGCGCGGCCAGCGCGCGATGCACCAGGTCCACCGCTTGCGTGAGCACGCTATTGCGCCACTGCGGTGATGCGGGGCAGAACAATTCCGTAAGCCAGGCCTTTGCTTGTTGAGTGCCTGCGCTATCGAGTGTCGACCAGTGGTGCGCGTGGTTCTCGGCGCGCATTCCCGCCAGCACACGCAGCGGATGGTAGGTGCCGAATTCCGCGACCAGCAGGGTGTAGTCCGCCGCAAGCGTGGCCGCCCAGCGCCCCATCCCGCCGCGCACCGAATACTCCGCGGCGTCGCCTTCGGTCTCGACCAATGTTTCCTTGCTGCACCACATGTGCAGCGCGAGCCGTTGTTCCGAAGTGATCGGCGCATCGAGCAGCAGCCGGTAGGTTGCCCAGCGCCCCAGTCCGCTATGCAGATCGATGTGCACGACTCGCCGCGTTCCGGCAACCCAGCGCGGCAGGTGCTCGTGCAGGATGCGCGTCGTCTGCGCCGGGCCGGCACCGCCGTAGAACAAGCCGCGCGGGAAGTCGTACTGGCCCGCGGCCACTGACTGCTTGAGCGCCGGCATTCCGTTGCGTGCCACGTGCAGTGCGGCCTGCAGATAGAAGCCGATCGCGCTGTTCCCTGCGCGTGAGGGATTCAGCAGCGGATCGAGCGCGGCATAGCCTGCCGGGCTGCCGCCGTAAGGCTCGCCTGTCAGCAGGAAGTTGCGATTCAGATCGACGTTGTCTTCGTTGACGCGCCGCCGCCACGCGAAGCCGTAGGGATTGAGCGCATGGACGAACACGATGCGCGGTCGTGCGGCGCGCGCACGGATGGTCGCGAAGTCGTCCATCAGCGCAAGCTGCACCGCCGCGCCGAAGAATCCTTCCACGCCGTGCAGGCCGCTCGAGACGATCAGCGTGGTGTCGGCATCGCGGGCGTCGGCGCGCGCCACGTCGATGCTGAGCGCTTCGCCGCCAGGGCCGGCCTGCGCGATGGCATGCGCCTCATGCAACCAGTTCAGGCGTATCGCGGCGCGCCGAAAGCGCTCGCGCGATGTGGCGTAATCGGGCGGGAATGCGTCCTGTGGTGTCACGACGATGTGAGACCGCGTCCCTCGTGACCCGCCGCGCTACTTCTGCTTCAGGCGCGGATTCTTCAGCAGCGGCGCGAGCTTCTTCACTTCGTTGCGGACGTAGTCGCGCAGTTCCACCGGCGTCATGAACGAAGGTTCCATGCCTTGATTGGCGAGCACGGCCTGGACCTCGGGTTGCTTGAGGACGTTGCGGATCTCGAGGTTGAGGCGATCGACGATCGGCTGCGGCGTGCCACCGGTGGCATACAGCGCGATCCAGGAATTGATGTCGAAACCCTTCAGCCCCTGCTCGTCCACGGTGGCGACATCGGGCAGCAAGGTCGCGCGTTTGAGGCGTGTCACGGCCAAGGCCTTGAGGCGGCCGCCCTTCACCGGGCCGAGCGCGGCCGGCAAGGACGATATTCCCAGATGCACGTTGCCCGCCATCAGGTCGGGCATGGTCGCGCCGATGCCCTTGTAGATGATGAAATTGAAGTCGATGTTCGCCATGTCGGCCATCAGTTCGGCGCCGACGTGATTGGGCGAGCCGAACACCGACACGGCCATCGCCACCGCGCCGGGCTTCTGCCGGGCGAGCGCGAGCAGCTCCTGCACGTTGTTGGCCGCAAGCGAAGGCGTGGCAACGAGCACCATGTTCGCCTCACCCACCATCGCCACCGGTGCGAGGTCCTTGTCGTAGTCGAAGCCCGGATTCGGGATGAGAATCTGGTTAGATGCCTGATTCACACCCGTGGCGAGCAGCGTGTAGCCATCGGCGGGCGACTTGACTACGGCTTCGCTCGCAATATTGCCGGCGCCGCCGGCGCGGTTCTCGACCACGACCGGCTGCCCGAGAATTTTCGAGAGCGGCGCAGCCACGGTGCGCGCGCCGATATCGGGCAGGCCGCCTGCTGCGGCGACCACCAGAATGCGGATCGGCCGCTGCGGCCAGTCCTGCTGCGCCTGCACCGCGCTGCTGAGCAGCGTACCGGCGAGCAGGAGCGCGCTC
>CADECO010000154.1:6405-8177 GCA_902825905.1 uncultured beta proteobacterium
CACGCCCGGCCGTCGATCCTTGTAGATGGTGCCCAGCGCCGGCGACAACGCGCGCGTGTTGGGCATCGACAGCCACATGCGCAGCAGATGCCGCTTGCGCTCGGGCTCGTCGTAGTCTTCGAAGTGGGTGCGCGCGTGCAAAGTGATGTGGTTGTTCAGCAGTTGCAGATCGCCCGGATCGAACATCATCGAGAAGTGCATCGCCGGATCGGCCGCGAGCGTGTCCATCAATGCAATCGCCTCGTTCTGCGCGTCGGTGAGCCGCGGCACTTCCGGATAGCGCTGCGCCGAGCGGATATGCGTGCGGATGTAGCGGCAGGCGAACTTGCCCTCGTACATCGTGAAGATCGGCTGCTGGTAGGTCGGTGCGGCGTTGTCGGCGTGCTGGCTTTGCAGGCTCCAGGTGAACGGCTGGTAGAGCACTTCGAGCAGGTCGGGCCGGGTGCGCGCGATCTCGTTGTGGATCGCCACCGAGCTCGCGATCATCGAGCGCCCGCCGCTTCGGGCGGTGCGCAGCACGAACAGGCACACTACGTCGCACGAGTCGGTGTGGTACTCGAGCTCGGCATTGGTCTTGTAGCCGCGGCCCTTGGGCCCGCTCAGATCGACCTTCATGTCGCGCACATCGCCCAGCACGTCGCCCTCGGCACTTTGCGTGACGGCGGTGCCGAGGTATTTGCCCAGCCCCCAATAGATCAGCCGCAGGTCGGCGGCGCTGTAGCGCTGCGCGGGAAAGCCGCGCATCACGAACAACCCCGGCCCGTCCTCCAATTGCGACTGTGCCCGCTCGACCAGCCGCGGAAATCGCTCGAGCACGAACGTCTCGCGTGAGATGTCCTCGATGGTCAGGCCGCGCGCGCGGATCGAACGCAGCGCGCGATCGATCTCGTCGATGTCCTGTTCGGCGAATGTGTGCAGCCAGTCGCCGCGTTTGAGCAGCTCGGGCCCGCGCCAGTCGGCGGGCGAAGCAATCGGTACATGCGGCATGGTGTCGGCTCGAAGCGATAGTGAGATCAGTGATCCGCCAGCGCGTCTGCGGCGGCGCGCCAGTCGATCGATGTGGAAAGACTTTGCACGCAACGCTCGATGCGATCGGAGCGCAAGCGTGCTGCGGCATTGGCAGCGAACTTCGATCGTACCTGCACCGAGTCGATGCCGGGCGTGGTGGCAGTGACCTCGTATGCGGCGCCGTTGCGCGTGCGTATCACGAGCGTGCCGTCGAAGGTGCGGCCAAGCTGCGGATCATTGCGATGCGTGATGCGTGCGGCAAGTGCGGCGATATCCGGCCGGGCACGTGCTTGCCTCGACAGTGCACGCAGATCGACGTGACCTTCGATCAATGCCACCGCGAGTTGGTAGGGCAGGCTGGCGATCGCCGCGAGTTCGGTCTCGAAGCGCAGCTTGGCCTCGCGCGGCTCACAGACGATCGCTGCTGCCCACGGCGCAATCGTGCATTCGACCGATTCGATGTCCTGCGCTTGCAGGCGGTGAGTCTTGCGCAGTGCGAGCAAGGCGGCGATATACGGCTGGATCACGTGCGCGCAGGGGTAGTACTTGAACTCGGCGGCATCGCCACGCCACACCGTGCCCAACCCATCGGTCAACCCTGCGCGTTCGATCGTCTCGCCGTGCAGCAGCGCGCTGTAGAGATCGTGGCCACCATCGAGCACGTGTGCCGGTCCGCGAAAGCCGCGCGCGGCCAACTCGGCGGCGACGATGCCGCCATGCGCGGCCCAGCCGCAATGCAGCCATTTCGACCAGCCGCCGTCGAC
>CADECO010000154.1:8277-9462 GCA_902825905.1 uncultured beta proteobacterium
TCACCATGCTTCCCGGAGCAGGGCTTCGACGTCACCCACCGTAAGCGGCGCAGGCAGATTGGCCATCATGTAGTCGCTCATCGTTCCCTGCGCGAGTTCGGGAAGTTCGCTGTCCTTGACGCCCACGTCGCGCAACCGCTGCGGCAGCGGCAACTGGCGCAACAGCGCGGCAAGCGCGGCGGCAGCATCGTCGACACTACCGTCGCGCGCGCAGCCGAGCGCCTCGAGCACGTAGGCCTGATCGCTGCCGATGGTGGGGAGCAATCGACGCAACGCCGGGGCGAGCAGGATCGAATGTGAGATGCCGTGCTGCAACCCGTAACGCCCGCCGACAACATGGCCGATGGCATGCACGATCGACACCATCGCGTTGATCGAGGCAGTGCCCGACATGAGACAGGCCATCTGGCACTCGGCGCGCGCTTGCAGATCGGTGGGATGCGTGACGCTGCGCGGCAACGCGGTGCGCAGCAAGCGGGCGGCGTGCAACGCGAGGCCGGTCGAGATCGGATGCCGGTGCGCGGAGTACAACCCTTCGATCGTGCGCGCCATCGCCGTCATGCCGGTGGCCGCGCTCAACGCCGGGCTCGCGTGGACCGCCATCTGCGGATCGAGGATCGTCGCGTCGGGGACGAGGCGCTCGTCCCAGAACAGCATCTTCTTGGGAAGCTTCGGGTCGCGGATGCCGGCAGTGGGCAGCACGTCGCTCGCCGAGCCGGCGGTGGTGGGCACGCAGATGTGGCGAATCGGCACCTGCGCGATCGGCTTGCGATCCATGCCCTTGGTGGCCCAGTCGATCGCGTACGGCGCGAAGTCGCCGCCGGTGGCCAGATACAACGCGACGCCCTTGCCGGCATCGATCGCGCTGCCGCCGCCCACCGAGACGATCGTGTCGGCGTCATGCTCGCGGACCAGCTCGACAGCCTGGCGCACGTCATCGAAGGGAGTGTGCGCGCGCACGCCGGCGTAGACCCCGACGAACGCAGCACCGAGGGCGTCACGCACGGCCTGAAGCATCGCGCTGCTGGCCACACTTTTTCCGCACACGACCACAGCGCGTGATCCACCGGTTTCACGCACCAACCGGCCGAGCTCGCGCGTCTTGCCGGGTCCGAACACGACGCGCCTGGGCCAGTCGCGAATGTCGCCCTGAATCATGATTGTCCTTGGAGAGTCGCCAGCACG
>CADECO010000154.1:9562-12314 GCA_902825905.1 uncultured beta proteobacterium
CGCTTCGATCAGAGCTTCGAGTGGAACTACGACCATGGCCCCGATTTCAACGGGCCGTGGCCGCAGGTTCCGGTCACGCCGATGAAATCGTTCTTCGGCTATCCGGTGCGCTCGCGCTTCGGCGTGGCGGCGAGCATCCTGCCCAACAGCCGCTGGATCGACACCTATGCGCGCCTGGGCTTCGATCTGCTTACCTACAAGACGGTGCGCAGTCTGCCGCGCTTGTGCGGTACGCCGCCCAACTGGATCTATCTCGATGAAACGTCGCTCGCGCCGGCGTTGGCCGATCCGAACGGTGCGGTGATGATCGCTGAACGTGATCCGCGTGTTGCCATCGGCACCACCACCGGCGGATCGTTCGGCATGCCTTCGCGGCATCCCGATGTGTGGCGTGAAGACATTGCGCGCGCGCGCACGCTGATCGGAGCAGGTCAGGTGTTGATCGTCTCGGTGGTCGGCTCGGCCGTGCCCGACATCACCGAGGAGGCGTTCATCGCCGACTTCGCGCAGTGCGCGCGCTGGGCATCGGCCGCCGGCGCGCAGATCATCGAGGCGAATTTCTCCTGTCCCAACGTGGGCAAGGCCGAAGGGCAGCTGTTTCTGAACGTCGAACTTGCAGGTCGCATCGCCAAGGCGGTCAAGCAGGCAGCCAGCGACAAGCCATTGCTATTGAAGATCGGTGCGATCAGCGACGCCGAGCGATTGGCCGCATTCTGCAAAATGGTGGCCGGCGCCGCCGACGGACTTGTCATGGTGAATGCGCCCGCGCGCCGGGTGGTCGGCCGCGACGGCCAGCCTTACTTCGGCGCAGGCCGCGAGCGTGCTGGCGTGACCGGTGCGGCGATCAAAGCAATGTCGCTGAATGCGGCGCGCGCCGGGATCGCCACGATCGAGCGCCTGAAACTGCCGCTGCAGGTGATCGGCTGCGGCGGCATCACCACCGTCGACGACGTGCGCGCGTTCATCGACGCCGGTGCGTGCGCAGCGGTGTCGAGCACCGCGGCAACGTTGAATCCGTACCTGGCGTGCGAGGTCAAAGCCCGTGCAGATGCGGTGTGAACCGATGAATTCGAGTTGGGTGCACAATCCTCTGCCCACCACACGCGTGGAGTAGCGATGAAATTCATTCGGCTCGCATTGCTTGTCATTGCATTGCTGCCGGCACAAGTGCTGGCGGGCGCCAACCGTGAGCCGGAGGGGGGCGGTCCGGCCCCGGACGAAGGGCCCAGCTATTTCGGTGTGGTGCTCGACGCGGCTGGCAAACCGGTCGACAACGCGCGCGTGACCGCGACCCCACGCGAAGGGCCGGCGATGGTCACGCGCAGCAACGCCTCGGGTGCCTATCAGCTGCCGGGCTTCAACAAGAAGATCAATCCGAATGAAGTGAAGATCGCGTGCGAGAAGCCGGGTTACCGGCAGATCCGCGTGGTGCGCCGTCCGGCGCCGGCCGGCCGCGCGATGCGGGCAGTGGAAGTCGAGTGTCGGCTGCAAAAGTCGTAGTAACGCTCGCGCTTGCCGCCGCCGCATGCAACGCATGGGCCGATGGCAAGCTGCTGCGCTACGGGCAGGCGATGTCGGCGCACAAGAGCGTCTACTCGCTGCCTGTCGCGCTCGCCGAGCGTGAAGGGATGTTCCGGCGCGAGGGCATCGACTTTCGCGTCGTGATCGTCGTCCCCGGCGGTGCGGATCGCATGATCGATGCGCTGCACGACGACACGGTCGATATCACCCACGTTGCCACGCCGTTCTTGGTGCGCGCGGCGCTCGCCGGCTCTGATGCCGTGGCGATCGCCGCGGAGTTCAACGACCCGATCTATTCGCTGGTCGCGCGACCGGAGATCGCACGCGTTGCCGATCTGAAGGGGCGGACCGTCGGCATGGCCGATCCGGGCGGCAGCATTGCCTACTCGATGCGCAAGCTGTTCGCGCTGCACGGCGTACGCGAGAGCGACGTGCGCATGAAGATGATCGACGGCACGCCTGCGCGACTGAATTGCCTGCGAACGGGCGGCTGCGACGCGGTGCCGCTCGGCCAGCCGCAGGACGTGTTGGCGCAGGCTGAAGGCTATCGCGTGCTTGGCATCTCCAACGACGCCGTGCCCGAGTATCTCTACACCGTCACCGCCACGCGCCGCTCCTGGGCCTCAGCCAATGCGGATCTCGTGACGCGCTACGTGCGTGCGCTGGCCGCATCGTTCGCCATGATTCGTGACCCGGCACGCCGCGCCGCGGTGGTCGCTGCGATCGTCGATATCACCAGCGTTCCCCCGGGCATTGCCGAGCGCGTGCTCGATCTCTATGCGCAACCCGGTCGCAAAGCGCTGCCGCTCAGAGGCGAGATCGACCCGAAGGGCGTGGCGCAGGTCATCGCTTTCATGGCCGAAGCCGGACGGATACAGCCGCCGCTTCCCGATGCGGAGCGGTTCGTCGATCTGCGCTATCTGGCGCGGGCGGGTGTGCGCTAGCCAAATTCTTATCGGCTGCTCGGCGCCCCGCCATCGCGGCTTGCGCCGCTGATCGTCGCCGCGTGTTCGCGTAGCAGCTCCGCAACGAAGCGAATGACCGCTCGCACCGGCGCGACGCGCAACATCGGCCGTCGGTAGACAAGCGCGAGCGAGCGGCTGCCGATGACGCCCTTGGTCAGGCGCAGCAATTCCGGATCGCCCTCGCCCAACAAACACGGCAATGCGGCGAGGCCGAGGCCCGCCTTGACGGCCGCGAGCATGTCGGTCAACTCGCGGCTGCGCAGCAC
>CADECO010000155.1:0-7364 GCA_902825905.1 uncultured beta proteobacterium
GCTACTTCTTCAACAAGCCCACGATCTGGGCGACCGAGCTCAGCACCTATCTGCTGATCGCGCTGGTATTCCTCGGCGCAGGTCGCGCGCATCTGGCCAACGCGCACGTGCGCGTCGACGTGCTGCTTACCCGGCTGTCCGAGCCCTCGCGCGCGCGCCTGGAGCACACCGGCATGTGGATCGCGCTCCTGGTCGTCGCGTTGACGGCCTGGCAGGCGGTGCTGCTGGTACACGCCGACTGGAAGAACGGTGCGCGCATCTTCAGTCTGCTGCTCACGCCATCGTGGGCGCCGAAGACGCCGATCGCGATCGGCCTGACCGTGCTGGCGCTGGCGATGCTGCTGGATGCGGCGCGCTCGTGCCGCGTCGCTTGGCGTACGCGGCTGATGTGGCTCATCGTGCTGGTCACGGCTCTGGCGCTGGGCTGGTGGGGTACGACGCCGCCGCGGATGTTCGATACGCCTTTCGATGCGGGCAGCGCGCTGGTGCTCGTCGCGGTGTGGGGCTGCGCGGTATTGCTGCATGGCGGGCGCGTGGCATCGTGGGTCATCGTGCTCACCGCAGGCCCGGCCTTGATACTGCTCGGCTCGCGCGGCATCGGCTTCGGCTGGCTGAGCGGCCTGCTCGCGGCGGCGATCGTGCTTTATCTGGCGATCGGCGTGCGCATCGCCTTTGCGCTCGCGTTCGTCGGGCTGCTCGCGGTCTACTTCCTGCTGCCGCGGCCGTTTCCGCTGACGCTGGCCGATCGCACCTGGAGCGCGGTCAACAGCTTCGCGCTCACCGCGGTGCCGCTGTTCGTGCTGATGGGCGCGGTGCTGGTGCGAAGCGGACTGTCGAATCAACTCTTCTCGATGATGGCGCGGCTGCTCGCACGTCTGCCTGGCGGGCTGGCGCACGCAGGCACGGCCGGCTGCGCGGTGTTCGCCGCCGTATCGGGATCGAGTGTCGCGACCGCCGCCACGATCGGCACGGTCGCCTGCCCCGAGATGATCCGCCGCGGCTACAGCGAACGGCTCACCTACGGCTCGATCGCCGCCGGCGGCACGCTCGGCATCCTCATCCCGCCCAGCGTACCGATGATCATCTACGGAACCACGGTGGGCGTTCCGGTGGCGACGCTCTTCGTCGCCGGCGTGATTCCGGGCCTGTTGCTGATGCTGCTGTTCATGGCGGTGATCCTCATCTGGGCGTTGGTCTTCCCGCAGGCCGCGCCCCCGGCGCCGCCGCAGCTCGAACGCATCTCGGGCGGGAGCATCGATGTCGCACTCGTCGCCGGGCTCGTGGTCCTCACCGTGCTGTCGCTTTATCTCGGCGTCGCCACGCCCACCGAGACCGGCGCCGTCGGTGCGTTTCTCGCGTTCGTGCTGTGCGCGGTGCGCGGCCGACTCACCTGGACGCTGATGCGCGAGTCGCTGGTCGAAACGGTCACCGTCACCTCGTTCATCTTCCTCATCGTCGTCGGCGCCAATCTCGTCACCTTCGGCTTCGACTACCTGAAGCTCTCGCAATCGTTGATGAACGCGGCCACGGCAGCTTCGGTCGACCGCTGGACCATTTTCTTGATCGTGATGGTCGTCTACGTGGTGCTCGGCATGTTCCTCGACTCGATTTCGATGCTCGTGCTCACGCTGCCGGTGGTGTTTCCGTTGATGAAGAGCCTCGAATTCGATCCGATCTGGTTCGGCATCGTGCTGGTCATCATGGCCGAAGTGGGTCTGATCACACCACCGGTCGGCATGAATCTGTTCGTGCTGCAGGGCATCGGTCGCGGCGTGTCGATGCGCACCATCTCGCTCGGTGCCGCGCCGTTTCTGCTGGCGATGCTCGTGGCGATCGCGCTGCTCTGCTGGCAGCCCGATATCGCGCTGTGGCTCACGCGCGCGATGAAGTAGCCAGAGAGAACAAGGGATCTCCGACCCCTCGTAACTCCCCGGAAAATACGGGCCCTCCGCATTTGCGGGACAGCTTATGCGGAGGATGCCGAAACGTACTTCCCGCCCCGTAACTCCCGCATGAACACCATCGGCAGCGAGGCGCACACGATCGCCACGAACGCGATCACGAATCCGGCGCGATAACCGCCGGTGAGATCGTGCATGAATCCGCCGATGAACGCGCCGAACGCCGCCCCCACCGCATTCATGGCGTACAGAATCCCGTAGATCGTCGCCACCCGCGGACCGGCGAACTGCCGCGCGCACAGCGCCGAGACGATCGGGCCGCGCACGCCCTGGCACAGGCCGAACACGATCACATAGCAGGCGAGCAGCCATCCGACCGGATAGTACGAAGTCGCGAAGATGATGCCGATGCCCAAGGCCGTTCCGACGTAGCTGGCGAGCACCACCGGGCGCCCACCGACGCGATCGGCCAGGAATCCGGTGACCGCCACGCTCATCACCGACATCACGCTCGACATGCCATAGGCCGAAGCCGCAACCATCGGCGCCACGCCGGCATCGATGAAGTACGCCACCACCTGCGGCATGATGATGAACATGCCGACCGAGGTCAGCGTGAACAACACCGCCAGCCCCCAGAAGAACCGCGTGCGCATCGCGGCGCGCACCGTCCAGCCTTCACCGGCCGCTTTGGCCGCGGCCTGCTCGCGCCGCAGCGTGGGGTCGCCCGCGGCGAAGGTGCGCCACGGCAACAGCAACCCGAGGATCGGCACCAGCACCAGCAAGGCGATGCCGATCGCGCGATACGCCATGCGCCAGCCGTAGACATCCACCAGCAACTGCGCGAGCGGCACGAATGCGAGCACGCCCGCACCGTTCGCCGCGAACGCGAAGCCCATCGCGCCGGCGAGCCGTTCGCGAAACCAGCGCACCAGCAGCCCCGAGGCCGGCACCATGCCCACGAGCGCAACGCTCAGCCCGACGACGAAGCCGATGTACAGATAGAACTGCCACAGGCTGGTGAGCGAACTGGCGAGCAGATTGCTGAGCGCCAGGCACGTCAACCCGGTCATGTACACCGCGCGCGGGCCGAACCGGTCGAACAGCGTGCCCACCAGCGGCGCGATGCACCCGCCGATCAGCATGTAGAGCGCATACACGCTGGTGAGCTGCGAACGGCTCCAGCCGAACTCGCGCTCCAGCGGCAACAGGAAGACCGCGTAGGTTTCGCCCGAGCCGCGACCCAGCAGATTGAAGAAGAACACCGACATGCCAACCAGCAGCGCGGTGCGACGCCAGTTGCGTGCGGAATTCGGCGTGGAATCTGGTTGCGTGGGCGGCGGCAATGCGGAATGGCTCGAACGTGTCGTTCGGCGTCGATATTCAAGGTGTACGCCCGCCCGATGCTAGCCCAAGCGTTCTCGGCACGCGCGGACGATCAAGCGAAGGCGCGGTGAAGCCGGGGCTCCGATGCGTGCTACATTTTTCCGCCCTGTTGATTGCCTGCACTCATCATGAGCAAAGACCCGCGCGTTGAAGCCGCGATCGCTCACTGGTCGCCGCGCTTCGTGGCCAACGGCGTGCCGCACGTCGATTTCCTCGAAGTGACCGCCGCGATCGAGCGCTGGGAAGACTGGTGCAGCGCCTGGAGCGCGCGCGGCGCGATCCACGAGCAGCTTGGCAAAGACGCCCTGGCACAAGGGTTCCACTACAGCGCCGCCGGACATCTCACGCGCGCTGCGGCCTGCTATCACTTCGCCAAGTATCTGTTCGTGATCGACCTCGAACAGATGCGCGCCGCGCACATGAAAGCCGTGGAATGCCGCAATCTCGCGCTGCCGCATCTGCGTCCGCCGGGCGAGCGCGTGGCGATTCCGTACGAAGGCAAGCTGCTGTATGGCAACCTGCGCAAACCTGCGGGCATCACCCGCGCGCCGGTGGTGGTGATGTGCATGGGCCTGGACTCCGCCAAGGAAGAGATGGACGACTACGAGAACCGGTTTCTGGCGCGCGGCCTGGCCACACTCGCGTTCGACGGCCCGGGTCAGGGTGAAGCGGAGTACGAGCTGGAGATTTGCCCCGAGTACGAGCGGCCGGTGAAGGCCGTGTTCGATTTTCTCGAAACTCGCACCGACGTCGATGCCGCGCGAGCCGGAATCTGGGGCGTGAGTCTAGGCGGTTACTACGCGCCGCGCGCGGCGTGCTTCGAGAAGCGCGTGAAGGCCTGCGTCGCGCTATCGGGGCCGTACCAGCGTTCGACCAGCTTCGAGGGCCGGCCGGTGATCAACGTCGAAGCGTTTCGGGTGCGCGCCGGATGCGCCAACCTGGAACAAGCCAGCAACGTGGCCGCACGCATGACGCTGAAAGGGATCGCTCAGCAGATCACTTGTCCGATCTACATCGTTGCCGGCACCAAGGATCGCCTGACGCCGCACACCCATGCCGAGCAACTGGCGCGCGAAGTGTCCGGGCCGTGCAAGCTCGACATCATCGAAGGCGGCAACCACGTGGTGAACAACCTCTGGTACCGCTATCGCGACCAGACCGCCGACTGGATGGCCGTACAACTGGGGGCAGGTTGATCGCGACAACGCGTTGATCGCGGCCATCAACCAGCGAGCGACACCACCGACTCCTCGTAGCGCCCCGTACCCATCGCGCCAGGCTCGAAGATCTTGTGTTCGCGGATCCATTCGAACGATTCCTCGAACACCTCACGCGTGTACGGCTCGAACACGATGCGCTCGCCCGGCCCCCAGCGGCGCGTGTCCATCTGCGACAGGAACCGCTGCGGAAACTCGTTGCGATAGTGCCTGGTGTAGAGGTCGGGCCGCAGATCGATGTCGCGCTGCGCCTGACGCAAGGCAGCGAAGTACTTCCGAAGATCGGCCGGATCAGGCGAGCCGGTGATCATCGTCGCCATCATGAAGGTGGTGTCGATCACCTTGCGAAAGCCGAGCTGTTCGAGGAAGTAGTACGGGCCTGAGAACAACGAGGCCGCGGGCACTTTTCGATCGATCAGCTTCTCCAGCCGCGAGAACAGGATGCCGTCGGCGAACGAGAGCTTGATGTCGGATTGCAGCATGTACTGCTCGAGCGCCTGGATGGTCGAGTAGTGGCTGCCAGACTGGAAACCCACCGATATCGGCACGCCGCGCAGATCCTCAGGGTTGCGGATATCGGACTCGGGCGGCACGAACACCGCCGCGGGTGATACCGAGTAGCAGTCGGCGTAGAGCTTGCCGTGACCGGCCGAGGCGGCGACGTTGACCGTCCAGTGGCAGGCGCAGCTCACGTTGGTGTCGCGCCCGGCCTCGAAACTCTGATACGCGCCCACTTTGTCGGGCGTGGCATGCGCCTTGGCAAGATCAGCCCCCTCCCAGGTGCCGTGGAACTCGTACTCCAGACCCTGGGCCTTGAAGTAGCCCTTCTCCTCGGCCACCCATTCGTGCAGGCGGAAATGCGGCGTGATCGCGAACTTGGGCATGCCCCTCTCCTTGTGATGGGATAAATGCGTTGCTGGTCACAGACGGACAGTGTAGGCACGATGCGCCCGACTCGCGCGGCCGCAGCCGATTTCGACGTGCCGCGGATCCTGCGCACCTTCTGCTCGGCTCAGTCGCTCTGCCCGCCGAGGTGTTGTTGCGCGACCGTACCGAGCTTCGCATCGAACGTGGCGAGCGGCGCGCCCAACTCCTCAGCGAGCCACAGATACGCTGCGTCGTAAGCGCTCAACCCGTAACGCGCGGCGAGCGCGAACACCGCCCTGGGCGCGATACCGTGTCGCTCCAGATCGAGCGTATCGAGAGCCTCCAGTGCCGTTGCAACTGCTGCCTGCGAGGCCATGCGCCGGCGCACCTTGTTCAGCGCGACGTTGGCCAACTCATACTCGATCAGTTGCGGCGCGCACAACGCGCGCCCGCCCATCCAGGCCAGCGCGTGGTCCATGTCGGACTCGGCGAACAACGCAGCGGCGAGCACGCTCGCATCGACCACCAGACGCGGCCGGCGACCATAAGCCGCGCGCGGCTCGGCGACGATGAGCGGCACGGCTACCTGCCGCCGCGGCGCGTGACGGTGGACCCAGCGGCCAGACGCTGGTCGCGTTGCGCTCGGATGAACTCGACCGAGCCGGCCGTACCCTTCGGAAAGAGCTTGCGCGCGCGTCCGGCGAGCTGTTCGATCGAGATGCGGCCGGTGTCCGGTCCGGGTGCGCCCGCCCAGCCGGCAGGTGCCTCCTGCGTGGCACGTTCCAGGATCAGCAGCAGTTCGCGTTGCAGCGAACGGTGATTGCGCGCGGCACGTTCGCGCAGCTTGTCGGCGAGTGCGTCCGGTACGTTTTTCACCGAGAGGTTGATGCTCATGCACTGCTCCATAATGGATCCTATGGTTCCATTTTGGATCTGCATTAACCGGAAAGCAAGCGTGCCGCCCGCGCCGTCGCAACCGTTGCCTGCGAGGCCGGCGCGGAGGTACAACCCGTCCATGCGCCTCGCGCGCAGGCCACGACCCGAAGGGGGATATCGATGACGATACGAACGACGTTCGACATGGGCCGATGCCGCCCGATCGCGATCTGCGGCAGGTTGCTCGCCGCGGCCGTGCTCGTGGCCACGGCGTTTTGCGCCAACGCGCAATCGCGCGCCTATCCGGAACGCAGCGTGCGCATCGTCGTGCCGTACGCGCCCAGTGGTGCGGTCGACATCACGGCGCGCATCCTCGCCAAGGAACTGGCCGAGCTGTGGGGTCAGCCTGTGGTGGTCGACAACCGCCCCGGCGCGGCCGGCGTGATCGCCGGCGAAATCGTCGCCAAGGCACCGGCCGACGGCTACACGCTGCTGCTCACCGACGACGGCGTGCTGACGACCGTGCCGCTGTTCAACGACAAGATGCCCTACGACACGCTCACCGACCTGGTGCCGGTGGCGATGGTCGGCATGTTTCCCTACGTGCTGATCACCAACAGCGCACTCAAGGTGAAGTCGATGGCCGAGCTGGTGGCCAGTGCCAAAGCCAAACCGGGCAGCATCGACTACGCCACCAACGGTGTGGGCGGCACCCATCACCTCAGCTGGGAACGCCTGCAGCGCGCCGCCGACATCCAACTCAACCACGTGCCCTACAAAAGCGCCGCGCCCGCACTCCAGGACGTACTGGCCGGGCGCGTGCCGATGATGCTCGCTGCCGTGGCCACCGCTTTTCCATTCATCAAGGATGGGCGACTGGTGCCGATCGCGACCGGCGGGCAGGCACGGGTGCCCTCGTTGCCCGAACTGCCGACGCTGATCGAGTCGGGCTTTCCCGGATTGGAAGTGATCTCGTGGATGGGAGTGCTCGCGCCGAAGGGCGTTCCGCAATCGCTCGTGGACCGCTTGAGCACGGAGTTGGCCAAGGTGACGCGCAGCGAATCCTACAAGTCGGCGTTGGCGCAGCGCGCGAGCGAACCGCGCACCAGTACGCCGC
>CADECO010000155.1:7464-9954 GCA_902825905.1 uncultured beta proteobacterium
GCCGCCGTTTCACTGCACCGGGTGCCGCGTCGATTGATACAGGCGTTCGGCCTCGGCGATCATGCCCGGCGTCGCGCCCAGATCAGGCAGCGACCACGGCACCGGCCGCGCGAACAGCTGGCGCAGCCCCTGCAGCGGCAGAGCGCGACTGAACGCGAAACCTTGCGCGTCCTCGCAGCCTAGTTGCCGCACCAGGCGGATCTGCGCCTCCGAGGCCACCCCTTCGGCGGTCACCTGCAGATCGAGCGTGTGACTCATCGCCGTCATCGACGCGACGGTCGCGATATCGCTCGCATCGCCGGGCAGCCGGGCGATGAATGAACGATCGATCTTGATCCGGCCGATCGGCAGCTGCTTGAGCCGGCCCAGTGCCGAACGCCCTGAGCCGAAATCGTCGATGCACAGATTCACGCCGAGATCGCGCAAGTTGGACAGCCGCTGGTCGCTGCACTCGACGCTCGCCAGCGCGTTCTCGGTGAACTCCAGTTGCAGGAGCTCGGCCGGCAGGCTGGCATCGAGCAACGCGTCGAGCACGACGCGTGCGAGCGATTCCGCGGCGAGTTGGCGCGCCGCGACGTTGACTGCCAGGCGCAGCGGACGATTGATGTCGAACATCAGCTGCGCAACGTCGGCGCAGGCACGTCGCAGTACCCATCGGCCGATCGCGTCCATGAGGCCGCGGGCCTCGGCCAACGGCAGAAAACGATCGGGCCCGATGCATCCGTGATCCGGATGGTTCCAGCGCAGCAGCGCCTCGATGCCCACGATGCTGCCGTCATCGAGTGAGACGGTCGGCAGGTAGTGCAGTTCGAACTCGCTCGCATCGAGCGCTCCCTCCAGATCGTCGCCCAGACTCGCCACGACGGGACTACCGGCGGCCGAGTCACGCGCTGCCTCCTCGGTGTTTGCCCGCTGCCATGGGCCGCCGTCGCCGGTGCGCCGCTCGGTCGTCTCTTCGCGGCGCGCGGGCGTCGGCTCATGCACCCGTCGCGCCAGCGCCACCTGCAGCGTGGTGTGCAGTTCGCGCGTCTCGTAGGGCTTGACGAGATAGCCGAACGGCCGGATCGCCAGTGCGCGCTCGACGATATTGTCGTTGGCGTACGCAGTTAGAAACACGATCGGGATGCGCAACTGATCGACGATGTGCTCGGCGGCCTCGAATCCGTTCACCGGCCCTTCGATGTTGATATCCATCAGCACGATATCGGGGCGCAGCGTCTGCGCCCGCTCGATCGCCTCGTCACCACGCGCGACGGTGCCCACGACGATGTAACCGAGCTTCGCCAATGCCAGGCGCAGTTCGAACGCGGTGATGCGCTCATCTTCGACGATCAGTACGCGTGCGCCATTCATGCGGATTCCTCACTCATTGTGATGACCCTCGACATCTGTGGTGCGGCAAGCGGATGTTCAACAGGCGCATCGATGAGCGACGTGCTGAAGCGCAGCTCGAAGCGGGCGCCCGGCCCGGCACCTCGCGCAATCGTTCCGCCCAGTTGTTCGGTGAGCAGCGGGATGAGCTGAAAGCCCAGCGACGTGGCGTCCAGCAGTTCGAAGTTCTGCGGCAAACCGACACCGTTGTCGGCCACGCTCACGCTGATATCGCCTTCGGTGGTGCGCGCGAGCGCCACCACGACCTGACCGGCCCTACCATCGGGAAACGCGTGCTTGAGCGAGTTGGTCACCAGCTCGTGCACGACCAGCCCGCACGATATCGCGCGTTGCGGATCGATCTCGACGTGCGAGTCGACGCCGTCGACGCGCACGTCGACCTCACGCCGGCCCGCCGCGTGCAGATCCACCAGCAGCGCGACCAGGCGCTGCAGATAGTTGCCGAGCCGGATCACGCCGAAGTGCTGGCGCTCGTAGAGCAGCTGATGCACCAGCGCCATCGCCTTGATCCGGCTCTGGCTCTCGGCAATGAGTACGCGCGCCGACTCGTTGGTGGTGTGCGAGACCTGCAGGCTGAGCAGACTGGAGATCACCTGCAGATTGTTCTTCACCCGGTGGTGCACCTCGTTCAGGAGCGTGGTCTTGTCTGCCAGAGCCCGCTCCAGTTGCACGCGGGCGCGCTTGCGTTCGGTGACATCGCTGATGGAGACGAGCAGCCGCCATCCATCCTGCGTTTCGATGCGCGACAGCTCGACCTCCACCGCCAGCTCGGCGCCGTCGTTGCGCCGGCCCACACATTCGAAGCCGCTGCGCGCGCTCGCCGTATCGCTCTGCGCCGCCAGATCGATCGCGAGTTGATGCCGGTGCAGCTGCGGCACCAGCAGATCGAGCGGCTGGCCGATCAGATCCGCGCGGCTATGGCCGAACAGGGCCTCGGCGCGGCGATTCACGAGCGTGACCAAGCCCGTGCTGTCGGCAATGGCGATCGCATTCGGAGCCTGCTCGACCACCAGCCGAAACCGCTCGCGGCCTTCCAACACCTCGCGGTTCATCACCGTTGCCGTCACCAGCACACGCCTGCGCTCGCTCGAAAGCGCC
>CADECO010000155.1:10054-12281 GCA_902825905.1 uncultured beta proteobacterium
AACGGCGAGTACACGAAGCCCAGCAGCGCCGCGCGACGGTCAGTGACGGGGCTCTCGGGCATGCCCGCCCGGTACACCGGAAGGTACATGAGGAAACCGTACTGCATGTCGCGTTGGGTTTCCTGCACCAGCGTCACGCGCCCGGACACTGCAGGCAGGCCGGTATCCCGCGCGCGCTCCATGGCGGCTCGGCGCACCGGCTCGGAGTACATGTCGTAGCCGAACGCACGCAGGTTGCGTTCCGCGAACGGCTCCAGATAGACGATCGACGTGTAGGCCTCGCGTTCGCCGTCGGGCCGCACGACGTAGTTGGCGAAGCCCTCGGCGCGGATCGCCTCGGTGTGACTCGGCAGACGCGAAGCGGGAATCCATTGCGCGAACCCGATGCCCTGCAGACCCGGAAAGTGGCGATTGACCTCGAGCCGGGTTACGTACTCGCGCCACTCCTCGCGCGTGACCACCCGGCCCATCGCTTCGAACAACCCTACCCCGCCGCGCAACACCTGCTCGTATTCGAGCATGCGCTTGGCGATCGCCAGCCGTGCCTCTTCGGCCTGGAACTCGAAGCGTTCGGTCGCCCAACGATCGGCGTACGCATTCGAGAGGTACCAGGCCAGTCCGGTGACGATGAGCGAGCCGGCCAGCACGAACCAACCTATCGTGCCGCCATGGAAGCGCTCGACGATGCGGCCTGCCCAGCTGCGCGAGTCGGCGCTCGGCAAGGCGGGCGTTGAGAATGGATGGTCCAAGGACGGCGCTATCAGGCTGGTAGAGGAGACGCACGCGCCATCTTTTGATCCGCCCTGGACAACGGCCCGGGCGAGCGTGCGTGGCGCGGCCGGTGATCATGCGGGCTTCACAGGCCGAAGAAAGCCGGCCGCGCGGCGGCAGGGGGAATATTTCCTGCGAGAGCACTTGCATGTGCGTCAGGGGTAGCCTTGGCGCTGCCGCCGGTCAAGCGCTCGCGGCAGCCGCCAGCCTCTGGCGCGAAGGAGAATTTCGGCGCAGCATCCGCCCTCGGGCGAGACGACCATCCGCGGTAAGGCGGGCCAACAGTCCGCCCGACAACAACAGGAGGCATCGTGCGCGTTACCCTTGTCCACCCTGCGGGCTTTAACTTCATTCCGGGCCAACCCGACTTCACGGTGCTGGCCAACCGCATGGCGCCGATCGGCATCATGCAACTGGCCAGTTGGCTTGAGAAACACGGCCACCCCACGCAACTGCACGATTGCCTCGGCCCACACGCGCCGAAGGGGATCGCAGCCAACGCCGAGCGCATCCTGAGCACCAATCCGGAACTGGTAGGTTTCTCGTCGACCACCTCCGGGTTCATGGATACCGTCGATCTGGCCACGTACATCCGAGCCAAACGCCCCGACATCAAGATCGTGGTCGGCAACGTGCACGTGTCATCGCTGGGCACGCCGATCCTCGATCACTTTCCCGAGATCGACGTGCTGGTGATCGGCGAAGGCGAAGGCGCCATGATCGAGCTGGCCGAGGACCGGCCGCTGCGCGAGATCGGCAACATCGCCTACCGCGATTCGAGCGGCCGCGCGATCATGAATCCGCGGCGCGATCGCATCCGCGACCTCGACGAGTTGCCCTTCCCCGCCTACGAGAAGCTCGAGGGCTTCCCGCGCGACTACCACCTGCCGCTGTTCGCCTACGAGAAGCGCTACGGCGCGACGATGATCACCTCGCGCGGCTGTCCGTACACCTGCTCGTTCTGCGATCGCACGGTGTTCGAGCGCCTGTACAAGACCAACTCGCCCGAATACATCTACGAGCAGATGAAATATCTGCGCGACCGCTTCGGCGTGCACCACATCAACATGTACGACGATCTGTTCACCGCCAAGCGCCAGCGCGTGTTCGATCTGTGCGAGCTGCTGATCAAGAAACCGCTCGGGATGAATTTCAACTGTCACATCCGTGCCGGTCACACCTCCGATGACATGCTGCACATGCTCAAGCGCGCCGGGGCTCTGATGGTGTCGATGGGCATCGAGTCGGCCGACGAAGAGATGATGGAACGGCACAAAGCCGGCGTGACGCTCGAAGAGGTCACCAAGACGGTCAAGTCGATCCATGCCGCGGGGTTGCGCGCCAAAGGCCTGTTCATCTTCGGCATGCCGGGCGAGACGCCCGAGACGGTGCGCCGGACCAGCGATTACATCCTGTCCCTGGGGCTGGACGAGATGAACATGACCAAGTTCAGCCC
>CADECO010000156.1:0-1551 GCA_902825905.1 uncultured beta proteobacterium
TCCAGGCGACGAGCCGAAGCGACTCAGGAGATTTTCCGGGCATGTTTGCGAGGGCTTGATCTTCAGCATCTGCTCAGCCGCGTTGCTGCGGCGGCGCTATCGCTCGGATATCTCGATTCGGATCGTGCACCGTTAAAAGCGAGTGAATGTATTCCACGCCTTTGCTGCAGTTTTGTCACGTTTGACAGTATTCCGGTGGTGCATCCGGTCGCCCGTGAAACAACACCCAGGTGATCGATGCTCCCGCCTTGATAGTGAGAGATGTCCTGTGGTGCCATGCAGGACGCAGGAAAACATCTCTTCAATTCGCGTCCGGAAAGATTGGATGCGCGTTGCACGCTCTCGGGGGAGCACTCATGTCGATCATCCGCGCGGGGATTCGCTTCCTCGCCATTTGCGTCGTCGCCGCTCTGTGCACGGTGAGTCAAGCACAACAGAACGAGATTCTCATCGGGCACATCTCGTCGACGACGAATCCGGCGTCGGCCGACAACGCTCGCGATCTGAGCGCCGGCTACAAGTTGTACTTCGACCATGTCAATGCGAGCGGTGGCGTCAATGGCCGACGTTTGCGGCTGGTCCATCGCGACGACAACCTCAATGCCGGACGCATGGTGGAGGTGACCCGCGAGCTGATCGCCGACCCTACGATCATCGCGCTGGCCGGTTTCCTCAACACACCGGGCCTGACCGAGATCGCGAAGCAGGATCTGCTGGGCAAGTCCGGCATCGCGATGGTCTCGCCGCTGCAGGGCAACCGCGACATCGTGGGCGCTGAGAACTTCTTTCCGTTTCGTTCGGGATATCCGGACGAGATTCGCGCGCTGATCGAAGAAGCCAAGGCGACCCACAAGAAACGGCTGGCGGTCGTCTACATGAACATCGCGTTCGGGCCCGGCCTGGGCAAGCTCGCCGATCAGCTCACGCGCGAATTCGGCCTCACTTCCGCGGGCCTCATCGGCTATGAGGTCACACCGGAGAAAAGCGAAGCGAGCATCCGCGATGTGGTTGCCAAGGTTGCCGAGGCCCGCCCCGACGGGGTGCTGCTCGTGGCGGCGGGGCGCGGTGCATTTGAGTTCGTCAAACAGTTCCGTGCCACGCCAGCCGGCGTCGCGCAGGTCTATGCAATGTCCGTCATGCAATCGAGCGATCTGATCAAGCTGGCCGGCCTCGACGCAGCGCGCGGCGTGATCATCTCGCAGGCGATCCCGTATCCGTTCTCTGGCACGTTGCCGATCGCCAGGGAGTTCCTGCAGCTTCTCAAGGCGCGGCCGCAAGCCGAACAGACGATCAACTTCATGACCTTCGAAGGATTTGTCGGTGCCAAAATCGTGGTCGAAGCGCTGCGGCGCGCCGGTCCGAACCCTACGCGCAAGCGCGTCATCGACGTGTTGCGCGGCATGGGTGAACTCGACCTCGGTGGCGTGACCGTGGAGTACTCCGCCAATGCGCGTCATGGCTGGCGCGGGGTCGACATGACCATCATCGGCTCGAGCGGTCGCTTGTATCGCTGAGTCTGCACGACCGGCCGGTCCGAATCAGATCGGTCGG
>CADECO010000156.1:1651-3350 GCA_902825905.1 uncultured beta proteobacterium
CGGCTAGGTCCGACGCGTTACCAGCACGACGCCGCCCAGCACCATGAGCCCGCCGATCACCATCGAGCCGAGCACCGGTTCAGCGAGAAACAGCGTCGCGTACAGCACCGCGAACACCGGCACCAGGTTGATGTAGATCGCCGCCTGCGACGGGCCGAGCCGCTGCACGCCGCGATTGAACCAATAGAAGTTCAACGCTGTGCCGAGCACGCCCAGGTAGAGCAGGCTGGCCCAACCGGCCGTTCCGACACTGCCGAGCGTCACGCGATGCCATTCGGCGGCGCTGGCGACGATCAACATCGCCGTGCCGATCAGCGCCGACCAGGTCGTAACCGCGAGTGGCGATAGTGTCGCGAATAACGGGCGGCCGATGAGCGTGTAGGCAGCCCAGCCCACCACGCAGCCGAACATCAACGCATCGCCGATGCCGAACGCACCGGAAAAAGCGGAACCCGGATCGCCCCGGGTGATGACGACCGCGGCACCCAGCAGCGCCAGTGCAATGCCAACCCAGCCCAGCGCCCTGCGGCGCTCGCCGAAAAAGAGCGTTGCACCGACCGCCACGGCGATCGGGTTGAGCGCCATGATCAGCGCGGCGCGTCCGGCGCTGATCGTTTCGAGCGCCGCGAAGAAGCAGTAGTTCCACGCCGCCACGCCGACAATTGCCAGTGCGACGATCGGCTTGCGATGCGGTGCGTCCAGCCGCGGCAGTCCGCTTTCGAGTACCCGCAGCATGATCAATAGCGCGGCACTCGCCGCGACGAATCGCAACGCACCGGCAGTAAGCGGCGGCAGCAGCGGCGCGACGATCCGTCCGGCGATGAACTGGCCCGCCCACACGAGGGCGACGACGAGCAACTGCAGATGCACGCCCAGGTTGGTGCCTGAGCTGATGGGGTGGGTCATGGTGTTGTTGTTGAGATGCTCGTGGGCGCAGTGCCGAACGCGAGGGCCAGCGCCGCAATCATGGCAGATCGCCGGGCGCGCCTTGGCCACTCGCAGCGCCTTCGTGACGATTGGTTCCTTGGAGCGAGCCCCAAGCTGTATCGAAATGTTGCCGCGCATGCGTGCGCAACGCGCCGACGGTTTGCCGCTAAGCATCGATTCGATCAGGCTTTTCCGAACGGTTCGCCGTGGATTGGCGCAGCGGCCTGTCACGCGTTTCGTTACATCGCGCTCATGCCTGCGATACACCGCGCACATAGATTCATCGACCAGCCGCCCGTGATGGCGGCTCCATCAACGCGTTCACGAGTGGAGGTCGATATGCACTGGATAGAGGACTGGAGTCATGCGCTGCGACGCGGCGCCCGCTGGGTGGGGACGAGCCTGCTCGCCCTGTCTATCGCGGCGTGTGGCGGCGGCGGAGGTGGCGATTCATCGGCTGGCGCTGCAGGTGCCGGCGCCACGGGTGAGGCGGTAATCAGCATCACCGATGCACCCGGCGAGTTCGTGAGTTATACGGTCGATGTCGTCTCGCTCACGCTCACGCGTGCCAACGGCGCGGTGGTCGAGGCGCTGCCCAATCGCACCCGGATCGACTTCGCGCAACTGACCGAACTCACCGAATTCCTGACCGCCGCAACTGTGCCGGCTGGCAACTACACCGACGCGAAGATCCGGCTCGATTACACCAACGCCGACATCAAGGTCGAGGACAACGCCGGCAACGCCGTGAGCGCGCAGGTGCGTGACGCCA
>CADECO010000156.1:3450-6131 GCA_902825905.1 uncultured beta proteobacterium
TGACGGTGCAGATCAGCCCGTCGACCGTGTTCGAGATCAATGGGGCCAACGCGCAGGGCAGCGCTGGTCTGGCGCAACTGGCTGCGCTCCCGACCTTCTCCGCAACGCTGGCGATCGGCACTCTGGACGTCGCTAATCGTCGCTTCACCGCCGAAGAGGTCTATGCCGGATCGAGCGTGCCGTTCGGTGCAAGCGATGTCGTGCAAGGTAGCGTCAGCGCCCGCACCGGCAACACGCTCACGGTGATCGGTGCGTCGCTGCAGCGCGCCGATGGCACGCTCACCTTTGCCGATTCGATCACTGTCAACGTCGGCGCCAGCACGAAGATCACGCGCGCCGGGCAGGTCATCACGGGGCAGGGCGCCACGATCGCCGATCTGTCGGTGGGCACTCTGATCTCGGCGTTCGGACGCCTCAACGGCAATGCGCTCGATGCGAGCACCAGCGCCGATCTGGTCAGGCTCGGCGTCACGACGATGGGTGGCACCGTCAACGCGGTCGCAGCGGGCAGCGCGCGCGTGACCGTCCAGCGCATCAACGGCCGGCTGGTGTCGCGTTACAACTTCGCCGGCACCGGTACCGCCGGCAATGATGCGCTGGTGAACGACTACGAAGTCAATACCGGCGCGCTGTCGCTTGCCGGTATCGGCGCGAGCACCCCGGTACGGGTGCGCGGATTCGTGCAACCGTTCGGCCAGGCGCCCGAGGACTTCGACGCGCAGAGCATCGTCAACCTGGCCACCGTCCCGGCCAACATGCTGGTCGACTGGGAGCCGGCGGTCACGGCGCCGTTCGCTTCGGCGAACGCGGGTGCGCTCGTGGTCAATCTCACCGGCGCGCCGACGTTGCACCATATCTATCGGCTCGGTGTCGCGAGCGATCTGAAGGTCGCGCCGTATTCGAGTCGCTCGCCGACCGTTCAGCCCGACAGCAACGGCAAGGGTCTGTTTGCGCTGGCGCAACCGGGTAGCGTGCAGGTGTTCACCACCTTTGCCGGCTACGTCAGTGCGCTGCAGCTCGAGCTGGCCACCGGCAAGACGCTCGATGGCATGGCCGCGCACGGCACCTTCGACGACGCGAACGTGGCGATGACTGCGCACATCGTGGCGGCGAAGGTGAAGTAGACGGGGACATCGCAGACCGCTGGCGCGCGCAGCGGTCTGCGCCCGGACCGTGCTTTGCGATTGACGTGTGCGCGGAACGAGGGGATTGTCGCGGTGGTTCGATAGCCAACGCCGCATTCACGCGTTCGAAAGGAGCGTCGCCATGTCATTCGAAGGCTTTCCCGGTTGTGACGTCCGCGCCAAGCTCGATCACCCGGTAATCGATGCCGACGCCCACGTGGTCGAGTGCGATTTCGCTCACCTGGATTTCGTGCGCGAGGTGGCCGGGCGCGACGTGGCCGAGCGTGTCGGTGCGTTCGCCGCGGCGCACGGGCCAACGGTGAAAGGTTTCTGGTGGGGTTTGCCTTCGGGGCCGCACACCAGTGACCGTGCGCTCGCGCAGTTGCCGCGCTACATGCGCAGTCGCATGGATGAGCTGGGCATCGATTTCGCCCACTGCTACACGACGCGCGGGCTGTCGCACATGTACATCCCCGACGAGGATATGCGACGGGCGAGCTGCCGCGGACTCAACATGCTCACCGCCGAGATGTACGCCGACGTGGGGGATCGTTTGCGTCCGGTTGCGGTCATTCCGACCTACTCGCCGACCGAGGCGATCGAGGAATTGGAGTTCGCGGTACTGAAACTCGGTCACAAGGCGATCCACGTCGGGACCGAGTTGCGTGGGCCAGCGCGCGCGGCGGGGCCCGATCCGTTTCTCAATGCGGCACAGCCCACACGCTCGATCGCGATCGATGCACCGCATGACTACGACCCGTTCTGGCAACGTTGCGTCGAGCTCAAGGTCGCGCCGGTATGCCACACCTCGTCGCGCGGCATCGGCTATCGCGCTTCGCCGAGCAACTACGTGTTCAACCACCTCGGCGATTTCGCCAACGGCGCGGAGTTCTTCTGCCGGTCGCTGTTTTTCGGCGGGGTGACGCAGCGCTTCCCGCAGTTGAGTTTCGGTTTCCTCGAAGGCGGGGTTGCCTGGGCGGTGAACCTGCTCAACGATATCGTCGAGCATTGGGAGAAGCGCAACGTCGAGGCGCTCGAGCGCAATCTCGATCCCGACAAGCTCGACGTCGATCTGATGCTGCGATTGTTCGGCGAGTTCGGCGGCGCGCGGCTGGCGCCCGAGCGCCTGAAGCTGAGCGTGCATGGCCGCTGGATGATGAAGCGGCCCGAATTGTTCGACGAGTTCGCTGCCTGCGCGATGACCGAAATTCCCGCGCTCAAGCGATTGTTCGTCGATCCGTTCTACTTCGGTTGCGAGGCCGACGATCGCATGGTGTCGGTCGCGTTCAACCGCAGGCTCAATCCGTTGGGCAAGGCGTTGAAGCCGGTGTTCGGCTCCGACATCGGCCACTGGGATGTGCTCGATGCGGCGAGCGTTCTTTCAGAGGCCTGGACCCTGGTGACGAGCAAGCTGATCACGCCGGAGAATTTTCGCGAGCTCGTGTTCGTCAACCCGGCGATGCTGCATCTGTCGATGAATCCCGATTACTTCGCCGGGACGGTCGTCGAAGACGCCGCGCGCAAGCTCATGCGCTAGCGCGGTCGCCCGAATCAAGT
>CADECO010000156.1:6231-12179 GCA_902825905.1 uncultured beta proteobacterium
GCCAGATCGGCCGCGCGCAGCGATTCGATCTGCCCTTCCTCGAGGATGAGGGTGGCGATCAGCAACTGCGGGATCGTGAACAGCGACGACCAGCCCATCAGCATGAGTGGATCGAACGGTCCGTATTTCTTGGTCATCACGTTGGCGACTGCGAACGCGAGCGCCGAGGCGCCCACCAGCAGGATCGCGATCAGATTGATGCGCGCCTCCGGCCCGATACCCAGGATCAGCACGCCGGCGAGCGCGAGGATGACGCCCACCACTGTCGACTTCGAAGGGCGATCGCCCAGCATCGGCCAGGCGAGCAGCACGATGAACGGGGTGGCCAGTTGATACGCAACCGCCGCGACCGTTCCTGGCCCGACGGCCATCCCCAGGTAGAACAGCCCGAAGTGCAGCCCGCCCATGAACACCGAGATGATGATGATCGCCGGGATCTCGGTGCGTTTCGGTCGCACGACGAACGGGATCAGCAGGATCGCGATCGCCAGGAACCGGATGCAGATGAAGAACAGCGGCGGAAACTCCGCCAGCCCCGCCTTGATCGCCACGTACTGAAAGCCCCACAGCAACGGGACGAAGACAGCGATGCCGATCTGGATGGGGGTCATGGCGCGGCGCAATCCTTGACGAGGCGGTGATCCGAATGGCGAGCGATGCGCAACACCTGGTGCGGCGCAGCGCCCGGAGCGCAAGTTGCAACCATACCCGAGCGCCGCAACCGGTTGTGATCAGCCTCAGTATGGCGCGAAGTCGGTGTTGCCCTTGCCGTCGATCGCGATGCCTTCGATCTCCACCAGCCACTTGGGCCGGCAGACCGGCGCGCGCAGCAGTACGTGCGGCACATCCTTGAGCACGCTGGCGTTGATGCCGCGCTCGACCAGATCGGCATCGAGCGGGTCGCGCAGGTAGACCAGCAAGTAGCGCATCGACTCGAGCGCCGCGCCGCTGTTGCGCAGCATCACCTCGACGTTCTCGATCGCGCGTTCGGTCTGGCGCTGCACATCGCCGATGTGCTGGATCTGCCCCTGGTTGTCGATGCTGGCGGTGCCCGAGACGAACAGGTGACGCCGGTCGCCGAACACCACCTCGCGCCCGCGCTCGAACGTCACGCCGTACTCCACCGTCGGATTCATGTGGGTCGGCGCCTGCATCGCGCGGTTCTGGCCCGGCTGCAGGCCCTGGATGGCGTGCACGTCGAGCAGCAACGAGTCTTGCGATTCGGAGGAGCGGCCCTCGATACCGGTGCTGGCAGGGAAGCCGGTTTCGTGGTTGATGCCGAAGCGATCGAACACGCGATTGCGGCCGGAGCTGGCCCCGGCGTAGTTCACGTCGATGCTGTTGACGTACAGCCAGGTGCGCACCACCTGCGGCAGCGTGATGCCGTTCGACTGTGCGGCTTCGCCCGGTGTGCCGAACAGCTGTTCGGTCTGCGCTGCGCAATCACCGTGCGCGGTGGAGAGCAGGTTGCGCAGATAAACGTACCGGTACGGACCGTGTTCGATCGACAGCCCCATCGCGCGTTCGCGCGCGCCGGGCACATCGAGCTTGCGCCGCACCGCATCGGTGCCGCCCCGATGCGCATGGTGAACCTGCATCGCCACGCGCGTGCCCACCGGGGGCTGCTGCACGATGGTGATCGGGATGCCGGCCGCGGTCATGCGCTCGAAGCCGCGGTGCGCACGGACCATTTCTTCCTGATTGGCCGAGTCGGAGAGAAAGATCGTCGCGCCGATGCCCGAATCGAGATCGAGCTTCAATCCGGCCAGCGCTGTTTCGTAAGCGTCGAAGAGCTGATCGGTCTGGCGTTTGAAGGTGCTGCGTCCTCTCGGGCGCGCGATGATGAAAGCTTCGCGTGCCGTTCCTGCTCTTCCAGTCCACTCACTTACCGAAATGCTGTCGTAAAGCCTGGCGCTCACAGAGGGGTTCTCCTTGGAAATGTTCGTGTCGGAACGAGCGATCCACGTCGAACGCGACAATCGCAGTCGGACACATCTTCACATCGCATGCGACGCTGTTGTGCCCCCGGTCGTCGGTAACTTGTTATGAACGGTCTGCTGTCATACCCACGCAATCTGCGTCGCGTAGAGCAAGGCGCGCGTCGACACGCCGCTTCGGTGCGAAGCGGGGTCAGCGTTCCTCTCTTTTTGGTGATGGATGCGGCCTGACTGCGGAGACGCAGGTCGCCGGTGCAGAGCGACGGCGCGCCTAGCTGGCGCAACTCGGTTTCCGCGATACAACTAGGACATAGCGGACGAAATGTTAAACGCCGTGGCGGAGTGGGTCAAGCCGATCTCGGTCTGATCGCTTCGAGTCGAGCCGGTAGCGCAGGCGTCGCCACACGTGATCGCCAACGTGATGACGCGGCACCGCCGGCGCGGGAGCAGGCGGTGGCATTCTTGTCCGCCTGACTACGATGTTGGGCTCCGCACCGTTCGCCTGCCGCGATGCTTCCGATCTACCCCTTCGTGCGCCAGTCGCCCCGCTGCGCGTTGGGAAATCCCAGGTTTTCGCGCAACGTGGTGCCGGCGTATTGCCGATGTAATAGTCCGCGCCGCTGCAGCTCCGGTGCGACCAGCCGCGCGAAATCTTCGTACGCACCGGGAATGACTGGCGCAGCCACCACGAAACCGTCTCAGGCTTCGCCGACGAACCACTCCTCCATCTGATCGGCCACCTCGCTTGGCGTACCGCAGAACACCGGCAGTTCGTTGATCGTGCCGCGGTTGGAGAACCGCACGAAATCGTCGAGCGTCGGATTCTGTTTACCCGACAGGTGCACGACGCGGTCGAGCACGGCGCGCAGTCCGATGATCCCGTCGAGTTCATCCTGCGTGAACGGATCGTGCAACGCCTTGGAGCCGAAATCGAAGTTCAGCGCTTCAGACAGCAGCGCGAGCTGATCGACCATCTTCGATTGCGCAGCAATGGTCGCGCGCTTGTCCTCCGCGATGGTCTTGGTCTCGCCGACGACGACGTAGCAGGCGGGCGTGAGCCGCACGTTCGCCGGGTCGCGTCCGAAGCTCGCAACTTGCGCCTTGAGATCCTTGTAGGTGCGTTTGGCGATGTCGATGTTGGCGAAGATCGCGAACACGAGTTCGGCCCAGCGTGCGGCGAACGTGCGGCCGCGCCCGCTCTGGCCCGCCTGGATGATCACCGGTCGGCCTTGCCTGGAGCGCGGCACGGTGAACGGCCCCTTCGAGCGGAAGTGCTTGCCCTTGAAGTCGAGTCGATGGACCTTGTCCGGGTCGGCGAACAGTCCGCTCGCCTTGTCGAGCACGATGGCGTCGTCCTCCCAGGTGTCCCAGTGGCCGAGCACCACCTCCATGAACTCGTCGGCGATGTCGTAGCGCAGATCGTGATCGGGATGCGCGTCGCGGCCGAAGTTGAGCGCTTCGGAGTGGTTGAGAGACGTGACCACATTCCACGCCGCGCGGCCGTCGATCATCAGATCGAGCGTGGCGAACACGCGGGCTACGTGATAGGGCTCGTAGTAGGTCGTGGAGTATGTGCCGCCCAGTCCGACGTGGCGCGTCGACATGCCGATCGCGGTGAGCAGCGGTATGAGATCCATCTTCACCACGCGCACGCCGTGGCGCACCGCCTCGCGATAATCGCGGTTGAGCAGATCGGGCATCGCCAGGCGGTCGTCGAAGAATGCCAGGTGGAATTTGCCGTGCTCGACCGCGCGGCCGATACGCTGGTAGTACTCGGCGGTGGTGAAGTCGCTGGCCGAAGCAGGGTGCCGCCAGGAGCCCACGTAGTTGGAGCAGTTCTGCGCCTGCAGAAACGCCACCATGGTCATTTCACGGCGTGCGGTAGTCATGGCGATCCTTTTCTGAGTTGGCGCGACGCGGCCAGCGCCCGGTCGACCATCTGCGCGGACAACCCCAGATAGTTCGCCGGATCGGTGAGCCGCTCGATCGCGTCGCGATTGAAGTGCCGGGTGATCTCGGGCATGGCGCACAGCGCATCGGCGAGCGTGCCGCCTTTGTCGTTGACCGTGCGGCATGCGTCGTACACCAGATCGTGCGCGGGTTGCCGGCCGATCGCGGGCGCCAGCCCCATCATCACCGCCTCGGCGACGATCAGCCCGTTGCTCATCGCGAGGTTCTGCTTCATGCGTACGGTGTCGACGACCAGTCCGCCCAACGCGAACTTCGCCTGGTGCAGCGCGCCGGCGGCCAGCACGAAAGCTTCGGGAAGCGCGATCCATTCCGCATGCCACGGGCCGGTGGCGCGTTCGAAATCCTGCACCATGGCATCCAGCATGAGTCCGGCGTGCTGACGCACCGCTTTGGCCGCTGCCAGCATCAGTTCGCTGGAGATCGGATTGCGCTTCTGCGGCATGGTGCTGCTCGCGCCGCGGCCAGGGACGAACGGTTCGCTCACTTCGCCCAGTTCGGTAGTCGCCAGCAGCATCACGTCCAGTGCGATCTTGCCGAGCGAACCGGTGATGAGCGCGAGCAGGTTGACCGTCTCGGCGAAGCCGTCGCGTGCCACGTGCCAGGTGGTCGTCGGCACACCGAGTCGCAGTTCCTGCGCCAGTGCTTCCTGTACCGCGAATCCGTCGGGACCGAGCGATGCAAGCGTGCCGGCCGCTCCGGCAAATTCGACGACCAGCACGCGCTCGCGCAACTGCGCCAGGCGCTGCTGGTGCCGGTCGAACATTGCCAGCCAGATCGCCACCTTGTAGCCGAAGGTCACCGGCAGCGCCTGCTGCAGATGGGTGCGACCGGCCATCGGGGTATCGCGGTGCTTTTGCGCGAGTTGCGCAAGGATCTCGCGCAACGCGGTGAGGTCGGCCTCGATCAGCGCCAGGGCTTCGCGAACCTGCAGCACATTGGCAGTATCCATGATGTCCTGCGTCGTCGCGCCCCAATGGACGTAGCGACCTGCCTCGCCGCACATCGGTACCAGTTGATGCACCAGCGGCAGGATCGGATAGCCGACGTTGTCGGTCTCGCGTCGCAGCCGATCGAAGTCGAGCCGATCGATGCTCGACTCGCGCGCGATCACGTCTGCCGCAGCCGGGGGAATCACGCCGCAGCGGGCTTCGGCGCGGGCAAGCGCCACTTCGACTTCGATGTAGCGCGCGACGAGCGAGCGATCGTCGAACACGGCGCGCATCGCCGGGGTGCCGAATGCGTCGCGGAACAGGGCGGAATCGATGACGGTGCTGGCCATGCGTGACATCCGGACGATCTAGGAGCGCGTGACCTTACCATCGGTTCGTTGTCCGATTCGACGGGCGATGGGTCGAGTGGGATCACGCGCTTGGCTGGGCGATAATGGCCGCATGACTGCTGCCATCGCTCTGACGCCGCTCGAGGCTCGCGTGATCGGCTGTCTCCTGGAAAAGGAGATCGCCACGCCCGAGCAATATCCCCTTTCGCTCAACGCGCTGGTGAACGGGTGCAATCAGAAGAACAATCGCGATCCGGTCATGGAGTTGCCGGAGAAGGAAGTCGAGCACTGTTTGATGGACCTCACTCGCAACCGGCTGGTCGTTGCCGAAACAGGGTTCGGCAATCGCGTCAGCAAGTATCGCCATCGGTTCTGCAATTCCGAGTTCGGCAGTCTCAAGTTCACGCCGCAGGAGGTGGCGATCGTGTGCGAGCTCCTGCTGCGCGACGGTCAGATGCCGGGCGAGTTGCGCAGTCGGGCCAGCCGTCTGGCTGCGTTCAAGGACGTCGAGGAGCTCGAGCAAGTGCTCGACGGCCTGGCAAGCCGCGAGGACGGACCGTTCGTGACGAAGCTGCCGCGCGACCCGGGCCGGCGCGAGTCACGCTACGTCCACCTGTTTCGCGACAAGGTGCCGGTGCGAGACAAGGCGCCGACGCCGGCAGCGCGCCTTGAAAGCAGTTCGGCGGTGGGGGCGTCGGTGAGCGCAACGGCGAGTGCGGCGGCATCGATGAGTGCGTCTGTGGCCGTCGCTGGTCGTGATG
>CADECO010000157.1:0-3877 GCA_902825905.1 uncultured beta proteobacterium
CAACGACCGACTGCAGACGAGCAATCCGAACATCTTCGCGGTCGGCGACGTGGCGAGCCGCTACCAGTTCACGCATATGGCGGACTTCATGGCGCGGCTGGTGATCCGCAACGCGCTGTTCCTGGGGCGCGACCAGTATTCGAAGCTGCTGGTGCCCTGGGCGACATTCACCGATCCGGAAGTCGCGCACGTGGGGCTTTACGAAAGCGATCTGCGCGAACGCGGCATCGAACACGCCACCTACTCACGGCACTTTCACGACGTCGATCGCGCGATTCTCGAAGGCGAGACCGAGGGCTTCGTGAAAGTCCATGTGAAGAAAGGTACCGACACGATCCTCGGTGCGACGATCGTCGGCCCGCACGCAGGCGACATGATCAGCGAGATCACGGTCGCAATGCAGGCCGGCGTCGGGCTAGGACGTCTGGCCAACATGATCCATCCGTATCCGACACTCGCCGAGGCGATCCGGCAATGCGGTGACGCCTACAACCGCACCCGCGTCACGCCGACGATCAAGAAGGTCTTCAATCGCTTGATGGCACTGCAGCGCTGAGGCGGGCACGCGCAAACGTTTATTCGCTGCGCCGGACCTTGCCAAAGCGTTGCAGCGTGCGTTCCCGTGCCTGCGCGTGATCGACCACCGGCGCGGGGTAGTCGCGGCCGATCGTGCAATCGAGCGCGGCCTGATCGACCGAGGGCAGCATCCAAGGTGCGTGGATGTGCTTGTCGGGCACCCCGGCCAGTTCCGGCACGTAGCGGCGAATGAACTTGCCCTGCGGATCGAACCGCTGCGACTGCGTAACCGGGTTGAAGATCCGAAAGTACGGCTGCGCATCGCAGCCGGTCGATGCGGCCCATTGCCAGCCGCCGTTGTTGGCCGCCAGTTCGTAGTCGATGAGCTGCTCGGCGAAATAGCGTTCGCCCGCGCGCCAGTCGATGCCCAGATCCTTGGTGAGAAACGACGCGACGATCATGCGCAGCCGGTTGTGCATGTAGCCGGTCTGGTTCATCTGGCGCATCGCCGCGTCGACGATCGGGTAGCCGGTGCGCCCCTCGCACCAAGCCGCGAAGCTCTGCTCGTCATCGTCCCAGCGAATCGCGTCGTACTCGGGGCGAAAGGCGTGGTCGATCACGCGCGGATGGTGCGCGAGGATCATGAAGTAGAACTCGCGCCAGATCAGCTCCGACAGCCACGTGCTCGCGCCCTCGCTCGATCGGCCACGCGCCAGCCGCGCCGCCTCGCGAATCGACAGCGTGCCGAAGCGCAGGTGCACCGAGAGATACGAGGGACCCTTCACTGCCGGGAAGTCGCGCCGCGCGTGGTATTCGTCGATGCGCCGCGCAAAATCCGCGAGCAGTCGCTTCGCGCCCTGCGCACCCGCGACAACGCCGCTTGGCAGTGCGTGATGCGCCTCCAGCCCCAGCTCATCGAGCCCAGGCAATTGCAACGGCGGGACCGCAGCCAGCCGCGCGGCAAAGCGATCCACCTCATGCCCACGCAGATCGTCGTCGCGCAGCCTGGCAAGCCAGGCGCGCTTGTACGGCGTGAACACCGAGAACGGCGTGCGCTGCTGGGTCAGCACCTCGTCGCGCTCGAACACGACCTGATCCTTGTGCGTGATGAGAGCGACGCCGATCTCCCGCAATCCGGCCGCCACCTTCTGATCGCGTGCGATCGCCCCCGGTTCGTAGTCGCGATTGGCGTAGACCGTCGTCACGCCCAGTGCACGCGCCAGGCGGCCGATGGCTTCGTGCGCCTGCCCCTGCGCAACGAGCAGACCGCCGCCACGCTCGCGCAGGTTCGCGTCCAGTTCGACGAGCGATGCGTGCAGGAAGGCCACGCGCCGCATCGCGTTGCCGCGGATCCTGCCGAGAATATCCGCGTCGAGCACGAAGGCGCAGTACACCTGCGCGTGGGCCCGCAACGCCTGAGCAAGCGCGGTGTGATCGACCACGCGCAAATCGCGGCGAAACCACACCAGGGCCGCGTCGGCGCGTGGCTCGGATACAGCGATCATGAAGCGCGCGCCGCCGCCCGGCCATCGCGCGCAACGTAGCGCGGCGCGCGCGCCATAATGCCGGCATCCATGACGAGGGGGCTGCGAAGAATGGGCATGTGGCTTCCAGGCGCGATGGCGATCGATCGGGCGCGATTATCGGTTCTTCGGGGCGATCGGCTCGCCGTCGCTCGAGCAGAGGTGCTCGCCCCGAGACTCCTTCGGTCGGTGGACGAATCGTTACAGGTACGACGCGCCTGACCGCTCGCGTTCGCGTCCACCACCGGCGGCCTGCTCGGATCGGCCGTCTGCGCGATCTGCGCTAATCTGCGCGCCCTGCGGACGAGACCCCTCACGACGGTCGCCCATTTCGATCGCCTCACCCAGTCGATCCCACCATGCTGGCTTTCCTGCTCAAGCGCATCGCCGCGACCGTCCCGGTGCTGTTGATCGTGGCGGTGGTGGTGTTTCTGATCCTGCGCCTGACGCCGGGCGATCCGGCCGCGATCATGGCGGGCGACAACGCCACGCCCGAACAGATCGCCAGGATCAGAACGCATCTCGGGCTGGACCGGCCACTGGTACTGCAGTTCGGCAGCTGGCTGTTCGACATGCTGCGTGGACGGCTCGGCGAGTCGTTCTATTTCAAGATGACCGTGACCGAGCTGATCGGCCAGCGCCTGGAGCCGACCGTTGCACTGGCCACGCTGACGATCCTGATCGCGGTCGGCGTCGCAGTCCCGCTCGGCGTGCTCGCCGCGTGGCGCCATGGCGGCTGGCTCGATCGCGCGCTGATGGGATTCTCGGTACTCGGCTTCTCGATCCCGGTGTTCGTGCTGGGTTACATCCTGATCTACGTGTTCTCGGTGAAGCTCGGCTGGTTTCCGGTGCAGGGCTACGTGCCGCTGAAAGATGGCTTCGGCCGGTTTCTGCACCACCTCATCCTGCCGGCGATCACCCTGTCGGTGATCTACATCGCGCTCATTGCTCGCGTGACGCGTGCCGCGGTGTCGGAGACGCTCACCGAGGATTACGTGCGGACCGCGCGCGCCAAGGGGCTGCCCGAGAGCCGCGTCGTGGTGCGTCATGCGCTGCGCAACGCGGCGGTGCCGATCGCCACGGTCATCGGCATCGGCATCGCGCTGCTTATCGGCGGGGTCGTGGTGACCGAGAGCGTCTATTCAATTCCCGGACTGGGCCGACTGACCGTCGATGCGGTGCTGGCGCGCGATTTCCCCACGATCCAGGGTGTCATCCTGTTCTTCTCGGTTGCGTACGTGCTGATCAATCTGTTAGTTGACCTTTCCTATCTGCTTTTCGATCCGCGCATCCGCTACTGAGTGGCGCGGTTGACACGAGCTGCCCGAACAAGTGACGTAAGACCTGGCCGACACGCACTCGCATGACTACTATCGATGCGCGATCAGCTTCTCCTCTTCACGGGAAGCTCCTGGGCCTCCGAAGGTTTCGCTTCGGAGGCTTTTTCTTGGGCGCGCGCTTTCCAGTGCCATGCAACGCGGCTCCGATGAGCTTCGAGCGATGAGCACGCCGCTCGGGGCCCCGCAGGGCATCGCCGTCGTCGATGACGACGTCCCGCTCGTCGTGCGGCCCACCTTGTGGCAGCGGCTGCGACGCAATCCATCGATCCTGCTTGGCGGCGGCACCCTGGCGCTGCTGCTGCTCATCGCGCTGGCCGCCCCGTTCGCAGGTACGGTCGATCCAACCCTGTTCGACCCGGTCAATCGCGATCTGCTGCCTGGCGAGCGGGCCGAACTCACCGACCTCGACGGCAACACCTTCGAGCACCGCTTCTGGATGGGCAGCGACAGCTTCGGGCGCGACATCTACAGCCGCGTGCTCTACGGTTCGCGCGTGTC
>CADECO010000157.1:3977-6867 GCA_902825905.1 uncultured beta proteobacterium
ATCCTGCCCAACTGCCTGGCGCCGCTCATCGTGCAGGGCACCTACATCTGTGCCTCGGCCATCCTGGTGGAGGCGATCCTGTCGTTCCTGGGCGTGGGTCTGCCCACCGATATCCCCACCTGGGGCAACATCATGGCCGAGGGTCGGGTGCAGTTCACCCAGTACCCCCACAACGTGTTTTTTCCGGGCGTGTTCCTGGCGCTCACGGTGCTGGCGGTAAACATCATGGGTGATGGCATGCGCGACACGCTCGACCCGCGCTTTGCCAAGCGCACCGGCCAATAACCGTCGCTGCAAGCACCGCAAGAATCGTCGCGGCAATACAACCCACGGCAGCGACAGCCGAGGAGACAGACATGGATTGTGTGTTCTGCAAGATCGTCGCGGGCGACATCCCCGCCTGCAAGGTGTACGAGGACGCGCACACGATCGCGTTCATGGATATCGGCCAGGTCAATCCGGGGCACACGATCGTCGCCACCAACGCGCACGTGGAGAACATCTACGGCCTGGACGATACGCAGGCCGCGGCCGTGTTTCGCGCCGCCACCCACATCGCCCGCGCGGCTAAGAAGGCGTTCGCCCCCGGCGGCATGACGCTGCTGCAGGCCAACGAAGCACCCGGCTGGCAGACGGTGATGCATTTCCATCTGCACGTGCTGCCCCGCCACGAGAACGACGGAGCGGCCCTTACCTGGCCCGCGCAGCGACCATCACGCGAGGCGCTCGAGCGTTACGCCGAGCAACTGCGTGCCGCGCTGCAATCGTGAGCGAGCTCGATCAAGCGGAATCGCCCGCGCTTGAATTGCGCGGGCTCACGATCACGCTGCCCGGGGGCAGCGATCGCGCCAATGCCGTTACCGATGTGAACCTCAACGTGGCGCGCGGCGAGGTCATGTGCCTGCTTGGGGAATCGGGCTCGGGTAAATCGGTGATCGCGCAGGCGGTGATGGGCCTGCTGCCGCGCGAAGTGTCGGTGCTGCGCGGTGAGATCAGGCTGGAAGGCGAGAGCCTGCTCGGCGCGCCGGCCGACCGACTGCGCGCGCTGCGCGGGACGCGCATGGCGATGATCTTCCAGGAGCCGATGACCGCCCTCAATCCGGTGATGACCTGCGGCAGGCAGCTCGACGAGCTGCTCGCCTACCATGCGCCGGCCGATGCAACGATGCGCCGAGCGCACGTGCTGGCAATGCTCGATCAGGTACGCCTGCCTGATCCGGAGCGCATCTACGCCTCCTACCCGCATCAGCTCTCCGGCGGCCAGCGGCAGCGCATCATGATCGCCATGGCGCTGATCCTCAAACCGGCGCTGCTGATTGCCGACGAGCCGACCACCGCGCTCGACGTGACCACGCAGGCCGAGATCCTCAAGCTCATCCGACGGCTGCAGCGCGATCGCAACACCGGCGTGCTGTTCATCACCCACGACTTCGGCGTCGTGGCCGAGATCGCCGATCGCGTCGCGGTGTTGCAAAAGGGCGTGCTGGTCGAGCAAGGTCCGCCGCTGGAGGTGTTGCGCGCGCCGCGGCATCCCTACACGAAGATGCTGGTTGGAGCGGTGCCGAGCCTCACGCCGCCGCCGGCCGATACGGGCGTGGAGATCGAGGAGATCGTCGCCGCCACGCGCCTCACCAAGGTCTACGAAGGCGGCACGTTCCTGCGCCGTGGCGAAAGCGTGCGCGCGGTCGACGAGGTCGACCTGGTGGTCCGACGCGGCGAAACGGTGGGCATCGTCGGTGAATCGGGGTCGGGCAAATCGACGGTGGCACGCTGCGTAGCGCGGCTGATCGATGCCACCGCGGGCGTGCTGGAGTTGCACGGCAAGCGGGTAAAGCTCGCCGGCGGCGCCGATCGCGAGTTCCGCCGCCGCGTGCAGATCGTGTTCCAGGATCCCTACCGTTCGCTCAACCCGCGCCGCACGGTCGGCCAGGCGATCATCGAAGGGCCGATGAATTTCGGCGTGCGTCGCGCCGACGCGTGGCGCCGGGCCGAAGAGCTGATGACGCTGGTGCGCCTTGCCCCTGCTGCGCTGGAGCGTTATCCGCACGAGTTCTCCGGTGGACAACGCCAGCGCATCTGCATCGCCCGCGCCCTGGCGCTCGAGCCGCACCTGCTGATCGCCGATGAGGCGGTGTCGGCGCTCGACGTTTCGGTGCAGGCGCAGATTCTGACGCTGCTGGAAGAGATCCAGGCGCGGCTGCGCATCGCCATGTTGTTCATCACGCACGATCTGCGCGTCGCCGCACGACTGTGCGATCGGCTGTTGGTGATGGAAAAAGGCCGCATCGTCGAGCAGGGGCCCACGCGTGAGTTGTTCGGCAACCCGACCCATCCGTACACCAAGGCGTTGCTCGCAGCGGCGCCTGGCCGCGCGTTCGAGTTCGCAGCGCCTGCGCCCGCAGGCTGATCGCGGAACGAGCGCCGCAATGACGGCGCTTCCACCGAAGCGGCCGGTTCCACTACGATCGCGGGTTTCGCCATCCGCACACCGGTCCGACCATGCTCGAAATCCGCACCAAACTCAAAGTCAAAGGCACCGCCTACAACCTCAAGATCGGCGGGCGCCTGCGCGGTCCGCTTGCACACCGGAGCAACAGCGATGCGCCCGGCAAGCTCGATTCGGGCGAGGAGGTGAAGGTGAGCCTGAGCGACGGCGGCGTGCTGCATGACGGCGACCTGGGCGTCGCTTCCGATGGCCGCGTGATCCAGATCGAAGCTGCACCGGAGACCGTGGTGCAAGCGTCGTTCAGTGATCGGACAGCGCTGGCGCGGGCCGCGTTCTATCTGGGCAGCGAGCACATCCTCGCGCAGATCGGCGAGGGCTCACTATGCATCGCGCCGAATGATGGGGCCGAGAAGCAACTGACCAGGCTCGGGGGCACGCTCAGCC
>CADECO010000157.1:6967-8369 GCA_902825905.1 uncultured beta proteobacterium
ACAAACACGACGACAAACACGATCACAAACACGGACGCAAATAGGCGGTTGTTGCCACGGAGCGAATCACGATGAAGACCGCGGTCATCAATCTGGGCACGATCCTGAGCGGCGACTGGCGCGAGCCCTACGTCAAGGGCGATGCGATCCTGATGGAGGCCGGCAAGATCGTCGCCGCCGGCTCAGTGAGCGCCGAGGCACTGCGCGGCTGCGACGTCGTGATCGATGCCGACGGCGCCACCGCCATGCCTGGCCTGATCGATTCGCAGGTGCACAACACCTTCGGCGATTACACGCCGCGACAGAAGACGGTCGGCTTCCTGGAGAGCTACACCCACGGCGGCGTCACCACCGCGATCAGCGCCTCCGAAGTTCACGTCACCGGCCGTCCGAAGGATCCTGAGGGCGTGAAGGCGCTGGCGGTCGCGGCAATGAAATGCTTCGAGCACTTCCGGCCCGGCGGCATGCGGGTGTGGGCAGGCTCGGTGATCATGGAGCCGGGCCTCACCGAGGACGACTTCGCCGAGATCGCGCGCAAGGGCGTATGGCTCGCCAAGGCCGGGTTCGGCGCGGTGAAGACGCCCTACGAATACGCGCCGATGACGGCGTGGGCGAAAAAGCACGGCATGGTCACGATGATCCACACCGGCGGCTCGTCGATCCCGGGTTCCTCGGGTATCTGGGCCGATCATCTGCTCAAGATCCAGCCCGACGTGTCGTTCCACGTGAACGGCGGTCCGGTGGCGATGCCCGACGAAGACTATCCGCGGCTGGTCAACGAAAGCAGCATCGCGCTGCAGGTTTGCACCGCGGGGAATCTGCGCACCACGCTGTGGATCGGCAAGCTGGTGCGCAACATTGATCAATTCGACCGATTCCTCATCGCCACCGACACCCCCACCGGCAGCGGCATCATGCCGCTTGGCATGCTGTACACGATCTCGCACCTCGCCAGCCTTTCGGACATGCCTGTGGAGTGGGCGATCGCCGCGGCCACCGGCAACAACGCCAAGGTCTATCGGCTGAACTGCGGCTTCATCCAGCCGGGCAAGGACGCTGATGTGGTGCTCATCGACGCGTGCGTCGGCGGCTCGAAGCACAACGCGCTCGATGCGCTGCGTAACGGCGATATCGCCGCGGTGGGCGCGGTCATCACCGACGGCGTGCCACGCTTCGTGGGCCGCAGCCGCAACACGCCCGCGCCGATGAAGCGCATCCGCGTCGCCGAGTGCCGTCTGCCGATGGATTTTTCCGGAGCGGCACACTGAATGGCGCGAACGTTGAAGGTGCTGCTGATCGGCGCCGGCCCCGTCGGCACCATCACCGCGCTGGCGATGGCGCAGCGCGGCCTGGACGTCACCGTGCTCGAAGCCGATGCGCGCTACGACGAGAAGCCGCGCGC
>CADECO010000157.1:8469-10071 GCA_902825905.1 uncultured beta proteobacterium
GACGGCGTATGGGCCGAGTGCCGCACGCCCGATGGTCCGCGCCGGTTCACCGGTGACTATCTGGTCGGCACCGACGGTGCGCGCAGCCTCGTGCGCAAGGCGTGCGGCGTGCAATTCGAGGGCTACACGTTCCCCGAACGCTTCGTCGGCCTGACCACGCCATACGATTTCGAGGCGAAGTTCGGCTACTCGAATCGCAACTACTTCGCCGATCCGAACCGGTTCGTGCTGTTGTTCAAGGTGTCGGGCAACGACTTCAAGGGCATGTGGCGGGTGATCTCACCCGATGGCAGCGATGCCCCCGACGAGGAACTGCTGTCGGACGCCGCAGTGCAGGAGCGATTGCAGTACTTCTGGCCCAAGGCCGACCGCTACGACATCCACTATCGCGGGCTGTACAAATTCCATCAACGCGTCGCGAGCAGCTTTCGCACCGGACGCATGTTCCTCGCCGGCGATGCCGCGCACGTGAACAATCCGATGGGCGGCCTGGGCATGAACAGCGGCGTGCACGACGGACTGGAGCTGGCCGAACTGTTCGATTTGATCCAGCGTGGCGAGCGCGACGAAACGGTGCTCGATCGCTACGACCGGCGCCGGCGGCCGCTGAACGTGGAATACGTGCAGCAGGTCACCGTGGCGAACAAGCGTCGGCTCGAGGAGCGCGATCCACAGGTACGCAAGGAGCGGCTCGACGAATTGCGCGGCATCGTCGACGATCCGCGCAAGCACAAGGCCTATCTGCTCAAGGCCTCGCTGATCGAAAGCGTGCGCAAGGCGCGAACCATTGATTGACCCCTACGGCGCGATCCAGCGTTTGAGCGCGGTGGGTCGTCCGCCGCCCTGCCTGGCCATCGCCACCGGCGCGGGTGCACCACGCGCGATGAACCGCCCCGAGCCACGCTCGACGTGCAATTTGCCGTGCTCGACCACAATGCGGCCACGGCTGGTAACGATCTCGGGCCAGCCCTTGTAGGTGTGCCCCTCATACGGGGTGTAGCCGACGGCGTCGTGCATCAGCGAATAGTCGATGCGCTTCTCGATGTCGGGATTCCAGATCGCGATGTCGGCGTCGGCCCCGACGGCGATCGTGCCCTTCTGCGGATACAGGCCGTACATCCGCGCGTGATTGGTGGACGCCAGCGCGACGAACTCGTTGATCGTCATCCGGCCCTTGAGCACGCCTTCGGAGAACAGGATCGGCAGGCGCATCTCGATGCCGGGCACGCCGTTGGCCATCTCCTTGAACGTGGTCTGTTCGCCGCGTGGGATCTTCGCGGTTTCATCGAACTTGTACGGCGCGTGATCGGACGAGAACGTCTGGAACGTACCGTTCTTCAATCCGGCCCAGATCGCCTCCTGCGCCGCCTTGTCGCGCAGCGGCGGGCTGCAGCACCACTTCGCACCCTCGACGCCGGGGCGATCCATGTCCTCGGCGGTGAGCACCAGATACTGCGGACAGGTCTCGGCGAAGATGCGCGCGCCCAGCGTCTGCGCCGAGCGGATGGTGTTGGTGGCCTCGATGCTCGACACGTGCACGATCAGCACCGGCACGTCGATCAGCCGCGACAAGGTGATGATGCGATGCGTCGCCTCGGCCTC
>CADECO010000157.1:10171-12164 GCA_902825905.1 uncultured beta proteobacterium
CCGATGATGAGATGAAACCCGTAGTCGATGACCGCCTTGGTGCGGGCGCGCTCGTGATAGTCGGCGACGGTGGCCGTGACGGAGGTGCCGCGATGCTGTGCGGCGAACGGGATGATCGTGGTGGTGCCGCCGAACGCCGCCGACACCGTGCCGCTGTAGAAATCGTCGGCCGACATGATGCCCATGCCCGAGAGTTGCTCGATGTGGCAGTGGCTGTCGATGCCGCCGGGCAGCACGTACCGTCCGGCGGCGTCGATGTCGCGCGCACCGGGCGCGAGCTTGTCGGCAAGCGCGACGACCTTGCCGCCGCGCACACCGACGTCACAGCGCAAGGTCTCGGTGGCAGTCGCTACGGTGCCGCCGCGGATGGTCAGATCGAATTCGGCCATGTTCTGTCTCGATGGAGAGGTCGAGCGGCGATAATAGCGGGCATCGTCGCAACGCCGTGCAGGCGTAGGCGCGACGCCGCACCGATCGCAATGCTGCACAGGGAGCCGCCGTGAGTCAGACCGTCTACGTGATCAATCCGAACTCCACCGAGGCCGTCACCCAGGGCATCGATCGCGCCGTAGAGCCGCTGCGCTCGGCCGGCGGCCCGCGCATCGAGGCCCTGACGTTGAAAGAAGGGCCGCCCGGGATTCAGACGCAACGCGACGTCGACGGCGTGATCACGCCGCTCTGCAAACTGGTGAGCGAGCTCGATGCGAAAGCTGCCGCATTCGTCATCGCGTGCTTCAGCGACCCGGGCATGCACTCGGTGCGCGAGATCACGAAAAAGCCAGTGCTGGGCATCATGGAGAGCGGCATTCTCACCGCGCTGACGCTCGGTCAGCGCTTCGGGGTGATTGCGATCCTGCCCGGTTCGATCCCGCGCCATCTGCGCATGATCAACGCGATGGGCGTGCAGAGCCGCCTGGCCAACGAACGCGCCGTCGGCCTGCCGGTGGTGGAGCTGTCCGACGAGAAGAAAACGCTTGGCCGCATGATCGAAGTGGCGGCGGCGCTGCGCGACGACGGCGCGAACTCGGTGGTGATGGGTTGCGCCGGCATGGCGCAGTATCGCGAGCGCGTGGAGCGCGAGGTGGGCATTCCGGTGGTGGAGCCCACGCAAGCGGCCACCGCGATGGCGATCGGGCGGGTGCGCGTGGGGTGGTAGCGGACAGCGACGCGAGAAACACAAAGGGCGCCCGGAGGCGCCCTTCGAGGATGCGAGGCGCTAATCGATCAGGCTTGCTTGGCTCGGCGACGCGCCATGAATCCCAGCATGCCCAGGCCGGCGAGCAGCATTGCCCAGGTGCTGGGTTCGGGGACGGGGGCGAGATCCACAGCGCCCACGCCCTTGTATCCGTCGCCGCCCTGACCGCTGGTGGTCCCGATGAACCAGATGTAGTTGAATCCGGACTGGATCATGCCGTTGGTCAAAGTGAACTCTGCACCCTGATTGCTGAAATTGTTATCGCTGGGACCGAACGTCGCCAGCAATCCGCCGGATTCATATCCAGCCGCGGTGCCGTAGTAGATCGAGACCGAATTCCAGTTCTTGCCGTCGACACCGAGCGAGATCAATCCGCCGTTCGCATTGGGAAGTTCCCAACGGTCGGCAACCATTCCGTCACCCCCAGTCTGGTGATTGCTCGTCCATCCATTCAGCAACGCGGGATTGAGATAGGTGTTCTCCGCTGTTGTATTGACTATCGCAGCGCCTGCAATTCCAGGCAGCGCGCATACGACACTAGCGAGTGCAAGTTTGAGCTTCGCACTTCGTTTCATGGCTTACCTCACATGGGTTGGGTTTGTTGTTGAAACCGCTTCGTTCCGCGGACGCGTACGGTCCCGAACCATCCTCAGTTTCTTGTCGTCGTTGCCGCGCCGATCGCGTGTATCGCGGGAATCAAATGACCGCTTCATGGCGCCGCACATTTGTATCATTGGTCAAATCTTTGTCAATGACGCCAAGCTGTCGCTTGGAAGAGGACACATCCGAGCTGGTGAC
>CADECO010000158.1:0-9973 GCA_902825905.1 uncultured beta proteobacterium
CTTGCACCCGACCAGTTCTGTGCCATGCCCGGCACACACGTTTGAGCTCACCTGCTGGCGGAAGCGGGCGAAGCCCGCTGGAGCCAGTCAGGTGCAGCGAAGGGTTGGGCGCCACTGCTTCGAGTGACTCGGGTTTCTCTTCTCGTGGACAAGGCGACTCAGAGCGAACCGGAAGCTCAGACAAGAGTGGATACATGGAACACCTCACTTGGCCTTTGCCTTCGGCTTTATGGTGGTCACCTTGTAGACGGCGCCGGATTGGTCGTAGGTCGTCCATTCCCCAGCTTGTTCTCCACGTTCGAAGAATCGAGAGCGCATGCGAACACCATTCTTGCGGAACCACTCCCAGAAGCCAGTAGGAAGCCCATCGAGTGCTTGACCCTTGACCCAAAGACTTCCATCTTTGTGATGCTGGATGTGCGCTTCAAGTTTGGTGCTGACTTTTGGCATGCCGATTCCGACTTGGTTTGCTTGATCGATTGTGATGTGTACTGTGCGACAACTGCAACCCGCTCGGCGCTGCCTCTCAGGCTCAAGGTGACGCCCAACGTTGGAGTTCACCCGCGGGCGACAGACGGCGAAGCCGGCTGGCGAGCGTCGGGTGCAACGACGGGTTAGGCCGCATGCTTGGCGCGTTGCGTATGGTCAGTGAACCTGCAAGCCAAGAGTGCCCCGAAGACGCACGCCAGCGCTGGCATGTAGAAGGCCGACCACGACAGAACCCAGAGCCATGCGGGCGCGTGAGAGTACCTTACAAAAGGCAAGTCCGGTTCGACGACGAACGCAATTACTGAGAAGGCCACACCCAAGTGGACAGCGAGCGTAGCGGCGAATCTTCTCTGCTTAAAGAGCAAGCCAAACGCCGCACCAAGTAGGGCAAAGAGCACCACATAGACGATCAGTTCCCAAAGTTCCAACGCCGCGTAGCCCTGCGGCCACCAAGCGCCGCGCTCCAGATGGGCGAGGTGTTGCCTTCTTGCTGCGTTGAGCAATGCATTGCTCGCTTGGTCCGCCAGCAGCAGTGCGAGGAAGAAGGCGACGAGCGCGTGTAGTGCTTGTTTCATGCGGCCTAACGTTTGAGCTCACCTGCGGGCGACAGGCGGCGCAGCCGGCTGGCGAAAGTCAGGTGCAGCGAAGGGTTAGCCCTCAGCGATGACGTAGCCATGATGTTTTAGAACAGCAGTACAGAGCGCGAGAAATTCTTGCAGTGTGAGATCGTGTTTGGCGTCATTCGTGCGCCACGATGAGATTACGAAGTCGGGCTCACCCAGGCCGTCACCAACGTGATCGAGCGTTGGAAGAGCTGCAAGCTCCTTCTTGTACGACCGTCCGAGTTGCTTAGACTTCTCGTTGTCGTACTGGCTGATCAGTGACCAGTCCAGATTCTCCCCGGTGTATGCATCGCGACCGCCGCTTGCGACCACAGCTTTGTGAATCGCCTGCTTGTACGTGGAAATCGTGGCGTTTGGATTGCCGCGCCTCCGATCGCTCTTAACGTGGGCCTCTGCCTTGCGCTGAAGCCAGCGCGAGTACACAGCGGGGGCCACCCGACCGGCGAGGCATTGAGGGAAGACGTAGTTCATACCTCTGAGGGCTAACTCAAAGTTCAGCCGCCGGAGCAAGCGGGCGAAAGCCCGCTTGCGGAGGTCGGCTGCAACGACGGGTTAGCGAGCATTGGCCCTAAATACCCGCAGAAGCGTCCAAGCAACCCAGCCAACAGGCAGACCATACGCCACCGCAATTGGATAGTGCTGCGGATTCGCCCAACCGACAAGCTGAGTAACAAGAACGAGCAACGGAAGAAGCGCAAGCAATGACGCCGCAATTCGACGCGGCACCTGCTTTCCGGAATACGGCGCATCCGCCACGCTAAAGCTCAGCGCCGCAACTGGACTACATAATGCAAATGTAAAAAGCGCCACAACAAGAGCCTCGGCGACAGGGATAACAACCGAGTCTTCGATTCCGTAAACACCGGACGCACCATTTGCCGCAACCACGTACGCAACGGTGAGCACGGGCGCGAGAAAAACAACCAAAGAGACCGCCGCCAAAATGTAGAGCCGCGAAGACTCGGACGTCGAAAGGCGGAACTGGTTCACGAATGCTCGCTAACTAGAAGTCTGTTGCCTAAACGACGGGGTGTGGGGCGTCGTTTGTGACGGGATAGGGTGCGTCATAAGTGACGGGGTGTATTGCGTCGGTTTAGTGTAAGGATGTACAGTGGTCCTGAGGGGGCTTGCTCGGGACGGCAGGTGCTTTCGACTGGTTCTGTCGAATTCCAGTCGGATTCCATTTGTTTACTCGGCTGATGCTTCCCGACTTTACTCAGGCCTCTCAGGGCCGACAAGGGTGGACTCACCGGGGGTAGGCATATGACGCAGCGCAGCGACACCGCGGCCGGGCTGCTCGAGCGGTTGCGTGATCGCATCCGGTTCAAGCACTACAGCATTCGCACCGAAGACTCCTACGTCGACTGGGTGCGGCGGTTCGTCTGGTTTCATGGCGGGCGCGACCCGGCCGGGCTGGGGGCCGATGCGGTGGAGGCGTTCCTCACGCATTTGGCGGTCGAGGGGCGCGTGGCGGCCTCCACGCAAAACCAAGCCAAGAGCGCGATCCTGTTTCTCTATCGCGAGGTGCTGGGCGTGGAGTTGCCCTGGCTCGACGGCGTCGAGTCGGCCAAGGGCGGCAAGCGCCTGCCGGTGGTGCTCACGCGCGACGAGGTGCAGCGCCTGCTCGCCCCGCTCGAGGGCACGACCGGGCTGGTGCTGCGGCTGCTCTACGGCACCGGCATGCGGATCATGGAGTGCGTGCGGCTGCGGGTGAAAGATGTCGGGTTCGCGCGGCGCGAGATCCTGATCCGCGAGGGCAAGGGTTTCCGCGACCGGGTGACGATGCTGCCCGCGAGCCTGGCCTCGCCGTTGCACGCGCACATCGAACGCGTGCGGGCGCTGCATGCGGCCGAGCTGCGCGCCGGGCGCGGGCATGTGTATCTGCCGTTCGCGCTCGCTCGCAAGTACCCGAATGCCGAGCGCGAGTGGGCGTGGCAGTACGTGTTTCCGTCGGCGCAGCTCTCCACCGATCCGCGCAGCGGTGCGGTACGCCGGCATCACGCGAGCGAGCAGTCGATCCAGCGCGCCATGCGGCAGGCGTTGCGCATCGCCGGCATCCACAAGCCGGCCACGCCGCATACGTTGCGCCACAGCTTCGCCACGCATCTGCTCGAGGCGGGTTACGACATCCGCACGGTGCAGGAGCTGCTCGGCCACAAAGACGTCTCGACGACGATGATCTACACCCACGTGCTCAATCGCGGCGGGCGCGGCGTGAACAGCCCGATCGATCAGATGGTGGCGCTGCCTGGGGTCGCGCTGGCTGGAGTGGTGCCGCACCATGAATCGTTCGATGCCGATGACGACGAGGCACCGCACCCGCAAGGTCCGCGCGTGGCCATGGCGCGGGCACGTTATCTGGTGACTCGCCCGGCCGCCGACTCGGGCTAAGCTACGCGCGCGGTGTTTGCTCGCGTGCTCCGCGAGCAGTTTCAATTGCTTGTGTCGAGGGTTTGCCTTCGATGGTTCGCCGTCGATGGATCGATCGAGGAGAAATGTCCATGGCCAGCGATAACGTTCTCACCGAAGACAACCTGATCGAAAAGGTCACCGGCAATCGGCTGCCCCACTACGAGCCGTACGGCTGGCATCACTGGCCCGAGCATCCGTGGTTCGCATACCAGTTTCGCCGCGGGCTGGGCGAAACGCAGGAAGGCGGCGGCTCGGTGAGCGAGGTGTTCCTGATCGCCTCGCGCATCATCCCCGGCGACACGGAAAGCTGGCACAAGGAGTGGAACGTGGTGGCCGAGCGCAACTGGTCGCGCGGTCTCGACGAAGAACGCGCCGGCCACATCCGCACCGCGATGAACTGCTGGCTGCGCGCCGCCGACTACTTTCGGCAGGCCGAGTTCTTCCTCGCGCCCGACGACCGGCGCCGGTTGGTCACGTTCGAGAAGATGGAGGCGTGCAGCAAGAAGTTCATCGCCTATCTCAATCCCCCGGGCGAAGTGGTCGACATTCCGTTCGAGCACAACGTGCCGATCTGCGGCTACTTCGTGCGGGCACCGTATCCGGTTGCGCGCCAGCCGGTGCTCATCTGCATGGGCGGGCTCGACTCGATCAAGGACGAAATGTGGTTCATGCAGGCGCACGCGGCACTTCAGCGCGGCATTGCGGTGCTCATGATCGACGGGCCGGGCCAGGGCGGCACGCTGCGCCGGCACAAGGTGCCCAACCGTCCCGACTACGAGGTGCCGATCGGTCGCTGCATCGATTGGCTGCTCAAGCGCGGCGATGTCGATGCGAGCCGCATCGCGGTGTGCGGCTCCAGTCTCGGCGGCTACTACGCCGCGCGTGCCGGCTCGAAGGAACACAGGCTCGCGGCCTGCATCTCGCACGGCGCGATCTGGGACATCTACGATCTCTGGAAGAACGCCGACGAATCGCACGGCCTGGCCGAGCACATCAAGTGGGTGTTCGGCGAGCCGACCATGGTGGCCGCCAAGGAGCGGGCGAAACAGTTCACGCTGAATGGCGTGCTCGACGACATGCGCTGCCCCTATCTCATCGTCCACGGCGGCTACGACGTGCTCGGCATGTCGCACGCGACCAAGGTCTACGAGTACGCCAAGGCCAGGGGCAAGAACGTGACGCTGCGCTTCGTCACGCCCGATGAAACCGGCGCCGAGCACTGCCAGCACGACAACCCCACCATCGGCCAGGAGCTGATGGCCGACTGGCTCGCCGACATCTTCAAGATCGATCAGCGCGCACTGCTCAAGACGTCGATGAATCCGCTGATCTGATCAGGCGGGGCACGGCGCCGGTGGCCGGCACGCAATGAAAAAGGGCCCGGCTACGGGCCCTTTCGATGTTTTTCGTTGGTGGAGTGGAGGAGGATCGAACTCCCGACCTTCGCATTGCGAACGCGACGCTCTCCCAGCTGAGCTACCACCCCACGCGGAGGCGGGATTGTAGCCACATTGCGTGCGGCGCACAATTGCAGAACGGCGCTCGGCCAGTGCGTTCCGCAGTTCGCCGCCTTCAGCGCGCCCTCCGCGTTTTTCTGAACCGATTCGATGCCATTTGAAACGTAGCGCGGCGCGCCAACTGCGGGTGCGGGTGTCATCCGGCCGCGCGGCTCGCGCGTACATGCACTCGTTCGCCCCGCCCGTGGGCATTTGACGGAAGGAACCTCCATGCATCGACGCAATATGCTGCGCGGCGCGGTTGCGCTGAGCGCCCTGGTTGTCTCCCTGGCCTCGTCGTGGTCGCACGCGCAGGGCATATCGGCCCCGCAGTACAAGGCCGGCGACTCGTGGACCTATCGCGAGACCGACAATTTCACCCGACTCGATCGCGGCACCATCGTCAGCGAGGTCACCGGTGCGAGCGAGTTGGTGCAACTGGCCACGCGCGCGAACGACGGTCGCGTGCTCGGCACCACCGCGCTCGACAACGCCGGCGCGCTCAAGGCCGGTGCCATCAACGCGCGTGCGGCAGGCGAGCTGAATCCGTCGCTGGCGCTGCGCCCGTTCCCGCTCACCGAAGGCAAGCGCTGGACGCAGGTCGTGAATCGCATGGATCCGGCAACTCAGTCCAATCGCAGCGTGCGCGTCTCCGGACGCGTAGTCGGTTGGGAAACCGTGCGCGTGCCCGCCGGCGAGTTCAAGGCGCTGCGCATCGAGCGCGAAATGAACCTGGGCGATGCCGATGCGTTTCGCGGTGAATCGCTGCGTCACGAGACCGAGTGGTATGTGCCCGAGCTGGGTGCTGCGGTGAGGCTCACCGTACGTGAGCACTATCGCGAAGGTGGCGGCGCGGTGATCGGGGCATTTCTGCAGCAGGATTGGTACACGCGCGAGCTGGTCTCCTACAAGCGCGGCTGAACTTCGTTACGTCCGCCGCCAGCGCGCCATGCGTTGCGCGATGGCCAGCCACCCGCGCTGCTGGGTGCGGGTGCGCGCCACCTGCGCACGCTTGCGCGCGTAGCTCGCGGCGGCGAGCATCAGCCCGTCGCGATCGATGCTCACGAGCGCGCTGCGCTCCGCGTCGCTCAAGGCGATAGGGGCGATCGCATCGGCCGGGCTCTGCAGAAACCGCTCGCGAAATTCGTCATCGGTGTACAGCTGCGCGAGCGTCATCTCCAGGGTTGCAGTGCTCATCAGGCGGCTTGCCTCCAGGTAGAGGGTTCGTGTCGGGCACGACGGCCACGCGCGAGCGCCTCACGCGCCGCCCGCAGTTGCGCCATCAATGCGTCGATGCGCGGATAGTCGCCATCGCGCTCCAGCATCACGGTGAGTGGTTGCGGCACGCGCTCGGCCAGTAGCGTGAGTAGATCGAACAGCGGCGCGGGCGGATCGTGCAGATGGTCGTCGAGCAATCGTCTCTTGCCGCTCGGTGCCTGCACCCATACGCCGCCCGAAATGTGCACGGTGCGCACCCGCTCAAGCGGCATCGCCAGCAGATCGCTCGCCGGATCGCGCCCAAAGTTGCACGCGTTGGCATAGAGGTTGTGCAAGTCGAGCAGCAGCGGCACGTCGCTCGCATCGAGGATCGCGCGGGTCCATTCGGGTTCGGTGAGCGCGCTGCCGGGCGGGTCGATGAGCGTGGCGATGTTCTCCAGCTGCGGTCGCGCGCCGATCACCGCGACCGCACGCTCGATGTTGGCGAGCGCGCCAGCCACGTTCTCGATGGTGCGCGGCGGTGCCGCGAGGTGGCCGATCTCGATGCCGCCGGCGCGCACGAACGCGAGATGCTCGGTCCACGCTTCGGGTTCGATCGCCGCCACCAGACGCGCCATATTGTCCAACCGCGGATCCAGTCGCGCGCCGTCGATCGCGTGCGCCGAGGCCAGCCCCATGCCGACGCCGTGGAGGAACATCGGCACGTCGCGCGCCAGCGATCGCAGTGCCGAACGCTCACGCCGCGATGCACGAAAGTAGTTGTCGGCGATCACCTCGATCGCATCGAGCTCGTCGAGGCGCAGATACAGGCTCGCCGCAAGTTCGGGGCGCCAGCCGATGCCGACGCGATCGCTCGAGCTCATCCGCATCCTCCGCCGCACCCTCCACCGCCGCCGCAGCCACCTCCATCACTGGAGCTCGACCCGCATCCACCGCTGCCGCAACTACTGCCGCCATCGCTCTTGGGTTTCATCCGGTCGGCCATCGGCTGCAGCCGTGTCGGCACGGCACTCATGCCGAACACCCCGGCGAGCAGTGCAAGCTCGTTGGTCTGGCCGCCACCGCGCAAGTCGTTGGCGCGGTTCTTGAGCCGCTTGAACAGTACCTTCAACTGGCTGAGTTTCTGCTTGCCCAGGGTGGTGATGCGTTTGGCGTACGCGCGCCCCAGGAACAGCAGCGTAAAGATCGTGAGCCCGACCAGAAAAACGTAGGGCGGCCCCGACCAGAGCACCCGCGTGACCGGAACACCGAGCGCCAGGATCATCGCGGTGAGCATGATCGGCGCGCGCGCGCTGCCCGAGAAGTTGCCCGGCTCGTGCATGAGCGCCTGATTCACCAGCTCGCCGCGGATGCCCTCGAGTGCGCTCTTCACGCGCGCGTCCTTCGCCACCTCGTCGACGTCGAGCTCGCGCGACTGGTTGAAGTGGCGCAGCGTGGTCTGCTCGATCGGCCGGCGCGCGAAGTTCGCCGCATCGGGTTGCGCGCGCAGGCGCTGGCCGTCGTCGATCAACAGACCGCGGTCGGCCAGCGACAGGATCGCCACGCGCACCGCCTCGTGGGGCCCGCCGCGCAGATACGCGATCGCGTACGGATCGTTCAGCGAAGGCAGCGTGCCGGACCATGAGCGCTCGCGCAGCCAGTAGCCGATGCGCGCGGCGATCACCAGGGCCAGGCTGAACGCGATATAGAACAGCAGGAACTGCGATCCGGTCAGGTTGAAGGGAAAGAACTTCACCATGCGCCTACACCCGCACCTGCGCTGCCCGCTCGCGCAGCGCCACCGCCAGATCGATGATCCGCATCAGCAGCTTCGCGCCCACGCCGGGCGGCAGCTTCGCATCCTCGCGGGCATCGGACAGGCCGCCTAACACGTCGATCCACGGGCCACCGGGCAGGTTCGCAGCGAGCGCGGCGAGCGCTTCCTTCGGATGTTCGGCCGGCTTGCCTTCGAGCGCGGCGATCGCGGCAGCGGCGGCACGCAACGGCGCGGCGGCCTCGGCGATCACGCGCGCGAGCTGCTCTTCGCGCAGCGACACCAGCACGTAGGTGGCGCGCAGCCGGATGCTGGTATCGAGCAGGTCCTGACGCAGCCGCTCGACGATGCGCTGGCGCGCGATGGTCACGCCGCGGAACGGATCGTCACCCACCAGCACCGCGCGCCGGTTGAGGATGTCCTGGAACTTCACCGCGAACGCCTCGGCGGCAGCCGGCAGCTCCTGCTCCAGCACGAACATCGCGTGCAGCTGGATGGCCGCCAGCGCGGTGCGCGCCGCTTCTCGCACGCGATCGACATTGGCCTGCTCGAACCGCCGCAGCACGACCAGCACGTTCACATCCGAAGTCGCGCGCAGCCGGCCCTCCGCGGCCGAGCCGAACAGCACGATCGCGCTCAGCGCGTCACCGAAGGCATCGATGCTCGCGCGACAGAACTCTTCGAGGCCGAGCGCGACTTCCGCGGGCAAATGACTGGGGAGCGCGGTTCGATCGAACGCGCGCGCGGCAGGGACAGGGGGCATGCTCGGCTCCGGGCGTCGTCGGGTCGCGACGCCGCGGCGATTCTATGGGCGGGATCCACCCATCCCCCCGCCCGAGCGTTCAGCGGGAAGCGGCAAAGTGCACGGATCAGCGCATGCGAGCCGGCGCGATCACGATGGCGGCGAGGCGGGCAGTGCTTCCTCGGCAGGCTGCGTGTCGTCGGCCTCAGTCTCTCGCCCCGCTCCCTTCGACTTGTTGGTCTTGCCGGGCTTGTCGGCGTGCGCGGCGGCGGCACGATTGAGCCTGTCCCACACGGCTGCCCAGCCGGGCGTCTTCGGCGGCGCCTCGGCGATGATGATGTCGGCACCCATCGCGTCGAACTCGCGCAGCGCGGCATACAGCGCCTGTTGGTACTCGCCTGGCACCACCGGCACTACGCGCTGATTGGTCTGAGCAAGCCGGGGCACCGACACCTCGAACGCGAACACGGTGACGCGCCGGCCCTTGTGCGCGCCCATCATCTCGAGGATCTCGATGCGGTTGGCGATCTTCAACTGCGCGCGTGGTGCGTAATGCGCAGGCAGGCTGCCCGAGACGCGCGGCGCCGGCTTGCCATCGACGGCCTCACCGCTTTCGCCGGCCGTGCTCGCAGCGTCATCGAACGTGATTCCAAGTGCCTGTTCGATCGCCGCCGCCGACACACCGCCTGGACGCAGGATGCGTGGCGTGGGCACGGTGCAATCCACGATGGTGGACTCGATGCCCACGGTGGCCGGACCCGCATCGAGGATCAGCGGCACCGCGAGCTGAAAATCGGCGAACACGTGCATCGCCTGCGTCGGGCTCACGCGGCCGAACTTGTTCGCCGAGGGCGCCGCCACACCGCCTTCGAATGCGCGCAGCAGTTGTTGCGCCACCGGATGAGACGGCACGCGCAAGGCGATCGTGTCTTGTCCACCGGTTACTGCATCGGATACACCCTCTGCGCGCTTGAGCACCAGGGTAAGCGGCCCGGGCCAGAATCTTCGTGCGAGCGTGCGGGCATTGGCCGGGATCTCGCACGCCCAACGATCGAGCTGCGACGCATCGGCGATGTGAACGATCAGCGGGTGCGACGCCGGCCGCCCCTTCAGCGCGAACACCTTCGCCACAGCTTCTGCGCTCGAAGCGTCGGCGCCGAGTCCGTACACCGTCTCGGTCGGGAACGCGACGAGCTCGCCGCGACGCAGCAGCTCGACCGCCTCGGCGATGGTCTCGTCG
>CADECO010000158.1:10073-12080 GCA_902825905.1 uncultured beta proteobacterium
GCGAATCGTCTTGCATCGAATGAAAGTCCAGGAGAGCTAGAAACGAAGATCGGTACGGATGGTGCGCGCGGTGGCGAGCGCCTCGTCCACGGTGGCGCCGAGACAAGTCACGTGACCCATCTTGCGGCCGGAGCGCGCCTCAGACTTGCCGTACAGGTGCAGCTTGGCCCTGCCATGCTGGAGCACGCGCGTCCAGTCGGGTTCGCCGTCACGCCAGATCTCGCCGAGCAGATTCAACATCACCGCCGGGCAATGCGGTTCGGTCGAGCCCAGCGGCAGTCCGGCCAGCACCCGCGCCTGCTGCTCGAACTGCGAGGTGACGCAGGCGTCGATGGTGTAGTGGCCGCTGTTGTGCGGGCGCGGCGCGATTTCGTTCACCGCGAGCTGCTCGCCGTCGAGCACGAAGAATTCCACGCACAGTACGCCGACGTAATCGAGCCGGTTCGCGATCGCCACGGCAGCTTCGCGCGCGCGTTGCGCCAACGCTGCCGACACCCTGGCTGGCACGATGCTGGTATCGAGAATGCCGCGCGCGTGCTCGTTCTCGGCCACCGGAAACGTGCGCGACTCGCCGTGCTCGTTGCGCGCGATCACCACCGACAACTCGCGCTCCAGCCGCAGGAACTGCTCCAGCACACACGGCACGCCCTGGAAGGTATCGAACGCCGCGTGCGCCTGCGCGCGATCGGCCACCCGTGCCTGACCTTTACCGTCGTACCCAAGGCGGCTGACCTTGAGCACCGCGGGAAACAGCGTGGCGGCGGCGCCGTCGATATCGGCATGCGTGCGGATCGTCGCGTACGGCGCGGTGTCGACGCCGCACTGGCGCACGAAGTCCTTCTCGCGGATGCGATCCTGCGCGATCGCCACTGCATCGGCGGCGGGCGACACGCGGCAGTGGTCGGCCAGATACTGCAGCGCGCGCGCCGGCACGTTCTCGAATTCGGTGGTCACGCCGTGGCACAGTTCGGCCAGCGTCTTCAACGCCTGCTGATCGAGATAGTCGGCGCGCACGTGGCGATCGGCGACGGTCCCGGCGGGCGAGTGATCGCCCGGATCGAGCACGGCGACGCGGTAGCCCATGCTTTGCGCTGCCATGGTGAACATGCGCCCGAGCTGCCCGCCCCCGAGCAGGCCGAGCCAGGCGCCCGGCTGGAGGATGCCGGTCGGAACAGTCACGGCGTAGTCACTTCGACGCCAGCGTCATCGCACGCGCGGCGCGCGTTTGCCTGACGCGAAAAGCGGCGAGTCGGCGCGCCAGCCTCGCGTCGCGGCCAGCCAGCGCGGCCACGGCGAACAGCCCGGCGTTGGCGGCACCCGCTTCGCCGATGGCGAACGTGGCCACCGGGATGCCCTTGGGCATCTGCACGATCGACAACAGCGAGTCCTCGCCGCGCAGGTACTTCGACGGCACCGGCACGCCGAGCACCGGCACGATGGTCTTGGCCGCGATCATGCCAGGCAGATGCGCGGCGCCGCCGGCACCGGCGATGATGAATTTCAGTCCGCGCGCACCGGCGGCTTCGGCATAGCGGAACATGTCGTCGGGCATGCGATGTGCCGACAGCACGCGCGCCTCGTGCGGCACGCCGAATTCGTCCAGCATTTTCACCGCGTGCTGCATCACCTCCCAATCGGACGACGAGCCCATCACCACGCCGACGAGCGGCGCGGGACCACGGCGGCGTGCGTTCGTGGTGCGAGTTGCGGCGTTGGCCGCGATAGCCTTGCGCGCCGCGGCCATCAGGATTCGAGCCCCTGCCCGGTGAGCCGGACCAGGGCCTCGCGATACTTATCGGCGGTCTTGGCGATCACATCGGCGGGCAGCGCCGGCGCGGGCGGCTTCTTGTTCCAGTCGAGCGTCTCGAGGTAGTCGCGCACGAACTGCTTGTCGAACGACGGTGGGCTGCTGCCGGGTCGGTACTGGTCGGCCGGCCAGAAGCGTGACGAATCGGCGGTGAGCACCTCGTCGATCAGGTACAGCTTGCCGGCGGCGTCGGTGCCGAA
>CADECO010000159.1:0-3531 GCA_902825905.1 uncultured beta proteobacterium
CCTCGAGCGGATTGGTGCGACTGTCGGGCATGTTGCGGTCCAGAAATTCATCCTGACCACCGCCGTCGGCTTCGTCGGAGAAATCCTCCAGATAGAGCAGCTGCGCGCCACGCGCGTCCTGTAGCGCGAGCTGGTACTGGTGCAGCGGCACGCCCATCTCCTTGGCGATCTCGCTCTCGGTGGGTGGGCGCTTGAAGCGCTGCTCCAGCCGCGCAATGGCCGACTCGATCTCGCGCTGATTCTTGCGCACGCTGCGCGGCAACCAGTCGCTCGCCCGCAGTTCATCGAGCATCGCGCCGCGGATCCGCTGCGTGGCGTAGGTTTCGAACTGCACGCCCTGCCCCTCCTCGAAGCGTGACACGGCATCCATCAGGCCGATCAGTCCGGCCTGGATGATGTCGTCCGGATCCACGCTTGCGGGCACCCTCGAGCAGATATGACTGGCCATGCGCTTGACCAGCGGCGCAAACCGCTCGATGTAGTCTTCGCGACTGAGTTGGCCGGTTGCGGTGTACATGGTGCCTCTCTCCTGAAATCCTTCGTTCAATGTGTTTGTGGCGCGGCATCCAGCCCGCGCGCATCGGATGAAAACGCCGCCAGCGGCCAGGTCACGACGTCAGCGGCGAGCCGCTCGGCGGCGCGCGCCGCGAGCCTGCGCGGCGAGTCCGCAGAGGGCTGCGGATCGATCGGCAACTGCCCGGCGTAGAGCGGCGCCACACCGAGAAACCGCGAAGCGGTGCGCGCGACGCGTTGGTAGACCGCGTGCGCATGGGCCGGAGCATCCACGCCATGCACGACAACCCGATAGCGATGCGAACGCGCACAACTGCGTTTGACGTTGCTGTACGCGGCGAACACGCCTGGCGCGTCGGTCGAGGTGCTGAGCAGGATCTCGCCCTCCTCGTCGAGACAGCGCGCGATGACCGCCGGCTGCGTGACGCGCACCAGCACCAGGTCGATCGGTGCCGGCACATGCACGAAAGCGCTGAAGAACGCTTCGGCGCCAATGTCGTGTGCACGTAACCGTTCGAACAGATCGCCCGCCACCGCGGCGTGCACCCCATGCACGCCGAGACCGACTGCGTCATCGAGCTCGCAGCGGCCCGCGAGCACCTCGCCAAGCGTGTGTCGCGGCTGCACGTCGAGCGCGGCCGCTGCCTCGCCCGCCCCCTGATCGATCAGCAGGACGCGCTCGCCTTGGCGTGCCAGCGCCTCGGCCAGCAGCACTGCGACCCAGTGCTCGCTGCCCGATCCGAGCATCGGCAACACGCGCACGGCGCGACGTTGCAGGATGCGCCGCAATCCAGCGGCCTGATCCAGCGCAGGCATCATCTCAGTGGCTCGCTGCGGTGCCGCGCGCGCGGTCATTGCCGCCCTCCGTTCGAGCCGGGTTCATCGCACTGCCGCGGCTCGCCGACGCCAGCGCCGCACGTACCAATCCAAGTGCATCGGCCGCCTGCAGGTCCTCGGGTACACGCTGACCATTGGTCACGTAGCGCAACTTCAGGCGATAGCGCAGCAGCACGCCCAGCGTGGGCGCGAGCTTCACCGTCTCGTCGACCTTGGTGAGGATCGCACCGACGCCGCTGCGCCCTTGATAGAGATCGATGACCTCTTCCTGCGTCTCGGCCTGGCTGGATGCCGCCAGCAGCAGCAAGCGCTTGACCTGGCAGCGATCGAGCATCTCCAGATGCGCACCGACCCGGCCGTCGCGCTGCCCCATCCCCATGGTGTCGATGATCACCATCCGGCGGCCGGCGAGCGTATCGAGCGTACGCTGCATCCATTGCGGATCGTGCACCGTGTGGACCGGCACCCCGAGGATCTTGCCGTAGATGCGCAGCTGGTCCGGCGCACCGATTCGATAGGTGTCGGTGGTGATCAGACCGACGCTGTCGGCGCCGTAGCGCACCGCGCAGCGCGCAGCAAGCTTGGCCGCGGTGGTGGTCTTGCCCACCCCGGTCGCGCCGGTGAGCGCGAATACCCCGCCCGTGTCGACGATGTCGTCGGCGGAGCAGGCGAGCGAACGCGTCAGACGCGCCTCGACCCAGTCGCGCGCTTGCGCAGCGGCGAACTCCGCGGGCAGCGATTCGAGCGCGGCACGCACGATCATCGACTGGAATCCGGCATTGAGCAGCTCGCGACGCAGCATCGCCTCGACCAGATTCGTGCCGCCCTCGCCGCCCACGGCGAGCTGATCGAAGCGCTCGGCCATGAATTCGCGCAGCGCGCGCAACTCATCGAGGATCGGCCGCGAGTCGGCAACTGCAGCTGCCGCAGCGGTGGGTCGCACCGACTCCGTCGCACCACGCGACTCGCGCGACCCGTTTGCCGGCCGCGGTGCGCGAGCGGCGTCGGGTCGCGAAGAGGCCGCTGGCACGTGTTCGCGCACCAGCACGGCACCGGCCGCCTTCAGCTCCTTGGTATGGACACCTCGACCTTGCGCGATCGACTCGTCACCGGTCTGGATCGCCTTCTCGGTCGTCGCCAACGCGGCGGCCGCGCTCGATGCAACGACAGGTGCGGCACTCGCCGCCGGCAGATGCGGCTTGGCAGTCAGCTTGCTGCGCACGAAATCGACGAAGCGGAACGGCTTGACCGCTTCGGGCTCGGCGTTCCAGTAGCCAGCCGAGTACATCGCATCGCCGGCCGAGCCGGCCGCGGGTACGGCGCTCGCTGCGCCCGAGAGCTCGACCACGGCGTCGACTCGGCGGCTGGCCGGACGCGGTGCGACGAGCGCGTCATCGTCGCGCGGCTCGAGCTGGGTGGCCTCGACGCTTTCAGCAGCGACGAGCGACTCGAAGTCGCGCTCGGCGATCGCACGGACCTCGACGCCCTGCGGCGTCGTTCGATTGGAGAGGATGACGGCGTCATCGCCGAGCGCCTCGCGCACTTTGGTCAGTGCGGCGCGCGTCGTCGACGCGACGAACTTCTTCGGCTTCATGTAGCGGCTCCAAGTACCGCGCTCACGCGGATCGTTCTCGAGTCAGGGATTTCGGCGTGCGCCAGCACGCGCAGTTGCGGCACGGCACGACGCAGCAGCCGCGCCAGCGGGGTGCGTAACCGATCGGGAACCAGAAGTGCCGGCGGCTGGCCCAGCGTCTCCTGCCGCTGCACCACCGATTGCGCGCCGCGCAGCAGTCCGTCGGCGAGCGTGGGCTCGATGCCCATCGCCTCGCTGCCGCCGGCCACCGCCTGATGCAGCACCTTCTCCAGCTCCGGCTCGACCACGATGACCTGCAGTTCGTCCTCGACGCCGTAGAGGCTCTGCACGATGGCCGGTCCGAGCGAGACGCGTACCGCGCTGGTGAGCTCGGCGGCATCCTGCGTTCGTGGCGCGTGTTCGGCGAGCGATTCGATGATGGTGCGGAAGTCGCGGATGTGCACGCCCTCGTCGAGCAGGTTCTGCAGTACCTTGTGCAGCGTGGCCAGCGGCACGATCTTCGGCACGACGTCCTCGACCAGCTTGGGGGCGATGCGCGCGAAGTGATCGAGCAGGCTCTGCACGTCCTGCCGGCCGAGCAGTCGACC
>CADECO010000159.1:3631-6802 GCA_902825905.1 uncultured beta proteobacterium
CGGGGGCAGGAACCCGACCTCCTGCGCGAACTTCTTGCGGATGCCCTTGATGCGCTTGAGCATCTCGCCGTCCTGCTGGCGATCGACCAGCGGAATGATGCGATAGCCCACTTCGAGCCCGAGCACGTCCACCGGCACGATGTCTTCCCAGGAGGCTTCGCTCTGATCGGTGGCCACCGGGGCCGGTGCCGGTTCCGCCGGCGCTTCGGCACGCTCGCGTTCGCGCTTGAGCAGCCACCACGCCAGACCACCGACGCTGCCGGCGAGCACCAGGAACGCGAAATGCGGCATGCCCGGAATGACACCGAGCAGGCCGAGGATGACCGCCGTGATTACGAGCGCTTGCGGCGCGGACAGCAGCTGCCTGGTGAGCTGCTGACCCATGTCTTCGTCCTTGCCGACGCGGCTGACGATCAGACCGGCGGCGGTGGAGATGATGAGCGCAGGCACCTGTGCGACCAGGCCATCGCCGATCGATAGCAGCACGTAGTTGTTGGCGGCCTGCCCTACCGCCAGGTTGTGCTGCATCACGCCGATCGCCAGGCCGCCGATGATGTTGACGAACAGAATCAGGATGCCGGCGATCGCATCGCCACGAACGAACTTGCTGGCACCATCCATCGAGCCGTAGAAATCCGCCTCCTGCGATACCTCGAGACGGCGGCGCTTGGCCTCGTCCTGGTTGATCAGACCGGCGTTCAGATCGGCATCGATCGCCATCTGCTTGCCCGGCATCGCATCGAGGGCGAATCGCGCGCTTACCTCGGCGATGCGGCCCGCGCCCTTGGTGATCACCACGAAGTTGATGACCACCAGGATCACGAACACGACGATACCCACCGCGAAATTACCGCCGACCAGGAAGTTGGCGAAGGCTTCGATCACCTTGCCGGCGGCGTCGGTCCCGGTATGGCCGTGCATGAGCACCGCGCGGGTCGAGGCGACGTTGAGGGACAGCCGCATCAGCGTGGTGAGCAGCAGCAGCGTCGGGAACACCGCGAATTCCAGCGGCTGGCGCGTATACGTCGCCACCAGCAACACCACGATCGACAGCGCGATGTTGAAGCTGAACAGCAGATCGAGCAGGACCGGCGGCAACGGCAGGATCATCATCGCCAGGATCAGCACGACGAGCAGCGGCGCAGCCATCGCATTGAAGCGCGCCGTTTTGAGCCAGTCCAGTTTCAGCCAACCGTTCACACCATCTCCTTGGATCTTCTGGCGCTACGCCGCTAGCGCACCGCGCCCTGCGGATCGAGCCCGTCGGGAATCTCGATCGGGTCGAACTCACCGGGCGCGTTCACCGCACCGACGGCCGCGGCACGCAATCGGTACACGTACGCGAGCACCTGCGCGACGGCCTCGTACAGGGTCTGCGGAATCGGATCGCCCAAGCGTGAATGGGTGTAGAGCGCGCGGGCGAGCGCGGGTGATTCGAGAACAGGCACGCGGTGTTCACCGGCAACTTCGCGGATCCTCTGCGCGATCACCTCGACGCCCTTGGCCACGACACGTGGCGCGCGGTCGCCGCCTTCCTTGTAGGCCAAGGCGACGGCGAAGTGCGTCGGGTTGGTGATGACGACGTCGGCCTTGGGCACCTCTTCCATCATTCGCTTGCGCGCCATCTCGCGCTGCACGCTGCGAATACGCGCGCGCAACTGCGGATCGCCCTCCGACTCACGCGCCTCGCGCTTGATCTCCTCGAGCGACATGCGCAGCGAGTGGTGGTGCTTCCACAACTGCAGCGGCACGTCGACGATGGCGGCGAGCGCCAGGGCCAGGGCCATCGCCAGGATGCTGGCCACGACCAGACGTTGCGTGCTCGCCAGACCGCCGTCCTGCGATTCGAGCACGACCGACGCGAACTCCGGTGCGCTCATCCACAGGAACCCGGCAACGACGACCACGACCGCAGCCGCCTCGATCAGCACTTTCGCAAGTTCGGTGAGGCTCTGGTACGACAGGATGCGTTGAAACCCGGAGAGCGGATTCACCCGTCCGAAGTTGGGCGTGACCGGCTTCCAGGTGAAGACCCAGCCGCCGAGCGCAGGGGCTGCGGCCGCGCCAGCCAATGCAAGCAGCCCCACGACCGGCACCGCCACCAGCATCGCTTCCCAGGTGAGCATGCTCAGCCGCGAGGTCATCACGGCGCTGTCCAGGGCGGCATTACGTTCGAGCTTGAGCGCGCCCGACAGAAACGTGGTGTAACGCGCGACCAGGCTCGGGCCGAGCAGCCACAGCGCACCCGCGGCGGTGCCGATCACCGCGACGTGCGAGAGCGCCCGAGAGCGTGGGATCTGGCCTTCCTCGCGCGCCTGCTCGAGTCGCCGCGCGGTCGGTGGAAGATTGCGTTCCTGATCGGAGTCCGAAGCTGCTGCCATTGCCGGGAAAGGGATGGGACCTCACCTGGCATTATTCGAAGCGCCGCAGCTTTCGTTAGCGCGAGAACCGACCCTTTCACCGGTCTATTTCGCTACGCGTCGAGACGCGTGATCGAGTGCGCCAGCGGCAGCGCGAATCGATCACGACCGCAGGCGGAACTATTCGCCGCCGAGTTGCGAGCGGGTGTTGCGCGCCCGCCCACATCGCGCTTCCGATGAATCAGAAACCCAGCGATTCGAGCAGATCGTCGACCTGGGTCTGATTGGTGACGACGTCGCCGCGCCCTTCGGTGCTGACGACCGGCCCTTCGAGCTCCAATCCCTCGTTCAGCTCCTGGCGGCGTTCGTTCGGCAATACGTCGACCAGGAACTTGATCAACTCGTGCTCGATGCGTTCGGACAGCGCGTTGAGCTTGTTGATCACCTGGCCGGTCAGATCGTGGAAGTCCTGCGCCATCATGATCTCGGTGAGCTGATGCTGGGTGGCCGCGCTGCGCGCCTGCGTCTGCTCCATGAAGATTCGCGTGTCCTGGGCAAGCGTCTTGAACTCTTCCAGGCTCATCTGCGCCGCGAAGAACTTCTCCCACGACTGCGACATCGCGCCCGCTTTGTCCTGCAGCGCCTGCTGTTCGTTTTGCCCGGCCTCCACCGCGCTCAGCGTGCGCTCTGCCGCCTGGCCGGTCAGCCGCGACACGTAGCTCAACCGATCGCGCGCGTCGGGAATATCGATCGCAGCCTTCTCGAGTGCCTTGTCGTAGCCCAGCTCGCGGATCGCGGTGTGCAGCTGGCG
>CADECO010000159.1:6902-12073 GCA_902825905.1 uncultured beta proteobacterium
ACTGCGGTCGCGGTGTCCATGTTGGTTTTCTTTCTTGCGGTTCGCGTTCAACGGGATCTAGGCGGTGGCCATCTTCGCCAGGATCTTGCCGAGCTTCTCTTCGAGCGTGACCTTGGTGAACGGCTTGACGATATAGCCGGTGGCACCTGCCTGCGCGGCGGTGACGATGTCTTCCTTGCGCGCTTCAGCACTCACCACCAGCACCGGCACCTTGGCGAGCGCCGGCTCCGCCCGCATCGCACGGATCAGATCGAAACCGTTCATGTTGGGCATGTTGATGTCGCTGATGACGAAATCGAACGACCCGGCCTTGAGCTTGTTGAGCGCGATCTGTCCGTCTTCGGCTTCGTCGACGTTGGTATAGCCGAGTTCCTTGAGCAGATTGCGCACGATGCGTCGCATCGTCGAGAAGTCATCCACCACCAGGAATTTCATGTTCGGATCTGCCATGGCACCGCTCCTGTTCACTGCTGCCGCGGATATCTCCGCCGCGACTTCGGCTGCTCCTGCTACGCGTTCGGACGCTTGCGTGTCCGGCGACGTTCACCGGACCGGACGTTTGACCGCCACTGCGGGACGCCCCTGCGCTACTTGCCCGACCGCTTGCTGCCCTTTTCCGCCTCGCTCGGCGTCTCCTGCTCGCCGGCTTCCGACTCCTTTGCCGGCGCCGGCGCGCTGGCGTCGTGATTGCGCACTTCTTCCTCGAACTGCTTTTCGTCGCGCGCATCGACCGAGCCCATGTCGCGCAACGCCTTCTCCTCGGTCGAGCGCTTCATGACGATGATGCTGATGCGCCGATTGACCGGATCGTTCGGTTCGTCCTTGTTGAACATCACCGAGGTCCCCGCGCCCACCACCCGCAGGATCTTGCTTTCGTCCATGCCGCCGGCGATCAGCTCTCGCCGCGATGCGTTCGCGCGATCGGCCGACAACTCCCAGTTGCTGTAGCCGCGGTTGCCCGTGACGTACTGCTTTGCATCGGTGTGGCCCGACAGCGTGATCCGATGATCGACGGTGTTCAGCACCGCACCGATGTTGCGCAGGATCTCGCGCATGTAGTCCTTCACCACCGTCCCGCCCAGATCGAACATTGGCCGCGACTGGTGGTCGACGATCTGGATGCGCAGCCCCTCGCTCATGATGTCGAGCCGGATCTGCTCGCGATACTTCTCCAGATCGGGACTCTTGAGCAGCACCTCTTCGATCTGCGCCTTGAGCAGCGCCAGACGATGCTTCTCGACCTCTTCGGCATCGCCCGCCGGTTTCTTGCGGCCACGCTCCAGCTTGCTGAACGCCTGCGTGGAGTTCTGCACGGCGCTGTTGACGGTGGTCAGACCCTTCGAGCCTCCCTGGATGACGCTCGCGGTTTCGCCCGCACCGGAACCACCGGTCATCGCCACCTTCAGCGGCATCCGAAAGAAATCGGCGATCCCCTGCAGATCACCCTTGGTGGTCGATCCGAGCAGCCACATCAACAGAAAGAACGCCATCATCGCGGTCACGAAGTCGGCGTAGGCGATCTTCCAGGCACCGCCGTGATGGGCGTGGCCGCCCTTCTTGATGCGCTTGATGACGATCGGGCGCTGTACGTCCTTGCCGGCCATGTCAGCGTCCTCGGCCGTGAACCGGACGGCAACGGCCAAGCGACCGGTGGTCTGCACCGAACACGGACACGCGTATTCCACCCTGCTTCAGCAGCATTTGCTTGGCCCATCAAAGAAGGACGCATGGGTTCGGTGGGCCGTGGCTGGCACCGACTCCCTGATTACTCTGTGCCTGCACGACGACCCGATATCACCGGGTCATGCGGCGGCTCATTCAGGATTTCGGCGCAGCAGGGGATTCCTGAAACGGCAGGACGCGCCGGCAGTGAAATAGCACCGGGCTGATATCGCGGGCGAAGACGGCCGCGCCCATGCGGCGGCTCACATCAGACGACGCGGTGCGCCGCGAGTGCTGGTGAGCAATACAGCTCGAGCGCCGGTGAGCAGCGCGAGCTAAGGTGAATGCGCCGACACGCGATCGGCGGTGCGTCTGCGCTCAGGCGTTGGCGTGCACCGACACGCTCAGGTTGCGCTCGTCGAGCGCTTGGCGCGTCTTGCCTGCGCGCGCCGGCGGCTCGCACAGACCGCACACGAAGTTGCCGACCGGTTCGTACTTGTGGACGACGAAGCGACCGCCGCAACGGGTGCAGCGCGCGCTGTCGAGCATGCCCACCTCGAAGAACTTGATCAGCCGCCACGCGCGCGTGATCGACAACACCTCGGGCAACGCGCACAGCGCCAGTTGCTCCTGATACAGCCGATAGGTGCGGATCAGCGCGTCGACGCGGTCGGTGCCGGCGGCCTTGATCACATTGGCATGCAGATTGAAGAACAGCGAACTGTGGATGTTGGGCTGCCAGGTCATGAACCAGTCGGTCGAAAACGGCAGCATGCCTTTCGAGGGCGACACGCCGGCGACCTCTTTGTAGAGCCGCAGCAGCCGTCCGCGCGACAGATCGATCTCCGACTCCAGCACCTGCAGTCGGGCGCCGAGTTTGATCAGTTCGATCGCGCGATTGACCTCGTGCGCCTCGCCCACCAGGCTCTTCGATTTCGCTGCGGCATTGATGCTCTTGGCAGCAACGCCCATCGTGCCGATACTCATTGGATCACCTCGACGGGTTGGCTGGCCATCACGATCGATGCGTGAATGGATCGCATCGGCCCCTGCGCACTCTCATCGGCAAGCAGTTCCCAGACAACGCGATCATCGAAACGGAAGCGACAGATCGGCACCGCGCTCGAGGCGATGCGCAGGATCTGCGCCATGGTGAGACTGCTGAGGATGTCGGCCATCTCTTCGGAGAGCCCGAGACGAACGACCGCCTCGGCCCGGTCCTGCCGCACCAGGCTTTGCACCAGCACCAGATAAGAAAGGTTGGCTTCGCGGATTTCGCTCAGCAATTGCTCTGTGGCCATTGCGTCACACCTATCGAGGCGTTTGAATCAGGACTATCGTTTTCGCGCTTATTCAACGAGTTGCGTCGCGTTGCGTTGCAATTCGCCGATCGCGAGGAGCACTATGCATAGCCGCCTTCATCACCGCGCTGGCAGTCGGTCACATCGGTGTTACGACACGATCAGTGAATCTTCGGAGTCGATAAAGAACGATAAGAACAGCCGATGCAGTAGCGGCGGCACCATTCAGTCGTGACCCGCGTGGAGCGCGCGCCGTGGTTCGCGCCGTAGTTCGCGCAATGATTCGCGCAACTGCCCTGCGAACGACCGAAACAGGCGCGGTTTGCATGGCTGTTCGGGCGATCACGCTGCGAAATGCCGCCCTACGATGTGCAGTCGAACGTCGTCGTCAGCCCGAACAAGCTCAAGCCGATCTTTCCTCGTATCGGCTCACTCAAAGCCATGACGCAATCCGTCCACGCCAATGCTGCTGCCACCGCCCGTGCCGCGTTCAAGCAGCTCGCGCTGCGCAAGATCGCGCCTACTCCGGAGAACTACGCCAAGGTCTACGCCGAGTACGCGCAGGTCAAGCTGACCGAAGTGCTGCCGATCCTGGGTGCCATCGAAGCGGTTGCCAAGGACACACGCGGTGATCCGCGGCGCGCGCCGATCGCCAAGCACATCATCGATGCGCTCGGTCGGTCCGATTGGGAAAGCGTGGGCAACGGCCTGCGCTCACTGTTGCATGGCGAGGACTCCTCGCGCCGCCCGGTGCCAGTTGCCGACGCACATGCCGAGCGCGTCGACCACGCGGCCGCCTCCGCGCCAATCGGCCACTCCGCTTCCGCGCATGACGATGCCCCCCAACATCGCGACGCGAATCCTGGGGTCAACCAGGCGCTCAAAGATCTGTTCGTCAACACGATGGAGTTGCTCGTCGACGAGCGCGTGGGCTATTCGAAGGGCAACGTCGACCAGGCGCGCACCATCATCCAGCAGTTGACCAAGGCGGAGACACCCGCTGCGGTTCAGGATGCGGCCAACAAACTGAAGAACCTGTGGCTGTCGGTCGAGTTGCGCGGCGAAGGCCCCGAACCGGTCATCCGCACGCTGCACGGCCTGGTGCTGCTCTCGTTGCGCAGCGTCGGCGATCTGGGATCTGAAGACCGTCTGGTGCAACGCGAAGTCGAGCAGGCGCAGACGCTGTTGGGCGAGCCGCTCACGTCGGTCAAGCTGGTCGAGGTGGAACGCACCGTCAAGAACCTCGGCCTACGGCAAGGCACTTCGCGCGCGAGCATCGAGGAAGCCAAGGCCGCCATCCGGACGATGATGGCCTCGTTCATCGAACGTCTCGGAACGATGACGATATCGACCGGGGAATTCTCGGGACGGCTCGCGCAATACACCGATCGGATTCGCACCGCGAACGATCTGCACGACCTGGCCGGTGTGCTCGAAGGGCTGACCTCCGACACCAATCTCATTCAGGCCGACATGGCGCGCACCCACACCGAATTGGAGCGCACGCGCAAGAAAGTCGCCGAATACGAAGGCCGAGTGGCCGACCTCGAGTCGCAGCTGTCGGCCGCCAATGAACTGGTGCGGGAAGACGGGCTCACCCGGGCGCTGAATCGCCGCGGCTTGGAGCAGCAGTTCGCGGTCGAGCAGTCGCGCGCGCGACGCCGTGCAATGCCACTGTCGTTCGCGATGCTCGATCTCGATGACTTCAAGCGTCTGAACGACCGGCTCGGCCACCAGGCGGGAGATGCGGCTCTGCGACGGGTGGTCGACGTCATCAAGGCGACGATCCGCCCCACCGACACGCTCGCGCGCTACGGCGGCGAGGAGTTCGCCATTCTGCTGCCCGAGACTTCGCCCGACGTAGCCGCGATCGCCATCCATCGCGTGCAGACGAATCTGTCGCGCCGGCCGTTGAACTGGAATTCGGAGGAAATTGCGCTCACGTTCTCGGCCGGCATCGCGCTTTATCGCAACGGCGAGGCAATGCAAGCGCTGGTCGAGCGCGCCGACGCTGCCATGTACGAAGCCAAGCGCACCGGGAAAAACCGGGTGGAGATCGAGAAGTCGTAGCTGAGCCAAGCAGTTGGCTCACTGTGGCGCTGCCAAAACAAAACGGGCCGCATGTTCGACTCAACACGCGACCCGTTGTTGTCCTGGCGTCCCCACGGGGATTCGAACCCCGGTTACCGCCGTGAAAGGGCGATGTCC
>CADECO010000160.1:0-12007 GCA_902825905.1 uncultured beta proteobacterium
CGAGGGAATCGTCGCGCCCAAGGGCCTAGACCCGAAGATCGTCGCCGTCCTGCATGAAGGTTGGAAGAAAGCGCTGGAGGATCCGGTTCACCTCGCAGCGCTCGACAAGTACGACCAGGAACTGTTCTACATGGGCCCTGAGGCGTACACGAAGTGGGCGCGCGAGACCTTCGAGGCCGAGCGCGCGCTGATCGCACGGTTGGGACTGTTGCCGAAATAGCCTGTCGTTACGCATGCCTGCCCTCGTGGCGGATCTGAAGAGGAGAGCAGCATCATGTATCGCAAGATCCTGATGGCTTACGACGGCACCGCGGAGGGCCGCACCGCACTACTCGAATGCACCGAACTCGCCGGCTTCGGCGAGGCGCAGGTGCATCTGCTGGCGGTGGCGAGCATGCCCTCGACGATGTTCCTCACCGAGGGCTTCGTGCCCGAGGAATTGATCGAGACCGAAAAGAAGCGCATGCAAGGCGTGTTGAGCGAAGGGACCGCGTTGCTCAAGGAGCGCGGATTCACGGCGACCGGGCATCTGGCTGTAGGTGAGCCGGTGGAAGAGATCGGCCGGGCCGCCAAGGAAATCGGCTCCGATCTCGTGGTCGTCGGCCACAAGCGCGAAACCCGGCTGGTCGCGCGCTGGTGGAAGGGCTCGATCAGCGCGTCGCTGGTGGACTATGTGCCGTGCAGTCTGCTGGTTGTGATCACCCGGTAGCGTCCGGGCTGATCCGCATCGGCTGACGTGCGAGTAGCCCGCGTAGTTCGAGACGCGTGCGACTCGCCGGAGTCCTCGTCTGACTCCGAGCGGAGCTAAACCGCCACGCTGGCGGCCCGATTGATGAGCGCACGCGCCGCGCTGTAGGCAGCCAGCGCGGAGGTTTTCGGATTGTCGGCAAGCGGCTTGCCCGCGATCTGGATCTCCAGTTCGCCAAACGCACCGACAGCTCTCACGTGATGGATGTTTTTCGTCGTCGCCGGATCGGCGATCAGTGTCGCCTTGGTGCGATCGAGGCCGACCCCGGCGAGTGAAACCGTCGCTGCCACGTTCGCGTTCTTCGGATACAAACGCGCCGCGTCGCGCGCGGTGCCTTCGAAGATCACGGTGGCCTGCTTCAGGCTGCTGAGGTCGCACACCTTCTCCGCCGGGGTGCCTAGCCAGCCGTTGGGCGGCTTGCGACCGGTGTAGACGACCTCATCGAGCCCACCGACCCGCGCTGAAGCGATCGCGTCGATCCCGGCGATCGCCCCGGATATCAGCGTGAGCTGCGCGTTACCTTCGGTCGCGGCCTGTTCCAGCATTTCAGGTAACCCTGGCTCGGCCAGACAGCCGACGGAGGCGAGCGCGACATCCCACCCTTTGCGCAGCGCTGCAGGAACGTGCGCCTTGACCGCCGCGTGCCCGGCGCATTCGAGCACGTAGTCGGGCCGCTCGGTCAGTTCATCGAGCGATGCGATCACGCGCACACCCGAGCCCAGTTCCGTCTGCAGCGACTGCTTGAGCGCAGCCACCTCGAGCACCGTGGTGATGCGCACGCGCGAATGCGCCGCGATGCGTTTCATCACTTCCTTGCCGATGGCGCCGGCGCCGATCATGAGCACATTCATGGTTTAGTTGTCCGGTTGTTCCGTGAATCGATTCAGCCGGCGGCTACCGCATCGGTTGAGGCATCACGCGCGGCCAGTGCCGTCAGATGCTCGCGCCCCAGCTCTTCCATGCGACGCCTGATCCGCGCCAGGCCGGTGTCGTGCTGATACAGATACTCCTGCTCGCGCGCCTCGGGCGCCATGTCTTCGAGGATCAATCGATCCTGTTCGAGCACGTGCCAGTGCAGCCCTTCGAGGCGGTTCTTGTAGAGGAACTTCCAGACGTCGCGCTGCCAGCCTTCGACCTGGCGGCAGCGCCAGAAGAACACCAGCGAATTGCGCTCGTCGACCGGCGTGCAGAACCCCACGATGTAGAACGGCCCGCCCGGCCCGTACTTCTTGCGATAAGGGATCGACAGGCGCATGCAGAATCCGCCCAGTTCGATCCATTCCACCCAATCGAAGTTCACATCGCGCTGTCCGATCTTCTCGAACACCAGGCCCTTGGGCGTGTTGCGGGTGCGCATGATCGCCTTGCGATCGCCCTCTGCCATCGAGTGCGAGAGCGCATGCAGATACTGGCCATGCATCGGGTCCATGACGTTGTCGATCGCGTACTGGTAGTTGCACTTCCAGAACGCAGTGGTGAGCATGTTGCCCCACTCGGGGGACGTGAGCTGCTCGGGGAATTCGAGCGGCACGGGCTGCGCGTGGTTGGCGTCGCCGAACCACAGAAAGATCGCACCATGCGCTTCGAGCACCGGGTAGCTGCGCGCGCGGCGTTCGTTTTTCATCGGACATTCTTCGACCGCCGGCACGTCGCACACCGCGCCCGCGCCGTTCACCTCGATGCCGTGATACCAGCAGGCGACGCGATCGCCGAGATTCCAGCCCAGCGACAGGCGTGCGCCGCGATGCGGGCAACGATCTTCCAGGGCGTGGACGGTGCCGTCGCGATCGCGCCACAGCACGATGTTCTCGCTCAGCCGCGTGATGCCAAGCGGTTCGCGTTGCAACCGCCAGCTGGGTACCACCGGATACCAGGCGTTGCGAACACCGCGGCGCACGTAGGCGCGAACCGCCGCGCGGGAGACCGACTGGGTCATGGATGCGTTCTCCAGGATGCCTTGCTCATACCGTTTTATGCTGCGCGCGCGGCAGGTAGTGCAGCACGCGTGCTTCGGCCAGTACCACCAGACCGTAGGCGGCGATGCCGATCAGCGTGAGCATGATAATCGTCACGAACACCATCGCGGTGTTGCCCTGGCCTTCGCCGAATACCAGCAGATAGCCCAGGCCCATGTTGCCGCCCACCAGTTCGCCCACCACCACCCCGATCACCGCCAGCGTCGAAGCGATGCGCAGTCCGCTGAACAGGGGCGCCATCGTGGCGGGGTACTCGACCATGCGGAAGATCTGCAGTCTCGAGGCGGAGAACGAGCGCGCCAGATTGATCAGATCCGGATCGACGGTGCGAATCGCGGTGAGCACGTTGACCATCACCGGGAAGAACACGATCAGGATCGCCACCAGGATCTTCGGATACACGGTGTATCCGAGCCACATCACGAACAGCGGGGCGAACGCCACCTTTGGGGCGATCTGCAGCGCGAGCAGGTAGGGAGAGAGCACCAGCTCGGTGCGGGGCGATACGCCCAGCACGCAGCCGATGATCAGACCCAGCAGCGAGCCGAGCGCGAACCCGACGACCACTTCGAGTGCGGTGATGCCGGTATGGCGCCACAGCCGCTCGGCGTCGATCATGCGCACGAATTCCGTCCATACCTTCGACGGCGGCGGCAGGATGAACGGCGGGACGTTGAGCAGCCCGGGCAGCCATTCCCACGCGGCCAGGACGATCGCCGCGAGGGCAAGGCTCGCGAAGATCACACCGGCCGAGAATCGTGGAGCTGGTGACGCGCTTGCAATGGGTGAATGTTCGAAGCTCAGCCGCTCAGCCGGCGGGCTCGAGTTCCGCGGCCGCAGCCACTGCTTCGTGTAACGCCAGCCACCGTCCGATGGATTCGGCGGGGCGGCGACCCAGGCCGCATTCGCAGGCAACGCCGAAGCGGCTCACGTGACGTCGTGCCGCGCGCACTCGCTCGATCGAGCCCGCCACGCCGTCGTCCAGATGCAGCAGGCCGAGGTAGAGCTCGCAGGTGGGCGGTAGACGCAGTATGTCGAGCGGGGCGAAGTAGGCGTCGTCATGGCGGCCCTGCGGAACCGGCATGTGGATGAAATCGACGTTGCGCTTGACTGCGCCGATCACTGCATTGCTGAGCGCGACGAGATTGCCGGTATCGGCCGGCTCCTTCCAATGGCGATTGTTCATGCTGCCGTAGCACAGATGCAGGCCCAACTGCACGCTCGCCGGGACCGCATCGACCAACCGGACGATCTCATCGACGATGCCGGCTTCGACGTCGCTGAACGGTGACGGGTAGACGTGTTCCCACCAGCTCATCTCGGTGGCGACGTCCCACTGGATCGCCAGTTCGTCGTGCGGCACGGTCGCGACGATTTCGGCCAGCTCGGTCAGCACGGCGCGTTCGTACACCGGCTCGACCGCGAGTTGATCCCCGTAGGCGATGTAGGAGTAGACCGGCGCCCAGGGCGTGGGCAGCGCCACCATGAAGCGGGCATCCTTGCGGATCGTTCCATCGGCTTTGAGCCGGCGGAACACGCCGTACGAAGCCTTGGCCTCGCGCGCGAAGCCGAGCGGTGGAAAGTGCAGATCGCTCGCCTTGCAGCCGTCGCGCACCTTGAACGGCGGATGCAACTGGTAGTCGCGTTCGCGCTGGTAGGTCTGCTCCAGATTGGTGAGGCCGGCGAACACGCCGTACTGCCAGGCGATCCAGTTGCGGCGCACGCCGGTCTCGCCATCGGGAAGACGGCTCAGGCGAGCGCCGAGGTAGCGCGCAGCGCTGGTGAGCACGCTTTCGGTGTCGGGCAGCGACACGCTGCCCAGCAGCATCACCGGCACCTGCGGCGAGGGGTTCATACGAGCTCCTGGTGACCGATGTCGAGCAGATTGGTCAGTTCGTGCACGTATGCCGGAATGCGCGGATGCTTGCGCCGGGCGAACGTGTCGTGGCGATCGGGAATGTCGACCGCGATCTCGCGGATGATGCGCCCGGGGCGTCGCGACATCACCAGCACCCGATCGGAAAGCGCGACGCTTTCCACCAGATCGTGCGTGATGAACAGCGCGGTCTTCTTCGCTTCGGCCAGCGTGTGCGCCAGATCGTCCTGCAGCACCATCTTGGTCTGTGCGTCGAGCGCTGAGAACGGCTCGTCCATCAGCAGCACCACCGGGTCGACTGCCAGCGTGCGCGCGAGCGCCGCACGTTGGCGCATGCCGCCGGAGAGCTGATGTGGATAGTGATCCGCGAAGCCGTGCAGATGGCAGCGCTCGAGCCATTGCATGGCGGTGTCGCGACGCTGCGCGCTGCCGGCCCCGCGAATCTGCAGCCCCAGTTCGACGTTCTCGCGGATGGTGCGCCAGGGCAGCAGCAGGTCTTTCTGCAGCATGAAGGCGACCTGCGGATTGGGCCGGGTGACCTGCGCTCCGTCCACGTACACGACGCCGTCGGAGGGCAGGTAGAGGCCGGCGCCCATGTTGAGCAACGTCGACTTGCCACAGCCGCTCGGACCGATCAGCGAGACGACTTCGCCGTCACGGATGGCCAGGCTCACCTCTTCGACGGCAATGACGTCGGGTTCGCCTTTGCGCTGCGCCGGGAACTGCTTGGTGACGTACTTGAACTCGATGCGAACGACCTTGCCCATGGGCACGGACCTCAGCGTGCGACCAGCGCACGCATCGTTTCGGTGAAGCGCTCCGCCGTCCAGGGTTGCCCGTCGGGAGCAGGGCAGCCGAGCGTGTTCAGCTGCGCAACGACGTCGGCCAGTTCGGTGGCGCCGCCTTCAAAGACCTGCTCGAGTGCATCACCGAGGCGGTTCTCATAATCGGTGGGAAGAGCCGCTCGCGTCTGCCAGGGGATGTTGGGTGATTCACCCGGACGTTCGATCGAGCCTTTGGCGCCGTCAGTGTCGGACTGGGCGCGCAGCCGGGCGAGATAAGGGTTGATGTCCACGATGGCGCAAAGCGTCGTGTGATGGCGGGTGCAGTGTAGCATCGGCATCTTCACGGCAGCGATGCATTCTCCTGAGCATCACCTTGAGGAACGGCGATGAGTAACGCTGGAACCAACGACATCATGCTCACCGTTTTCCTGCGTCACGACCAGTCGCAGAACGTCGAGCAGATCCAGTCGAAACTGGCCGAACGCCAATGGTGGGACCGCTTTCCGCCCGAGGGGGTCGAGCTTGTTGCCTGGCATGTGGTGATGGGTGTCGGTCAGATCGTCACGCTGCGCATGCCGCCCGACAAGCTGCCGGTCGTGAACCTCGAGCTGGAACGCTCGGCCTGGGGCGTGTTCACCACCGAGTGCTACGCGAGCTACGATTTCGTGCCGGTGCGCGAGCGCATCAAGGCGCGCTACCGTGCGGGAGAATGGAGCAAGCCGGCGTAGCGCGCCGATCGCCGCATTCGCTTTCGTCTCGGTCAGGACAAGGACTGCATCATGGATCTCACCCTCGATCGCCGCCATCAGGCACGCCTGGATTTCGTCGAAGGACTGAAGTGCTTCGTCGCTGAACGCCAGGTACCAGCGCTGCGTGCGCGCTATCAACAGTGGAAGGACGACAACCACGTTGCCGAGCGCAAGCTGCGCGACCGCTCCGTCATTGCGGCGCGATTCGAGCGCGATCCGCTCTATCAGGCTTCGCGCGGTCTGCAGCGACTCAGCCAGGAAGCGATGTGGCGCGAGGCGCGCGATGGCCTGGCAGCGCGCCGCGGTGAGCTGGAGAAAATGCTCGATGCACCCAACGCCACCGTCGGTGGCTCGCTGGTGCTCGACCCACGCCTGCCAATGCCCGCGTACTACACAGCGAACGATTTCCACATCCAGCCAGGCAGCTTTCACGGCGATTCGTTGGCGGGAGCGGTCTACGAGGTCGGCGTTGCCACGTACACGATGCATCGCTATGGCAAGGCAGGCGACGAGATGGGCCGTGCGCTGCTCGGCGTGCTGCCCAAAGGCAAGACGTTCAAGCGCATCCTCTACATGGGTTGCGGGCCGGGCTACAAGGCCTACCCGCTGATCGACGCATTCCCCGGCGCCGAGGTCCATGGCATCGACCTGGCCGCACCGATGCTCAAGTTCGCGCATCGTCGGGCGATGGAGCACGGCAAGTGCATGCATTTTCGCCAGATGAACGCCGAGCAGATGAGCTTCGATGCCGGTCAGTTCGACCTGGTGTTCTGCATGTTGTTGCTGCACGAGATGCCTGCGGATGCGATCGGCAACGTGCTGCGCTCGGCCCATCGCGTGCTGGCGCGCGGCGGTCTGTTGATGAACCTGGAGTTGCCCGAGTACGCGAGCCTCGATCCGCTGTCGGCGTATCTGATGGATTGGGACACCGAGCACAACGGCGAGCCCTACTGGCGCGCCTACCATGAGTTCGATCTCGTCGACGCCTATCGACGCGCGGGCCTCGTCGAGGTCAAGCAGATCGAGGCTCACAGTGACTGGGGCGGCGGCAAGGGCAGCTACATGGGCAGCTTCCGTTACCACGTCACGCAAGGTACGAAACGATGAGCGTGGCGCCTTCAGCAGATTACTTCGCGGCGCTGTCGTCGACCGATCTGATGCGCGTGGTCATCGCGTTGTCGACCGAGGTGTATGCCTTGACCGATCGCCTGCGCGCGCTCGAGTCGGCCTTGTCGCGCCACGGCGTCGATCTGCGCGCGCTCGATGCGCCGATGTCGCCAGCCGCGTTCGATGCGGCCCGGCGCACGGAGCGCGATGCATTCGTGCAACGCGTGTTCGCAGCCCTGGAACAGCCGGACACGCGAGGGCCGAAGGCGAGGGCACCACGCGCGGCATCTTCGCCGCAAGCCGCTCGTCCAATCGAGGCGCGCGGGAAGCGGCCCGGGAAAAGTCAGGGCAAGAAGCTCGTGGCAGCGAAGTCCGTCCGATCCAAAACGCCGGCGCGGGCTCGATCCCGACGCTGATCCCGCGCTATGATCGATTGCAGTTGCGAGGCGCAAGGCCGTCAGTGGTCGAACCAGCTGTCGGTGCCTCGCGAGTTCCGTCCAGTGAGCGAACAAAGGAGACCCATCCCATGCCGGTGATTCACGTCGAGATGTTCGAAGGTCGCAGCAAGGACCAGAAGCGCGAGTTCGTCGAGACGATGACGCGCGAAACCTGTCGCATCCTGAAGTGCCAACCGGGCGACGTCGACATCATCTTTGCCGAGATCGCGCGGCAAGACTGGGCGACCGCAGGCAAGCTCCACTCCGAACCGGGCTGAGCGCGCGGGCCCGATCGTCGGCTGCTCTTTCAGGCGATGGCGGGTCGCGCAGCGGGGTGTTCAGGCCGTCGGTACCTTGCGCGACTTCCTGCGCGTGGACGCGCCCGAGCGCTGCGGCGCGTGATACCAGCTGCGGTGCGGCGAGACCTGATCGCACGTCGGGCACTGCGTGACCTTCCAGCGCTTGGCGCAACCCGGACATAGCCCACCCGTCCAGAAGGTGTTCCAACTCGTGCCGCAGCCGGGTTCGCACAGCCAGCGATCTTCCGAGGCCGGGCGATAGCGGCACTTGGGACAATAAATCTCGAAATTCTCCATCGGCGAGGCGAGCGTGATTGGTTGTGATTTCGAAAACGCAGCGAGCGGCGATTGTGCATGCTTGATGGCGCGATGCCAATCCGCCGCTGGTCGGGTTGACGCTCGCCGGCTGATCGCGAACCGACCATGACGGCGAGCAACCTGCGGGACCGCCTGCTCGCGCACCTGTCGCGCGAACGCGCGTGCACGATATTCCAGGAGCTGGTTCGCGTGCCCAGCCCGCAGACCGATCTTCTCGAAGACGAACCGCAGTTGCGCGAGTTCATGAAAGTCGCGTTGCTGCCGCGCATGCAGGTACTGGGGATGCGCAACGTGCGCCAGGACGCGATGGGCAATCTGATCGCCGAACTCGGTACCGGCCGATCGGCGCGTTCGCTCATGCTCGTCACTCACGCGATGAATCAGCCGCCGGCGACGATGCCCGACCCGTACGGCGGCAAGGTGATCGACGCGTCGGCACACGGCCTGCCGGGCGAGGCGGTGCTCGGCAAAGGCGCCAGCGAGCAGAAGGGCACGATGGCCGCGATGTTGCATGCGATCGAAGCGGTACGCGCGGCCGACATCGCGATCGATGGCCGTCTGGTGTTCGTGTGCTGCGTGTCGGGCGAAACCGGCAAGCACGATGCGATCCGGCACGTGGTCGAACACGAGGGCGTACGCACCGATCTGGCGTTCGTCTACGGCAATCACCTGCAATTGCAACTGGGCAACCGCGGCCGCGTCGACGTGAAGGTCGTCGTGCACGGCAAGGCGGGCCATTCGAGCCGCCCCAACGACAGCGCGAACGCCGTGACCGGTGCGATGGAAGTGCTGCGCCAACTGGCCGCCGAGATTCCGCAGACGCGCGCGCATCCGCAGCTTGGCACGGCGTGGCTCACCTGCAACCGCATCGAGAGTTTTCCCAGATCGACGCACACCGTGCAGGACCGCTGCGAGCTCAGCCTCGATCGGCGCCTGCTCCCGGGCGAAGATCCCGACGAAGCCGTTGCTGAGATCGCGCGGGCAGTCGCGAAGATGAACGACTGGAAAGATCCGATCTCGGGCCTGCCGCTACGCGTCGAAGTCGAGAAAGGCGCGGTGATGTATCCGAGCCTCGTTGGCGAGGAATCGAAAGTCGTGCGCCTGCTCAAGCGCGGTTGCGAGGCGATGCTCGGTGCGGCACCCGTCGGGTTCTACGGTCAATCGGCGCACGACCAGGGCTATCTCAATTTCGTGGATATTGAGACCGCCAATTTCGGCTCCGGCGAGCAGAAGTTCGCCCACACCGACTGGGACATGGCTTCGGTCGACAAGACGTTCGATGCGGCCAAGGTGTATGCGTGGATGATCGCGGCGTACGTCGGTACGCCGGCCGTGTTCGACGAGTGAACGGAACGGATTTAGCGCCCCATGAATGCACGCATAGCGAACCTTGGTTACTTCTTCGCCGATTCCGTGGCGAGGTTTCCGGACAACGTGGCCATCATCGACCTGTACGGCGGCAAGGAGCGCACGCTGACGTACGCGCAACTCGACGAGCGTGCCGATCGCGTGGCCGGGTTGATGAAGCGGTTAGGCGTCGTACCGGGCGAGCGCGTCGGAATGATCGTAGGCAACCGCTCGGAGTTTCTGGAGATCTTCTTCGGGGCGATGCGCGCCGGTGCGATCCCCGTGGCGATCAACACGCGCCTTGCACGCGATACGCTCAAATTCATCCTCGAAGACGCCGAGTGCCGCGCGGTGTTCGTGGAACCGGGGGCGCACCCGGATGCGCTCGCCGTGGCACAGGCAGCCGGCGTCGGGCATCGCATCGCGTTGGAGCCCGCCGATGCGGGTTGGCTCGACTATGCCGCGAGCCGCGACGACAGTCCGCGCCTGGCTGAGCCTGCGCCGCTCGCACCGGACGCGCAGGCATTCCAGCCTTACACCTCGGGCTCGACCGGCCTGCCCAAGGGCGCGATCATGACGCACGCGGGCATGCTCTGGTACGTCGCCTACAACCAGCGTTACTGGCCCGCGTCGCCGGAAGATCGCGGATTGATCGCGCTGCCGCTGTTCCACAAGAATGCGATGCGCGGCACGGTCAAGCCGATGCTGTTTGCCGGTGGCTCGTTCGTGCTGATGCCGGGTTATGAACCCAAGCGCTACCTCGAGGCGCTGGCGAAGTATCGCTGCACCTACTCGCGCGGCGTGGCCGCGGTGTTCACGATGTTCCTGCAGCATCGCGACGCGCTGAAGCAGCTCGATCTGTCGGCGCTCAAGAGTTTCACCATCGGCTCGGCGGTGGTCACGCCGGAATTGATGGACGAAGTCGAGCGCGCGATTCCAGGCATCAAGGTCGGCGAGAGCTACGGCTTGACCGAGGGCGGCAGTCCGTTCCGCGAGCCGCTCGATGGGCGCAGGGCGCCGCGTGGTTCTCCGGGTGTGCTGGCGCCGGAGTATCAGATCCGGCTGGTCGACGCCGAAGGCAAGGATCGCGACGATGAGGGCGAGCTATGGCTCAAGTCGCCGTACAACTGCCTGGGTTATCACAAGCGCCCCGATGTGACGCGCGAGAAGCTGGTCGATGGCTGGCTGCGCACCGGGGACGTGGTGCGGCGCGACGCGGATGGTTTCTTCTACTTCAAGACGCGCGTCGACGATATGTTCTCGTGCGGCGGCGAGAACATCTACCCGAAGGAAGTGGAGGACCTGCTGTTCCGGCACCCGGCAGTGGCCAACGCCGTGGTCGCGCCGGTGCCGCATCCGGTCAAAGGCTACGTGCCCGCGGCGATGGTGGTGCTCAAGCGCGGCCAGAGTGCGAGCGCGGCCGACATCAAGACGTACTGCCTGGAGAACGGCCCCAAGTATGCGCATCCGCGCTTCGTCGAATTGATCGACGAACAGGGCATGCCGCTCAACGGGGCAGGCAAGATCGATCGGCAGCTTGCGCGCGAGCGGCTGGCCGGCATGACCCTCAACCGCACGGTCGCAGATTGAAGGCGCGCATCTGAAGCGGTGAGGCGCGGGCTTGTACCACGGGCCCATACCATGGGCTGATACCATTATCCGGCTGCGTGATCGATCGGGGTCGTTCCCGACCGACCCGGTTCAAACGAGGAGGATTTGCAATGCGTCGTTTTGTGGTGGCAGTGGCGCTGGCGGTGGCATCGTCCGGTGCATTCGCGCAGGCGTATCCGAATAAACCTATCCGCATGGTTCTGCCGTTCCCGCCCGGCGGGGGTACCGACACGCTCGGGCGTCTGGTGGCCGAGCGCATGACCGAGCGACTCGGGCAGCAGGTGCTGATCACGAACGTGGCGGGCGGCTCCGGCACCGTGGGGAGTGACCAGACGCGGCGTGCCGAGCCCGACGGCTATACGCTGCTGTTCCACGCGAGCCTGTTTGCGCTGGGTAAGCACGTGGTCAAGTCGACGCCGTACGATCCGATCGACGATTTCACGGCCATCGGTCGCGTCGGCCTCGCGCCATTGCTCTTGATCGCCCACCCGAGCGTGCCCGGCACGTTGGCCGAGGCTGTGAAGGCGGCGAAGGCCAATGAGAAGGCGTTCAACATGGCCATCCCGAGCCTGGGCGCTGCGGGGCATCTGGGCGCACTCGAATTCTTGCGACTCGCCGGCTTGAACATCCAGGTGGTGGCCTACAAAGGCACCGCCCCGGCGCTCGCCGACACCATGGGCGGCAGCACGCAGTTCATGGTCGATGCGATGACGGCGCTGTTGCCGCAGGCCAAGGCGGGGCGCGTCCGTGGACT
>CADECO010000161.1:0-2674 GCA_902825905.1 uncultured beta proteobacterium
CACTGCCCGGCCGCCAACGTTCGCCTCGGGTTCGGCGAAGTATCCCCAATCGTGCAGGCGCTTGGCCAGAATCCGCCCCCAGCCGAAAGGGATGCGGATCCACGGATCACGGTCCCAGCCACCGGCTTCGAGCAGCAGCACGCGCGCGTTGCCCGATTCCGACAGGCGCGCGGCGAGCACGCAGCCGGCAGAGCCGGCGCCGACAATCACGTAATCGAACGCTGTCGTGCGGGCCATCGATGGATCCGCGCCTTCAGCCGATGGCGGCGCGCTGCCCCTCGCGGATCGAGCGCATCACCGCATCGAGGACCGCAACGCCATGTTCCTCGTCACCACCAGGCACTGCCAACGGTCGCCGCGCGGCGACAGCGTCGGCGAAATGCTCCAGCTCGGCGCGCTCGGTGCTCAGTGCCGGAAAGGTCGTGATCTCCGGCTTCTGATTGACGAAGGGGCGATCGAGATCGATGAAGCAGGTCTTGAGCTGCCAGGTCGAAAGGTGTTCGACATCACCCACCTCGGCCCAGCCTTTCGAACCGAACACCTGCATGCGCCAGGTTTCGGCGGTGCCGATGAACGTGCCCAGATAGCCGGAAGCGCCGGTGCGGAACTTGAACAACATCGAGGTGGTGTCGTCGACGCCGACATCCTGCGCCAGGCGCGCGCTCTGCGCCACCACCGATTCCATGTGTCCGCCCAGATACAGCATCGCGTCGACGATGTGCACGCCTCGCCCGGTCATGCCGCCGCCCGGGCCTTCCTCGCGGCTTTGCCGCCAGTGATCGGCGCCGTAGCGATACACGCTCGGCCCGCAGAAATTGCCCTCGACGTGGAGCAGCCGGCCGAGCCTGCCATCGTCGAGCATCGATTTGATCGCGCCGAGCGCAGGCTGGAACCGCCAGTTGTAGCCGACGGCGAGCGTCACCTTGTGCTGCACGCACGCCGCCACCGCGGCTCGGGCACTCGCACTGTCGAGCGTGAAGGGCTTCTCGGTGAACACATGCTTGCCGGCTTTCGCCGCGGCGATGATGTACTCGGCGTGCTGCGTATGCGGCGTGGCCAGCACCAGAGCGTCTATTAACGGATCGCGCAGCACCTTGTCGAGTTCGGCGTGCAAGGGAAAGCCCTGCTTCGCCGCGTAGTCCTTGGCTTTCTCGACCGTACGCGTCACCCCGGCGGTGAAGCGGATCTTGTCGCTCTTGCCCTGCACGTGATTGACGAGGTTCTGGCCCCAGCGGCCCAGTCCGACGATGGCGGCATTGATCATCATTCAAGCCCCGGCCGAACCCGACCACGGCGACATGACGTCGCTCATGCCGAACAATTCGCCGCTCCGCGGATCGCGCAGCACCGCGCTCGGGCAAGCGAAGTTGGTCGGATAGACCACGTGCTCGGTCAACTGCGTCGGCGCGAGCGCCCCGACGGCTTCCTGCACCGAAGCGGGCAACCGCGGATCGAGCCCGACCTTCTCGCCGCCACTGGCGTCGATGCGCGGATGATGGAACGCGTCTTCCAGGCCCAACCCGTGATCGATGAGGAACGACGAGATCTGCAGCACCGCCGGAAAGATCTTGCGTCCACCCGAACCGCCGATCGCAAACCACGGCTGATCGTTGCGCCGCACGATGACCGGGCACATGTTGGTGAGCGGACGCTTGGACGGTCCGAGCGAATTCGGTGTGCCGGGCCGCGGGTCGAACCACATCATGCCGTTGTTCATCAGGATGCCGCTGCCGGGCAGCACTACCTTGCTGCCGAATACCGACAGCAGCGTCTTGGTGAGCGCGACAATGTTGCCATCGCGATCGACGGCGTTGAGGTGCGTGGTGCAGGTGGCATCGCGATCGTCTTTCGCTTCGCCCATCTTCTCCAGACGCACCGCGTACGCTTCACGCAGCGCTTTTGCGTACGCCACGAATGCATCGACATGCGGACCATTGGGTGTGAACTGCATCGCGCCGAGCCGTTCAAGCACCTGCGCCATGCTCGGACCGCCGGTGAGGTTGGGGGCCAGCGCAATCGCCGTCCCGCGGTAACTCGCCTCGATCGGCGCGACAACGCGCGCTTGGTAGCTGCGCAGATCGTCCGCGCCCAACACACCGCCCATCGCCTGCACGTCGCGCACGATGCTCGCGGCGATCTCGCCTTCGTAGAGATCGCGTCGGCCGCGCCGGGCAAGCTGTTCGAGCGTCGCGGCCAGCCCTTTCAACTCGAGCCTGCCCTGCGCTTGGCCGTACGCAGTAGCAGGTGGAAATCCGTTGGGCAGCCACACCTCGCGCGTGAACGGATAGCGCGCCAGCTCGCGCGCCATCGACGCGGCCTTCAGGGTGAGAAACCAGTCGACCGGAATGCCCTCGCGCGCCAGACCGATTGACGGTTGGATCATCTCGGCCAGCGAGCGCGTGCCGAAGCGCTCCAGCGCCAGACCCAGTCCATCCACATCGCCGGGCACGGCGAACGACAGCGGTCCGTGGATGTTGCGATCGTCCTTCACCGTGGGCCAGGTGAACAGCTCGGTAGTGAAGCCGCCGGTCAGCGGAAAATCGGCCGGGTTGATGCCGCGTGGCGAGATCGGCGAGAAATCGACCACGTGCACGCGCTTTTCTTTCGCCAGATACACGAGCATGTAGCCGATCCCGCCCAGGCCGCTGTTCCACGGCTCGACCGCGGTGAGCGC
>CADECO010000161.1:2774-9561 GCA_902825905.1 uncultured beta proteobacterium
TCGCCTTGCCGCACGCGATAAGGCGTGTAGTCATCGCCCATCATGCTCGAGTCGTAGAGGAAGCCGTACTTCAGGAACAGCTCGACCGAGTGCGGACTCAGATCCCACGCCGGCGAGCGATATCCGCGCGCGTGCTGCCCGGTGAGCTTCTTGATCTGCTCGTTGGCCCGCACCAGCTCTTCTTCTTCCTTCTCGCGCGCGAGGCTGGCGGGCGGACGATGCGTCCAGCCGTGATGGCCGATTTCGTGTCCCGCGCCGAACACCATCGCGCACGCATCGGGGTACGTCTCGAGCGTGTGGCCAGGAATGAACCAGGTCGAGGCGATCTGATACCGCGCGAGCAGCGGAACCAGCCGCTTCGCACCGACGATGCCGAACTCGCCGCGCGAGATCGGCGTGGGCGAAACCATATCGCGCGCGATCCAGCCCGATAGTGCGTCGAAATCGAAGGTGAGGCAGACGATGTGCTCGGCCATCGTGCTCAGCCGTAGGTCGGCGCGAACAGCTTGTCGACGTCGGCCTTGGCTGCCGTCACCCCCTGCTCGGCCAGATAGGTGGTGAGCGCCTCCAAGGTCGGCCGATTGGGCTCCACGCCATACGGCCACGGGTCGCCGCCGAACACCTCGTTGATCTCGTCCACCTCCGACATCAGCCACGGCAGCATGTAGCGGTAGGCCCCCACGTACTTCATCTTCTTCAGCGCCAGCGCCTTCGCCGCAACAAAGGCGTTGTACAGGCTGGTGGCCACGAATGGATGGCGCTCAAAGACGGTTTTCTTGATCACGACCAGATGCATGATCGGAAAGATGCGCTTGGCGCGATACAGCTCGCGCTCGATCTCGCGGAAATTGGGGAACAGTCGCTGGACGCTCGGGTTGCGTTTCATCGAGTCGGGAATGTCGGTGCCGATGATCGCGTCGATCTCGCCGGCATCGAGCAGATCGGAGAGCGACTTTCCGCTGCGATTGGTTTCGATCTTCACCGGCTTGAGCAACGGCGGCGGCGCCGGATTGCCGTGCGCGCCGGCATCGTTGATCGAGCCCTGCACCCAGGTGACGTTCGACAGGTCCACGCCGAAGTCGTGCTGCAGATGGCCCCGAATCCAGATCGCCGCCGACATGGTGTAGAGCGGCACGCCGATACGCTTGCCGGCCAGGTCCTTCGGGCCGTTGATGCCGCGCGAGCGATTCACGGTAATGAAGCCGTGACGGAATACGCGCGAGGCGAAGACCGGCAACGCCACGAACGGGCACTTGCCGGCGGCTTGCTGACCGATGAATTCGGAGCTCGACATCTCCGCCACGTCGAATTCCAGGCCACCGGCCATGCGGTCGAAGATCTGGCGCGGATCGTCGAGCACGACGTAATTCAGGTCGATGCCGTCGGGCACCACGTCTTTGGTGTAGAGCGGCAGCATGCGGTCGTACAGTCCGCAGGCGAAGCTCAGCGACAGTCTCGACATGGCGGGTTCCTCCCTCTTGATACGTCGTACGGCAAGCCGCGACTACAATCGATCGCACCCGATTCTATTGGTTCTCCTGCCCATGGCACAGCCACGCGCGTTGGTGATCGGCGGTTCGCTCGGCGGCCTGTTCGCTGCCAACGCTTTGCATCGCATCGGATGGGACGTGACGCTGTTCGAGCGCTCCGACGATGATCTCGCCAACCGCGGCGCCGGCATCGGCACGCACGACGAACTGTTCGACGTGATGCGCCGGCTCGGTGCACCGGTCGATCGATCGATCGGCGTGCAGGTGCAGGAGCGCCTGTGTTTCGCCCGCGACGGCACGATCTCGCATCGTCTGGCGCAGCCGCAGTTCATGAGCGCCTGGGCACGCATCTATCGCCCGCTCAAGGAGATCTTCCCGGCGGAGCGGTATCGCTTCGGTAAGTCGCTCGAACGCATCGAGCAGCGCGACAAGGCGGTCATCGCGCATTTCAGCGACGGCACCAGCGCGAGCGGCGAGTTGCTGGTGGGCGCCGACGGCATCCGCTCGACGGTGCGTGCGCAGGTTCTACCGGAGGCGCAACCACGCTACGCCGGCTACGTTGCCTGGCGTGGGGTGCTGGATGAACATGCGATTTCGCCTGCCACGCACGCGCAGATTTTCGAGCGCTATTCGTTCTGTCTGCCCGATGGCGAGATGATGCTGGCTTACCCGGTACCGGGCCGCAACGACGACACGCGCGCCGGCCACCGCGGCTACAACTTCGTCTGGTATCGCCCCACCGATCCGCACGAAACGCTGCCGCGCATCTCGACCGACGCGCGCGGCGTCAATCATGGCGTGGCGATTCCGCCGCCGCTGATCCGCGCCGAAGTGATCGCCGAGATCAAGACGACCGCACGTGCCGTGCTCGCACCGCAGATCGCCGAAATCGTCGATCAGACGGCGCAGCCGTTCTTCCAACCGATTTTCGACGTCGATTCGTCGCGGATCGTGTTCGGCCGTGCTGCGCTGCTCGGTGATGCGGCGTTCGTTGCGCGGCCGCATGTCGGCGCCGGTGTCACCAAGGCAGCACTCGACGCACAAAGCCTGGCCGATGCGCTCGCCGCCGCGCCCGCCGACATCGACGCGGCGCTCACGCGCTACAACGAAGCACGGGTCGCCTTCGGCAGCAAGCTCGTGGCGCGTGCGAGGCGCCTCGGCGCCTATCTCGAGGCCCAACTCAAGCCGCTCGCCGATCGCGCGCCGTCTGAACGCCACCAGGACCCCGAGCAGGTCATGCGCGAGATCGGCGCGCCGCTGGCCGGGATCCGGGAGTTGTCGACGCGTTGATCAAACGCCACACAGCGGGCGCCACCAGCCTCGCGCCGGTAACAAACTCTCTGGCCCGGCCGCTGCACTTACAACCCGTTACAACTGTCCGATCGACCGCCGCACCGCCCGTGCGTTAATGGCGATGCGTCCTTCCGTTGAAGGACCTTCGGAGACAGGAAATGAAACGCTTGGCCCTGCTGTCGGTGCTGTCGCTGTCGATTCTTGGCGGTTGCGCGGTGTATCCGGTTGGTCCGGGCGAAGTGGCGGTGGCGCCGGCACCGGTCTACGTCGGCCCGCCGCGCGTATTCATCGGCGGCGGGTACTACCACCGTCCGTGGCGGCCGTGGCATCACCGGCACCACCACCATTGGCACTAGAGGCGCGCAACAGTTTCCACGAAACGCGGACGTCGAAGAATCACTGATGAAGTCCGCGAATTCGACGCGAACTGCCGCCCTCGCTGGATCTGCTACAGCCGCGTCTGCAGAAACCGTAGCAGGCGCGGCGCGAGAAAGCCGCTGAAGCTGCTGGCTTCCTCGATCGGGTCGGCCATCCAGAAGTGCGGCGCGCCGGGTACCGCCACCGTGCGCACGAAAAACCCCGCGTGCTTCATCGCTTGCAGCATCACCTCGCTGTGCTCGCGATAGTTGACGACGTCGTCGTCGGTGCCCCACGACAGCAGTACGGCCGTGGTGTTGTCCTTGGCGCTTACATACGAAAGCGGTGACGCCTCGAAGTACGGGCGCTTGTCGTCGATCGCGCTCGCGCCGACGAATTTCTCGGTGATGCTGTCGCGCGGCCGAGCCGAAAGATCACTGCAGAACTGGCGGTAAAGGTCGTACACGCCGTACACACCCACCGCGACCTTCACTTTGCTGGAGAGGTTTCCGAACGCGTCACCGGCGTTCCCGCCCTTGAAGTTCTCATGCTCCCCGGCAAGTGCCACCATCATCGACAGGTGCGCACCGGCCGAGTCGCCCATGATCGCCACGCGATCGGGGTCGACCTTGAACTCGGCCGCTTTGCCTTTCATGAACTGAACCGCTGCTCGTACGTCCTGTACCGCCTCGGGGAACGTCTTCTGTCCGACCTTCGCCAACCGATAGGTCATGGCGAATACGACGTAGCCGCGCGCAGCCAGCCACGGCCCCCAGAACTGATAGACCTCGCGCACGCCCATCTGCCAGCCGCCGCCGTGCACGCAAACGACTGCCGGATATTTCCCTGGTGCGCTGGGCATGTAGAGGTGGCCCTTCAGCGACTGTCCGCCATGCACCGCGAACTCGACTTCGCGACGGATCTCGACCTGCCCACCTCCACCGCCCGCTTCGACGGCACCGAGCCGAACCGGTGCGATCAATGACCGAACGAGTGATCTCATGATGTCTCCTCCTGTTGACGCGAGCTCGAAGGCTAGCCGCAGATCGGGGGGATTGCCAGCCGGACGGCGGCGGACCGCCTCACGGCCGACCATATCGAAGCCGCGCCGCTTGCTCACTTCGGACCAGCCTGATCAAATCCACGACCTACAAGAAATCCGAGATGGAGCCAGCGCATGCCCTTCGCATCGGCCAATGGCGTCAAGCTCTTCTACGAAACGGCCGGCACCGGCTACCCGGTGGTGTTCGTGCATGAGTTCGCTGCCGATCATCGCAACTGGGAGACGCAGATGCGCTGGTTCGCGCGCGAGTATCAATGCATCGCGTTCAACGCGCGCGGCTATCCGCCATCGGACGTGCCGAGCAACCCGTCGGACTACGGCTACGCGCGCGCCGCGGACGATATCGCCGCCGTGCTGGATCATCTGGGTCTGGCGAAAGCGCACGTGGTCGGCCTGAGTCAGGGCGCGTATGCAACGCTCGTCTTCGGACTGCGTCATCCGCAGCGGGCAAGCGCCCTGGTCGTCGCCGGCGCGGGCACCGGCGCATGGCTCCCTGATCGGGAAGCGTTCATCGCACACACGAAGGAAAACGCCGAGCGCTTTCTGAAGGAAGGCTCCGCAGCGATGGCGCAATCGATGGGGCACGCCGGCACGCGCATCCAGCTCAAGAACAAGGACCCGCGGGGCTGGGAGGAATTCGTGCGGTATCTGAGCGAGCACTCGGCGATCGGATCGTCGATGACCTTGCGATACGTTCAGGCGGAGCGCCCGTCGCTGTTCGAATTCAAAGGCCAGCTCGCGCAACTGACGATCCCGACGCTGCTCGTGGTTGGCGATGAAGACGAGCCGTGCCTCGACGTGAATCTCTTCCTCAAGCGCACCATCCCGACCGCGGGTCTATGGATGATTCCCAAGACCGGGCACGCCGTGAATCTCGAAGAGCCGGGCCTGTTCAACGAAGGCGTCCAGGCGTTTCTGAGCGCTGCCGAACGCGGACACTGGCGCGTGCGCGATCCGCGTTCCGTCGTCGGAAACGTGGGGTTTGCCGCTGGCGAAAAGCACTGACCAAATCGAATCCCCGCATGACCGCAAACATCGGCACCCCCACCCTACGCTTCGAGGACCAGCGCCTGCTGCGCGGCGCAGGGCAGTTCGTCGACGACGTCCAGCTCGAAGGCATGCTGCACGCGGCGATGCTGCGCAGCCAGGTGGCGCATGCGCGCATTCGCAATGTCCGGGCCGACAAGGCGCGGACGATGCCGGGCGTGGTTGCGGTGTTCACTGCACGCGAGGTCGCCGACGGATCGAACGGCAAGGTGCCGGCGATTCCGCTGCGACTCGCGCCGCTGCCCGATCTGGTGCCGTTCGAGCAGCCGGTGATCGCGGTCGATCGCATCCGGCACGTCGGCGAGATCGTCGCGATGGTGATAGCCGATTCGCTCGCACGCGCTGAAGATGCGCTCGATGCAATCGAGCTCGATCTCGAACCGCTGCCGGTAGTGGCCGATCGCCACGCGGCCTGCGCCAACGCCACACGGCTGTTCGATGCGCACGGTTCGAACCGCGCGATCACCTACACCGCATCGAGAGGCACCCGGCCAAGTGAACGCCCGGCCTACGTGCGACGCGAGCGATTTTCCGTGCAGCGCCATGCCGCGATGACGATGGAGTCGCGCGGCATCGTCGCCCGCTGGGATGGCGCACAGACCAAGCTCACGTTCCTTGGTGCCGCGAAAGTGCCGTTCGCCTCACGCAAGGTGCTGGCCGGCCGCATGGACCTGCCCGAAGAATGCATCGACATGATCGAGCTCGATGTCGGCGGCGGCTTCGGTCAGCGCGGCGAGTTTCACGCCGAGGATTTCCTGGTGCCGTTCGCCGCGCGCCGGCTGAATCGGCCGGTGAAGTGGATCGAAGATCGCCGCGAACATCTGCTCGCCGCCAACCACTCACGCGAGATGGACTGCGAGCTGGAGATCGGCTGCACCCGCGACGGACGGATCGTCTCGCTCACCGGCGAGGTGTGGGTCGATGCGGGCGCGTACATGCGCAACAACGGCACGATCCCGCCGCGCAATGTCGCGCAGTTCACCTCCGGCCCCTACGACATCGACTACGTGCACATTGAGTCGCACGCGATGCTCACCAACAAGGCGCCGATCGGCACCTATCGCGGCCCGGGGCGGTTCGAGGCCGACTTCTTTCGCGAGCGGCTGGTCGACATCGCGGCCGCGGAGCTCGGCATCGATCCGGTGGAATTTCGGCGGCGCAATCTGGTGCGCAAGGCGCAGATGCCGTACTCGATCGCCACACTCGACAAACCCGAGAAGAAAGAAGAATTCGACAGCGGCGACTACGCTGTGGCACTCGACCGTTGCCTCACCGAATTCAAGTGGAGCGACAAGCTCGCGCTCCAAGGCCAGCTCGTTGACGGGCGCTATCACGGCGTCGCGCTCGGTTGCTTCGTGGAGGGCGGCGCGGCCGGCCCCAAGGAGAACGCCCGCATCGACATCGAAGCCGACGGTGCGATCGCGGTGTATGTCGGCTCGACCAGCATCGGCCAGGGCCTGGAGACGGTGTGCCGGCAGATCGCCGCCGACGCGCTCGATGTGCCGATGGCGCACATCAAACTCTTTCACGGCTCCAC
>CADECO010000161.1:9661-11939 GCA_902825905.1 uncultured beta proteobacterium
ACGGCGGCGCACGTCTCGGTCGATGTGCAGACCGGGCACGTCACGCTGCACGAGTACGTCTCGGTCGAGGATGTCGGGCGCATCGTCAATCCGCTCACGCTCAAAGGGCAGGTAGTGGGCGCGATCGTGCAAGGCCTCGGCGGGACGTTCCTCGAGCATCTTGCCTACGACGAGCACGGACAGTTTTTGTCGGGCTCGCTCGCCGACTACCTGCTGCCGGGTGCCACCGACTTTGCCAACATCCGCGCGGTGTGCCTTGAAGATGCGCCTTCGCCCAACAACCCGCTCGGCGCGAAGGGGGGCGGCGAAGGCGGTATCGTCCCGGTGGGCGGGGTGGTCGCCAACGCGCTCGCCGCTGCGCTCGCACCGCTTGGCGTCGCACCGAACGATCTGCCGCTCTCGCCCGCGCGCGTATGGGCGATGATCCAAGCGAGGAAATCAGCATGAACGCAGTGAGAGAAATGGAAGTGATGCGACGAAGCGACGCACGATCGAAGTCTGTGCGCGCCGGCCTGGTCGCTGTTCTGGTTGGCATGGGCGCCGCGATCAACCCGATCTGGCAGATGACCGCGCGCGCCCAGACGGACTATCCGAACCGCCCGATTCGCATGATTGTCGGCGGACCACCCGCTTCGAGCGGCGACATCGGCGCGCGGCTGCTCGCCAGCAAGATGTCGGAACGCCTCGGCCAACCGTTCATCGTCGAGAACAAGCCCGGCGCTACCGGCGCGCTGGCGGCCGCAGAGGTGGCACGCGCCGAACCCGATGGCTACACGCTGCTGTTCACCGCGAGCTGGCATTCGACGGCGGCGGCGGTGAAGAAGAGCCTGCCGTACGACACGCTCAACGATTTCAGCTTCGTCTCCACGCTGATGACCTACGGCATGCTGGTAGCGGTGCAGCCGAATTCACCCCACAAGCGCATCGAAGATCTCATTGCATTCGGCAAGGCCAACCCCGGCAAGCTCACGTTCTATTCGGTCGGCGCGGGGTCGGCGCATCACCTCATCGGCGAGTGGTTCAACGCGCTCACCGGCGCAGAGATGGTGCATGTGCCCTACAAGGGCAGCCCGGCGGCGTTCGTCGATTTCAGCACCGGCCGGGTCGACGTCATGATCGACACGATGACGTTCGGCCTGCCGCAGGCCACTGGCGGCAAAGCGCGAGCTCTTGCCATCACGTCGCGCGAACCAATGGCGCAACTGCCCGGAGTGCCGACGATCTCCAAGGCGTTGCCGGAGATGGAGTACGAGTCGTGGCTCGGCCTGCTTGCGCCGAAGGGCATGGCGCCGGCGCTGCTCGATCGGATCAATCGCGCCATGCGCGAAGCGATCCTGCTGCCCGAGACCTCGGCGCGCATCCGCGATTTCGGCGCCCTGCCCGCGCCCGTCTCACCCGAGGAATTCCGTGCCCGTTGCGAGCGCGAGATCGCGCGCTTCAAGAGCATCGTCGCCGCGCGCAAGATCCCGATGGAGTGACGGCGCGGGGCGACGCGTATCGCTACGCCTTGATGATCTCCAACAGCCCGCGCAGCGCGAGCGCGTAACCGAAGATCCCGTAGCCGGTCACCACACCGCGGGTGTGTCGCCCGACATCCGAGATCCGTCCGCGCGCGGCCGGGTTCGACATGTGCACCTCGATCGTCGGGAACTTCACCTGGGTGATCGCCGCATTCAGCGCGCCGTATCCCACAGTGAAGCCGGCCGGATTGATGATGCAGCCCGCGATGTTCGCGTCGTGCGCGGCATAGAGCTTGTCGACGACATCACCCTCGTTGTTCGAGTGGAAGATCTCGACTTCCGCACCGAGTTCGGCCGCGTACTTGCGGATGTGCTCATCGTACTGGGCGAGCGTCATCGGCCCGAACATGTCGATCTGCGCCTTGCCGCGCATGTTCATGCCGGCACCGTGGATGACTAGAACCTTGGGCATATCGGACTCCTCCTTGGTTTGTCGAGTCGTGTGTAGCGTCGTGAATAGCACCGTGCACTGAACTCAGCGCGCGGTACCCGGATTCAGCGCTACGCCAGATCGAACACCAGCACTTCCGCCTGCCGGCCGTGTTCGAGGATAACGCGGTCGGTCTGCGTGATCTTGGCCGCATCGCCGGCATCGAGCGCTTCGCCGTTCACCGTCACGCTGCCACGCGCCACGTGCACGTACGCGCGCCGACCGTTCGCCAGCGAATGTGTCACCTGTTCAGTGCCGTCGAGCAGCGCAGCGTACAGCCTTGCGTCCTGATGGAGGCGCACCGAGCCGGCCTCGCCGTCGGGCGAAG
>CADECO010000162.1:0-5199 GCA_902825905.1 uncultured beta proteobacterium
GCCCACGGGCTGATCGGCTTCGGGTTTCCGCTGATCGCCACGCCGCTGGTCGTGCTGATCCTGGATTTCAAGACGGCGGTTGCCGCGCTGATCCTGCCGACGCTGGTCGTGTCGACGATCAATACATTCAGGGGTGGCAACGCGCTCGCCAACCTCGGACGCTTCTGGTTCATGCCGCTCGCGCCGATCGTCGGCTCGTACGCCGGGACGCGGCTGTTGCTCGTCTCGCCTTCGGAGCCGTTCATGTTGTTGCTGGCGGCGCTGTTGCTGTTCTTCCTGTTTCGCGATCGGTTCGGCCGCGTCGAGATTCCCTGGGTCAAGCGCCGCCCGGTCGTCGCTGGTGTGATCGCCGGGCTCGCGGCGGGCATCTTCGAGTCCACGGCCAACGTGGCGATGGCGCCGTTCCTGATCTACTTTCTCGCGCTCGGCGTCGCACCCACCACGATGGTGCAGACGATGAACCTGTGTTTCGTCGCCGGCAAGACGATGCAGCTCATCGGCTGGCTCGAGGCAGGGATCCACCCGGCGTCGTTCTGGCTCACCACGCTCGGGCTCGGCGTCATCGGCATGGCCGCGCTGTTCCTGGGCGAACGCATCCGGCGTGGCGTGGATACGAGCACCTACATGCGTTGGCTGCGCCTGTTCCTATGGGCGATGACGGCGCTGTTGGTCCTGCAGGTGGCATGGCGCGCGCTCGGCGCGCTTTGAGCAGCGCGGCACCGAACGAAGCTCGGTGCTCCGGACACCGAACTCAGCAGGTTCAACGCCAATCGGCGCGTGCCGATCCTTGTTGCTTGATTGAACCCAGTGCGACGTGCTCGAGCGATCGGGGCAGGATGATCTGCGGGGTCTGCGGGCCGGTGGCGCGATCGTGCAGGCGTTCGACGATCGGGAGCGCGGCGTCGAACAGTTCGCGCACGCTGATCCGACCGTCGCCGTTGGTATCGCTCTGCGGCCCCAGCCCCTGCAGTAGCGCGTAGGTGAACAAACCGTGCTGGGCCGGCTCGTATTCCTGCGATTCCTCGTCGGCCTTGGCGGCAACGATCAGCGAGAAGCGCGACGAGGCCGAGCGCTTCATCAGCGAATACGCCTCGAACCGGCCCTCGATGCCGCGCGCCTGACAGGTGTCGACGATGAGTACGCGCCGCCCGGCAGCATTGCGCAGCGCCTCGAAGAACACGGTCCAGGGCACCAGCGAGTCGTATCGATCACGGGCCGGCTCGCGCGAGATCGCTTCCATGTCGGCAAGCGTCGCATCGCGCGGCACGAAGTAGTAATTGCCGGCTTTGTCGCTGATGCCGTGTGAGGCCAGGAACACGACCACGGTGTCCTCGGCGCGCGCGAACCGCAGGAACCGCACGGCCTGCATGATCGAGGCCCGATCGGCGCGTCGCTCGCGCGAATCGCTCAACACCTGCACGTGCGTGCGCCGGAACGCGCCCGGCGCGTGGCGGGTCAGCGTGGCCGCGAACTCCTCGGCGTCGCGCGAGGCGTATTCGAGCTGGGTCTGTGCCGACAGATTCGGAAACTGGTTGTTGCCGATCGCCAGCACGAACAGATCGCCGCTTGGCGCTGCGCTCGCTGCTTTTGCCGACGGCGCCTGCACGAACCCTTCGGCCACGCCCATCGACATGCCGGTGAATGATTCAACGCGGATCTCGTTGTCGACGCCGAACAGCGGGATCTCGATCTCGCGCACGAACTTGTTGGCCTCGTCTGCGGCCAGTTCGCGCTCGGCCGATGGCGTGACCGGAATGTCGTTCACGAACACCGTGAGATCGCGCATCGGCAGCGCGGTGCGTTCGGCCGAGACGCGGATGCGCGCGTGATGCGGGCGGGTGGGCGTTGTGGAGGAGGGCGATGTGGAGGAGGGCGACACCGCGATCTTCAAGCGCGGCGGTGCGATCTCCAGCAGCCGCGAGATATCGAAGCCACCCGCCGCTGTGCCCGCTCCGCCGCGCGTATTCGCGCGAGTCGCTCCGGCGAGTGCTGCCATCACAAGGTCGGGCCGGTACAGCACGCGCTCGAACTGCACTGCGCGGTAGTAGTCGGGCGCCGTTTCCTTGCCACGATTGACGTGCCAGCCCACGTACTGGTCACCGAGCGGTGAGGACATGTAGTAACCGCTCGGCACCCAGGCGATCCAATCCTCACCGTTCGCGTGCGGAAAGTACGCGAGCTGCTCGGCGCCGTCGCTCATCCGATACCAGCGGATCGTGCCGTCGGACAGCGCGGCCACCGCGAGCTTGCCGTTGCCTGCAATGTTTACCGCCCACGCGATCGCCGGGAGCTTCACGCGCCAGCGCTCTCGCGCCTCGCGATCGAGCAGCCGGATCGCCCACTCAGTGCCCAGCAACAGTGCCGAGTCGTCGTGCGCCAGCGCGTAGCTGCGGACGATTTCGTAGTCGTCGAGCTGGGGACGGTGTCCGTTCACCCGCGGGCTGAACGAATTGCGCCAGTCTTCGACGCGCCAGCCCGGCGCCTCGCGCCTGGCGGACAGTACCGGCGCAGCATGGGTTCCGATGCCTTCGTGGCGATCGGTGTTGAACTGGCGCATCGGTGCGCCCGGCCGCAGCTGATAACCGACCGTGCGGCCGTCGGCGGACAGATGCAACGTCGACTCGCCTTGGTTGTAGTCGGCGACCTCCGGCCCGCGATCCAGCGTGAGCCGGCCATCGGCTTGCATCACACCCAGGCGCGGATCGTCCGACGAGAACGCGATGCGCCCCGCAGGGAGGGCCTGCAACTCGCTCACACGGTGGGTGGGAAGGGCGACCTGGGTCGGCGCCTCATTCGATCGTGCCGGCCACTTCCACAAATAGTTCGTGCCTGTCGATATGCGCTCGCCCGCACTGTAGATGTACGCACCATCGTGCGACCAGGCGATGCTCGAGAAGCTCGCTTGCTCCGAGCCGGCAGTGGCGCGGCGCTGCGCGACGACAGCGAGATCGTGTGTCGCGAAGGTCACCACCACTGGCGCATCGATCATGCCGACTGCCAGCTGCGTACCGTCGGCCGAGAAGCGAATGCTCGCCGGCTTGGCGGCGCCGGGAACGCGCACCCGTGCGAACAGCCGGTGATCGGCGCCGTACACGCGGAGCATCCCATCGAATGACGCCGCTGCGAGGCGCCCGGTCTTGTCGAACGCAAGCTCCATCAGCTTGTCGTTGTACTGCGTGTCGCGACCGATCTCGGCAAAGGAATCGGTGCGCAGCAGGCGCAGACCGCCACGCCCTTGCAACCCAACCGCCAGCGTGCGGCCATCGGGTGACCACGCCAGCGCGCCGATCGCGTCGGGAAAACCGTCGATGCGACGGATGAGTTCGCCGTCGTCGCTGCGGAACACGTAGACGCACGATGCCTGGTCCCAGTCCCAGCAGGTCCAGCCGCCGACTGCGATGTGGTTGCCATCGGGGGAGACCGCAAGCGCGAAGAGCTGACCCTCGTGCTCCTTGTCGATCGGCACCCGCAGCGTGCGTTCCAGACGACCGTTGGCAAGCGACCAGATGCGGACGGTCTTGTCATCAGACGCGCTGATCAGCCGTTCGCGACTGGCGTCGTACGCGATGCGCCGCACCAGGGCGGTGTGCATCGCGGTATCGACGCGAATCGCCGGCGTGGTTGGGGGCGCCGCCTGCGACGTTGCGGCTTGCGCGAGCGTCACACTCAGGGCGCCCAACAAAACCACCGTCAGGTGGCACGCTCGCGACGCAGCGCCCGCGCCTACCGCGAATCTCCTGAGCAAGCGCATGGCGTCCCCCACGGAGCCGGCGCTATCCGATCGGCTCGGACGGCTTCGGCGCCATCTGGCCCAGATCGGGCATCTTCTTGCTGACGAGATCGCCGACGCCGTTGGTACCGAGCGTCTGCAACATCGGTCGCGCTTCGAGTTCCGTCAGTCGCGTGGTCAGACCGGCTTTGATTCGCAGGCCCTGCATCGCAACGACCACACCCGCGACGATCGCCGCAGCCGCCGATGTGCCTTCGTAGCCGGACGGATCATCACGCACGACGACGTCCGGTCCGACGATGGTGGCGGTATAGGTATGCACCGAATCACCCCACGCCCAGCAGTCGATGATGTTGCCGAAGTTGGAGGATTCGTGGCGGTCACCGAACGGCGTGTAGATCGATTCGCCCGACTTGCCCGCAGCCACGAGGATCGCACCGGAGCGCAGAGTCGGATCGGCCCCGTCGAGTGCGCGCGACACGATCACCGTGCCTTCGGCGGTGGTCACGTGCATCGCGCCGGCGACGCCGCCAAGATCCGACCAGCCGTTGCCCGCGGGCTCGATGACGATCAAATTGTTCAGCGTCGCGGTACGAATGGCGTCATATACGTCCGGTTCGACCTCGACGGGCAAGGACAAATCGGTCTCCTGCTCGATCAGAATGACGTGTCCGTTCGCCGTGGTGAGCCGCGCCGGCGTTGCGCTCGCCTCGGCCTGAATGAAATCGACGCAGCCGAGGATGGACGAGGCAAGAAAAGCCGTCGGCGTGTCGGTCGGACTTGCCGCCGACAGATACGGACAGCGGAAGAACTTCGCGCCTGGGGCGACGCCACCAGCAATACCCACCGTCGCGTCCGCGTGTGCCGCGCTCACGCCGTAAGTCGCAATGCCGTGTGCGATATCGCCGATATCACCGGTTTCCATCCGCGGTGTGGGCAGCGAGATGTAACCGCCGGGAGTCGAAGCCGGCCACGCCTTTTCGATGTCGATCAGTGCGACGTCGGCAACGTCCGCCGGTGCGACGGCGCGCGTACTGTCAGCCTTGATGGCGTGCACGCCCTGCGGCGGCGGCTGCAAATAGCCTGCGCTGGCCGCACGCTTGGCTGGCGCGACGAACCGCGCGAACTTGACGCCGGTCAGACCCTTGGACGCACAGTAGAGATCTTCGGGTTTCGCCGAGCTACGGCCGGGCACCACGTAGAAGTAATTTCGAAAGCGCGGGTTGTAGTCGCGCATGTTGGATCGCTGCGCGTTCTTCCGGGCGTTGTCGACGATGCGATTCAACCGCTCGCGATCGAGCGTGATGGTCCGTCTCAGCGACACGGGTCCGAACGCTGCTTCGAGCTGCTGCCAGTCGGAAAGCGTGCGCAGCTTCGCCAGCACCTCGGCTTCGGTCGCCGTTTCAAGATCGATGCCCGGGATGTTGTCGAGGAACACGAGAACCTGAGGGGCGCCCGGTCAGGGGGTG
>CADECO010000162.1:5209-7975 GCA_902825905.1 uncultured beta proteobacterium
CCCCGCGCGGGAGGTGCGCGGCACCGGCGGCGGGAATCGCGGTTCCGACCCCCACGGCGGCGAAGTCGGCTCGCATCGCACGCCGAAAATCGACGCCAGACAGCACAGCAGCCAGCGGATGAACGCTTTGATCATTGGCACCCCCTCATGAGTGGCTGGCCGAATACCGATCGCGTGAGGTACGCGTTGCCAGCCACCACGAGGTGCGTGCAATTGCGCAGTTCGACCACGTGCTCCTTGCCGCGGAACACGTCGCTTGCTGCGCTGGTTGTCCGTCCTCGTCCGGTGTCGGCGCTTTGCGCCACACCGCGGCCCCCACTGTAGTTCGGATCGACTTCACCATCGGATTGTTCGTCGTCGGCGGAACGGTTCGACTCCTCGGTTGCCTCGACGCCGGCACGCTGAGCCTGCTTGAGCGTCGTGGCAGAAATCGAATCACCTGCCTGCGCTACTGTAGCACCCGCTTGCGTGGAGACCTCGGGTTGCGACGCACCGGATCCCTGCGACGCCGACGCAGCCGTCTCCGCGCCGGTCGGCGCTGAAGGCTCGGTGGCTGGTGCGGGGGCCGGATCGGCGGCGGCAATCACCGGCGGCACCACGACGTTGCCCGGATCAGCCGGTCCGCTGCCAGGGCGCACTTCGGCGATCGGCGCAACCGCCGCATTGTTCGCCAGCACCGAGATCGGGCTCGGCGAGGTGATCGTCGGATTGTTGAGATCGCGCTCCTTGAGCGCACTGAGGTCGACGAAGCGACCGTCGGCGCGATTCGGATTGCGATCCGGGCCGGCGTAGCCGATCCGACTGTTGGTGCCGGTCCAGTAGTACGTGTCGCGCGTCAGATCGCCGAGCCGCTCGACGCTGTTCACCGTCGATACGCCGAGCCGGTCGGATTGCATGCGCAGGCTACGACCGCCGACACCATCCCGCGCTGCCACCAGGCCGGCGCGCGTGTTCGCCGCCGTCACCGGGCCTTCGACCAGGCGGATGTTGCGGGTCGCGTGGATGTCGATCGAGCCGCCGTCGGCGACTGCGATGTCGCGCAGATGGTTCACGTTGCCCACTTGCAGCACCTCGCCATCGTTCGCGGGTGTTCCCAACGCACGCACGGTGATTGACGCGGGCTTGTAGGCACCGCCGAGGTCGTAGCCGATCCGCTCCTTGAGCTCGACATTGCCATTGCGGGAGGTGACGCTCACATTGCCGCTCGTGGTCAGGTAGTAGGCGACTGCATTCTTGTTCGCATCGATGATGATGTCCGCAGAGCCGGCGAACAGCACCGGCTTGGCGCGATTGCCGTCGAGCGTTCCCGACGCGGGCAGCAGCATCTGCACGTGGCTGTTGTCCGAGCGCAGTTCGATGCGTCCGTCGTTGGTGTAGACATCGTGGGCGATTTGAATCTCACCCGCCTCGATCTTCAATCCACCCTTGGACTTATCGCCGCGTCCGTCAATGCGGGCTTCGACACGCGCCAGCCCTGCAGCGTCGATCTCGACGTTAGTGCCGGTGCGCAACGTGCGATTGATCGAAGCCGCGGCCGGATCGCCGATCCGCATGTCGCCCTGCTGTTGGCGTACGACGAACGTGCCCGCGGCACCTGCGCCAGCGGAAGCGTCGGCCGCGCCGCCGGCCAGACGGACCGTCTGTGCGGTGATCATGATCCTGCCGCCATCGCCAGCCGAGCCCCCTCCGCGCGCGATCAAGTCTCCTGCGAGGCCGACGGTGTTTCCCGACAGCGCGATGACGCCGCCGTTGCCCTGCGATTGTGCGCTGGCGTTAAGCTGGGCGTCTTGCTCGACGGTCACCGCGGCACCTGCGCGGGCCGCATCGCCCTGAACCACGATCGAACCGCCGCCGCTGTGCCCGCTCGCATTGAGCCGTCCGGAATTGGCGACACGAACGTCGCTGCCCACGACATTGATCGCACCACCGACCTGTCCGGCCTCGGTACCCAGCGCCAGCAACTCGCCCGAGATGTTGATGCGGCCGTTGCCTGCGCCCAGCACGATCGATCCCTGCGCGTTGACGCCGACACTGTTGGCACGCACGACGCCGCCCAGGTTGATGACTTCGTTCACCAGACCAGCCGCGTCTTGTGCGGCGAGGATCACGATCTTGCCGCCGTCGGCCGCGGTAGAGCCGGTGTGCTCGATCCGCGCCGCCACCGGATTGCCCTCGACGTCCTTGAGCGCCTGCAGATCGGCTTCGCGGATCGCCAGGTTCACCAGCCCGTCGCCGTTCAGATCGATCGTGAAACTCGACCCTGATCCGATCGCGACGCGGCCGAGACGCGCGTAGAGCAGGCCGTCGTTGCGCACGTGCGGGGCGACCAGCGCGATCAGACCACCTTGCGCTGCGCTGATCGTGCCGCGATTGACGATGCTGCCGCCGGGCTTGCCCGGCGCGGTGAACTCGAGTCGCCCGGCCATGAAGTTGTCGTTCGACAGGTTCGATGTGCTCGCGATCAACGAGCCGACGTCGACGCGCGCGCCCTGGCCGAACAGCACACCGTTCGGATTGAGCAATATCACCGTACCGTTCGCGCCGATCGTGCCGAGGATGCGCGAGGCCTGATCGCCGGTGACGCGGTTGAGCGTCGCGGCCTGTGCCGAGGGCTGACGGAAGTACACCGATTCGCCCGCATCGACGCTGAAACCGCGCCAGTCGATGACGGCGCGGTTGGTCGATTGGACGATGTCGGTTTGCCGGCCGTTGCTGCGGATCTCGGCGCTACCGGCGACGACGTTGCCGCCGGTTGGGCCGGCCCAT
>CADECO010000162.1:8075-11778 GCA_902825905.1 uncultured beta proteobacterium
GCCACTTCGTAGTCGGCGCGAAACTCCACGCGCCGGTTTTCCGGGGCGTGGGCGTTGGCCGGGTTGATCGGGTCGGCCTGGCCGCGACCGACCGCGACCAGCATCGAACCCGGTATCCCGTGGCGGGCTACGAGGTAGGCGCGCACGGCGAGCGCGCGGCGCAGCGACAGATCGGTGTTGTAGATTGGCACACCGTAGGCGTCGGTGTGTCCTTCGATGACCACGACGATGTTGGTCGGCAACCGCTTGATGCCATCGGCCACCGCATCGAGCTGTGCGGTCGTGCCGGTCATGTAGGACGAATCGAAGCCGAACTGGATCGGCAGCGCGAAACGGCCGTTGCCGCGAATGCGAGTGGCCACCGCGGCCGGCGAGGCTGCCGCGATCTCGCGGTTCGGGCGGAAGCGTGCAGGCAACGGCGCGACTTCAGCGCTTTGCCGCACGGGCTGCGGCGTGGCCGCGGCGGCGTCGATCAGCTTGACCGCGCGGGTGCGAGTGCGACGCGCCGGTGTTTCAGCCGCGCGCGCTTCGGTGGGGGTCGTTGCATCGCCTGGCGTGCCCAGAAGCAGACGCGCGACCTGATCGGGATCGGGGATCTCATCGGCCGCGTAGTACACGTAGGGTTCGGCTGAAACCCGCATGGCAAGCGCCGCACACAGGCAGCCCAGGACTGCGATCGCGCGATTCATCTGTTCTCCAGGAAAAGGATTGACCTGTTGCTGAATCGCAGCGCGATCCGCACAGGTTCATTACAAAAGTAGCGATCTGTGCGTGGCGCGCCCATACGCCATTCGATCGCATCGGGGTCGAACGAATTGCCTAGTGCCGCGCGAGTACGGCGATGGACTACGGCAAACGACTAGCGCCCAGCGGATTGCGCAGGAGGGTCACGCTCGGGCGTGAGGATCTGCAGGCAGCGCGAGCGCGGGCCTGCGGATCAGGGGCGTACCGAAGTGATCAGCGACGCGAACTGGCAGCCAGCGGTTCGAGCGGCGCGCGGTACTGCGCGGGATTGATCGAGATCGCCGGGCAGGCACCGTCGGGCGTGCGGCGAAAGCAGAAATCACCCAGCAGGCTCGAGGTTTCCCACGGCACCTGCTTCTTGTCGGTGTCGCGCACCACGCCGTCGCGCACACGCTTGAACACCTGCTCGACCGGCAAGCCGGGCTCCTTGATGTTGGCCAGCAGGTGGCGGGTGTAGGCGCTGTGCGACCCTGGGCCATCGAGCGCGACGCTGCCGGGGCTGGTCGAGTACGCGATGATCGTGCCCTGCGGCGGGCGCGTGCTCTCGGCGAACCCGATCGGCAGACTGCGCTGCGCGTTCGGGTTGCGCGTGCGCGCGAGCAGCGGAAACGACGCGTCGCGGCATGCATCGAGAATCAGGATGTTCACCCCGCCGTCGAGCTTGCCGAGCTTCTCGACCAGATCGGAAACGTTGGCGGTCTTGAGCGGCAGATCCTCATCGCTGCGCAACGCGGCGTCCACCGGGATCAAGAAATTCTTGCCGCGCAATTGCGCGCCGTGGCCGGCGAAGTACACGAGCCGCACCTGCGCGTCTCTACCGCGATCGAGGAATTCGCGCATCGCGTCGACCATGCCCGTGAGGTTGGCGTTCTCGCGCTGGATCACCTCGAAGCCCAGTTCCTTGAGCGAGCCCGACAGTGCGCGTGCGTCGTTGACGGGGTTCCGCAGAGGCAAATGCGGATAAGCGCCATTGCCCATCACAAGGGCGATTCGCCTGGCGGCATGTGCTTGCTGGCTGCTCAGCAGCATTGCTGCCGCCACGCACAATGCCCCGATCAGCGCCGGGGCGCGCGATATCGAAGGGAAGTGGCTTGGGCGCATGGGCTGTGCTCGCTTGAGTGTCCGGCGGTGTGTCCGAGATCGCAGAGGAGAGGCAGCACGATAAATGCCGCATCGCTCGCCTGGCCGCAATCCGTCAATCGATCTATGGACGCTGGTGGAAATTCGGTGATGGCGCGACCGAACCTATCGCGGTTTGACCTCGTCCTTGTTCGACGGTTTCCACTCGAACGGCCGCAGGCTCGTCACCAGATCGCTCTGCTTCAGTGCATCGCGCAGTTCGTCGAGCGTGGCGCTGCGCGGTACCACTACGTAGTCGCCGAGTTGATCGGGGCCGTCGACGATGCGCGCGCCTGCTTGACTCAACAACGCGCGCAGCTCCTGCTCGGTCGCCGATTGACGGAAGCGCACTTCGAGTGCCGGAACGATGCTGGCCGGCGCGCCGCGCGTGGTGCTGTGCTCCGGTTGCGCCAGCTCATCGTTCGACACGAGATAGCCGATCACCGCCGCCTGTCCGACGATCAGTGCGGCGGCGAGCGCGTAGGCGGGGCGGGTGAACAGCTCACCGAGCCATTGCGTGGCGCGCTCGATAATGCCGGGAGATACGGGCAGCGCTCGCTCGCGCGTCGAAGTGGGGGCCACTTCTGCGGTGGAGCGTTTCGCGGCGCGGTCGGCTTCCAGGCGCTGCGCCAGGCCGGCCCAGCCCACCGATTCGGGCAAATTCGAATAGTGGGCATCGACCGTCGCGCCCAGCCCCTCGTGCCAGCCGAGCGCGACTTCCGCATCGGGGTTCTCGGCGAGGTAGCGCTCCATCCAGGCGCGGTCGTCGGCGGCGATTTCGCCGGTGACATACCACGGCACGAGCTCGTCGAATCTGCGGCGGACCGATGCTGGCGTATCACTCATTGGCGACCTCTCGCACTTGAATTCGGTTGCGACCACAACGCTTCCAGGCACTTCTTCAGGTTCAGCCGCGCATGGAACAGCCGCGTCTTCACCGTGTTCTGCGGACAAGCCTGCAACTGCGCCACCTCTGCCACCGACAACTCCTGAAAAAACACCAGCTGCAGGCATTCCCGATGGACATCGGTGAGCCCTTCCATGCAGCGCTGCACCGACTGGCCTTCGCTCGTGCGCTGCCACTGCTCGAACGGCCCGAAACCTTCGTCGGGTAGTTCTTCGTCCAGCTCTTCGCTCTGCGGCGCCCGATCGCGCAGCGCGGTGAGGATCTTGTTGCGGGCGATCCCCAGCACCCAGGTGCTGAACTTCGAGGTGCCGCTGAACCGGTCGGCGTGCTTCCACACCTCCCAGAGCGTGTCGGTCACCACTTCCTCGGCTTCACCTTCGTTGTGCAGCCGATTGAGCGCGAAGGCGTAGATCCGCCGGCCGAGGTGCAACTGCAACTCCCGCAAGGCGGTTTCGTCGCCGCGGCGCACGCGGTCGAGCAGTCCCCTGGCCGCCTCGATGGTCAGTTCTTTCAATTCAGCCCCTCGCTCTCCAGCATGAATGTCGAATTGAGATTGTCCGGTTCAAAAGCCGGGATCAGGAAATGTCAGCCAAATGGGGCAAAGGGCGTGCAGAAGACACGCGGGGCGCGAAAAACCATGCCCTTCAGGGCGGGGGCGTACCCCAAGTGACCAGTTTCGGTCGGCGCGCTTGAACAAAGGGCCCTTTGTCTTTCTCGCGCCGCTGTCCGCTACCACCCCACGCGCACCCGACCGATCGCCATCGCGGTAGCCGCTTGCGTGGGCTCCACCACCGGAATGCCCACTTCGCGCTCCACGCGTTCGCGGTACTGCGCCATGCCGGCGCACCCCATCACCACCGAATTCGCGCCGTCGTCGCGCAGCGCGGCCGCCACTTCGATCATGCGGCCCAGGGTCTTCTTCTCGTCCGATAG
>CADECO010000163.1:0-7163 GCA_902825905.1 uncultured beta proteobacterium
GCCGATGGCGCTGCTTGAGATCCGCAACCTGTCGAAGCACTTCGGCGGATTCGCCGCGCTCAGCAACATCGAGCTCGACGTCGAGCCGGGCGAGATTCGCGGCGTGATCGGGCCCAATGGTTCGGGCAAGAGCACGCTGTTCAATATGATCACCGGTGTCTACAAGCCCGAGCCCGGCGCCAAGCTCGTGTTCGACGGCCACGACATCACCGGGCGCGAGCCGCACGAGATCGCACGGCTCGGCATCGCGCGCACCTTCCAGATGCTGCGAATCTTCGCCGGCATGAGCGTGATGGAAAACATGCTCGTGGGTCATCACGCGCTGATGGGCTACGGCTCGGTCTCGGCGGTGGTCGGTTCGCGTAAGGCATGGCGTGAAGAAAAGCGGGTGCGAGACGAGATGATGGAACTGCTCGCGTTCATCGGACTGGCCGACTACGCCGAGATGCCCGCGGGCGAGCTCTCCGGCGGGCAGCGCCGCCTGCTCGCGCTTGGGCGCGCGATGGCCGCCAAGCCCAAGCTGCTGATGCTCGATGAGCCCGGCGCGGGTTTGTCGCCGACCAACGTCGACATCCTGCTCGACACTGTGCGCGCGCTGCAGCAGCGATTTGGGCTCACGGTGATCATCATCGAGCACATTCTCAAGCTGGTCATGGACACCTGCCAGCAGGTGTGCGTGCTCGATCACGGCGAGAAGATCGCCGAAGGGCCGCCCGATCGCATCAAGGAAGATCCACGCGTGATCGAGGCGTATCTGGGCAAGGAAATGAAAGACGAGGAGGTGCGGGCGTACTTGCGCTCCGCCTGAGCCATGCTCGAGATCAAGGACCTGGTGGGTGGCTACGGCAACGTGCAGATCCTGAACGGCGCGAGCCTGAAGGTCGATCGCGGCCAGATCGTCGCGCTGCTCGGCGGCAACGGCACCGGCAAGTCGACCTTGCTCAAGGCCACCTCGGGATTGATCAAGCCATGGAGCGGTACGATCACGTTCGATGGCGAGCGCATCGACGGCCTGCGACCGGACGCGATCGTCAAGCGCGGGCTGGTGCAGGTCACGCAGGGCAAGGAAGCGTTTCCCGGCATGACGGTCGAAGAAAACCTGAAGCTCGGCGCCTACGTGGTGCGCGACCGGGTCAAGACCGCGCAGGCGCTCGAACGGGTCTACACCTACTTTCCGGTGCTCAAGACCAAGCGCGATCAGCTCTCGGGCAATCTGTCGGGCGGACAGCTGCAGATGGTGTGCATCGGCCGCGGGTTGATGTCCTCACCCAAGATGATCATGCTCGATGAGCCCAGTGCCGCGCTCGCGCCGCAGGTGGTGATGGAGATCTTCCGCACCATCCATCGGATCACCCGGGACGGCATGACGGTGCTGATGGTCGAGCAGAACGTGCGCATGGCGCTGCTGCTCGCCAGCTACGGCTATGTCATCAAGGACGGCCTGATCCACATCGAGGGGCCGGCCGAGAAGCTGATCTACGACGACAACGTGCGCCTGTCGTATCTCGGCGGCACTGTGGCGAACCGTGAGGCGCAGCTATGAATCGCGCGGGGGAGGCCCGGCTTTGAGCTTCTTCGTCGATCTGATCATCATCGGCGTGTCGGTGGGCATGGTGTACGCGCTGGTGGCGCTGGGCATCTCGCTCATCTTCTCCGGCCTGGACATCATCCATTTCGCCCACGGCGAGATCTACATGATCGGCGCGTTCATCGGCCTGATGCTGTTCCAGCATCTGGCGCTGCCGTACATCCCGACGCTGCTGCTCGCGGTCATCCTCACCGGACTGGTCGGCATCTTCATCGAGCGGGTGTTCTATCGGCGGCTCACGCGCGCCGGCGGCGGCTACACCGAGGCGGGCATGGGCATGGTGATCGTCGGCTTCGGCATGTCGATCGTGCTGCAGAACGTCGCCTTCCTGATCTGGGGGCCCAAGCCGTTCCCGTTCCCCGTCCCGTTCGGCATGCCGATCGAGATCGGCGATCTGTCGCTGCCGCGTTCGTACCTGTGGATCGTCGTCACCGCCCTGGTGCTGATGCTGGTGCTGCACGTCGTGCTGCGCAAGACGATGCTGGGCCTGGCGATCCGCGCGGTGGCGCATAACAAGGACATCGCGTACCTGTCGGGCGTGAACGTGCCGCTGATGATCTCGATGATCTTCGGCATCGCTTGCGCGCTTGGTGCTGCAGCCGGCGTGCTGATCGCGCCGATCAACTACGTGCAGGTGCAGATGGGCATCGGCATCCTCATCAAGGCGTTTGCCGCCGCCGTGGTCGGCGGCTTCGGCAGCCTGCCCGGCGCGGTGCTCGGCGGCGTGCTGGTCGGCGTGGTCGAGAGCCTCGGCGCGGGCTACATCTCCGGCACGTACAAAGACGTGTACGCCTTCGTGCTGCTGGTGTTCGTGCTGATGGTCAAGCCGTCGGGCATTCTCGGTGTCGCCGCCAAGGTGAAGGCGTGAGGCGCGTCAAGGGTGGGGGACGCGCCTTGTTGCTCGCCATGAATTGAGGCAACATCGATCGCATCAAAGGATGCTGCCCCGGAGGAGGACGAATCGATGCGTAACGATCGCGAGAATTTCTCTTTGCCGCGTGCACTCAAACCGTTGCTCGCACTCGCGGCCGGCGTTGCGATCGGCGTTGCCGCTCCGGTGAGTGCGCAAACCTTTCCGACCAAGCCGGTCACCATCTGGCACGGCTTCATAGCCGGGGGTAATCCCGACATCGTCTCGCGCACCATCCAGCCCTCGCTCGCCGAACGACTGGGGCAGCAGGTATTGGTGGACATGAAGCCCGGTGCCGCGGGGCGCATCGCCACCGCGTTCATCGCCAAGCAGCCGCCCGACGGCCACAACCTGATCATGATCACCGGCGGAGACGGCGTGATGGCCGCCACGGTGAAGGATCTGCCGTACGACCTGCTGCGCGATCTGACGTTCGTGTCGACCACGACTGTGTTTCCGTTCCTGCTGCTGGTGCAGGCCGACTCGCCGTACAAGACCTTGAAGGATTTCATCGACGACGCGAAGAAGCGCCCGGGGAAGCTGAGCTATGGGCATTCCGGCGTTGCCTCGACCCTGCATCTGGTCGGTGAGTTGCTGAAGGACGAAGCAGGCATCGACGTCCTCCATGTGCCGTACAAGGGCACGCAGATCCAGGAGGTCGCAGCGGGGCGGCTGGACATGGCCGTCTCGGTCGCCACCCCGGCGATGCCACTGATCAAGGCCGGCAGGGTACGCGTGCTTGCGGTCACGTCGCCCAAGCGCGATCCGTTCTTCCCCGATGTACCGACGATCGGCGAGACGGTGCCCGGCTACGTGGTCGAGTCGTGGCTCGGCCTGGCGGCGCCCGGTGGCACGCCGCAGCCGATTCTCGATCGGCTTTCGAATGAAGTGCGCGCCGTGATCGCGCGTGACGACGTCGCGGCGCGTCTGCGCTCGATGGGCGCCGAGCCGATGGCCACCACCAGCGCCGAGTTCCGCGCGCGCGTGGCGGCCGACATCGACAAGTGGAAGCGTCTCGCCGCGAAGATCAAGCTCGAGTAGCCTAGCCTCGATCGTCTCGCGGCGTCAGTTCGGTTTGAGACCGAGCCGGCGCACCAGATCGCGCATGCCGGCGATGTCTTGCGCGACGAGCTTCTCCAACTCGGCCGGGGTGCTCGTCACCGTCGACATGCCGGTCTTGGCCATGCGTGCTTTCACGTCGGCCGTCGCCACGGCGCGAACGATCTCGGCATTCAGCTTGTCGATCACCGGCCGCGGAGTGCGCGCCGGCACGAACACGGCCTGCCACGACACGTAGGCCGAACCCGGCACGATCCGGTCGACGTCGGGCACATTGAGGAGCGTGCCCGGCGTGCGCGGCCCGCTGATCGCCAGGCCCACCAGCCGGTTCTCCTCGATGTGCGAGAGCACCAGACCCAGGCCGATGTTTGCCGCGGCGACCTCACCGGTGAGCAGCGCCTGCGTGAGCGGGCCGGTGCCTTTGTACGGCACGTGCACCATCTGGATGTTGGCCGCCATCAGCAGCATCTCCATGCCCAGATGCGTCGCATGCCCCGGACCGCCGCTGCCATAGTGAAGCTTGCCCGGCTGCGCGCGGGCGAGCACCAGAAAGTCTTCGAGCGAAGCGGCGCCGAGTTTCGGATTCGCCACGAACGCCGCGGGAATCTTGGTGGCCAGCGTCACCCCGGCAAAATCTCGCGTCGGGTTGTAGGGCAGCGAGGCGTACACGTGCGGCGCGATCGCCAGCACGCTGTCGGAGGCGAACAGCACGGTGTAGCCGTCGGCCGTCGCCTTCGACGCTGCCTCACCGGCGATCGTGCCTCCTGCGCCGGCGCGATTGTCGATCACGATCGGCTGCCCGACCTGCTCGCCGACTTTGTTGAAGATCACACGCGCGACGATGTCGGCCAGCGAGCCGACCGAGTTGGCGACGATCACGCGGATGGGTTTGCTGGGGTAGTCCTGGGCGAGGGCGGGTTGACCCCACGCGCCTAGAACCATCGCGCCGAGAAACATCGCGCCAAGAAATGTCGCGGAACGCACGCCGGCCAATTTCGCGGTGAACATGATTCGGTACTCCGTGGAGGCAGGAGAGAGATGTTGCTCCGTTGTACCGCCGTCGGTGATGCGAGGCAACCTCCACGCGAGTTCGTGCACCGGCGTCATCGCAGCTTTGGCTTGATGGGCCGTCACCGACGGACGTATAAGGCGCCGAAGTGTCGTTGTCCGGTCGACGTTCAATACGGGAGAAGCGATGTCGAGTGAAAGCCTGAGCAACAAAACCGCCCTGGTCACCGGCGCCTCGCGCGGCATCGGGCGCGCGATTGCGTTACGACTCGCCGCTGACGGAGCGCTCGTTGCCGTGAACTACGCGAGCAACCGCGCGGCGGCGGACGCGACGGTGAAGGAAATCGAAGCAGGCGGCGGGAAGGCGTTCGCGGTTCAAGGCGATATCGGCTCGGTGTCATCGATCCGCGCGATGTTCGCCATGCTCGACGAGCAACTGCGGGCACGTACCGGGTCGAACGCTCTGGACATTCTGGTGAACAACGCCGGCGTGCTGATCCCCGGGATGTTGCAGGACTACACCGAGGCCGATTTCGACAAGCAGCTCACGGTCAATTTCAAAGGACCGTTCTTCGTGACGCAGACGGCGCTTTCGCGGCTGCGCGACGGCGGACGTGTGATCAACATCACCTCGGGCACGACGCGACGCGCCAACCCGGCGACCGTCACGTACACCTGCGCCAAGGCCGCGCTCAACTACTTGAGCCTGGCGATGGCGCAGCAACTCGGCGAGCGCAAGATCACCGTGAACGCGCTCGCGCCGGGGCTGACCGACACCGACATGGTGGCTCACATCAAGGGCAACCCGGTGATCGAGCGCACCAAGGAAAACACGGTGCTCGGGCGGATCGGCAAGGTCGAAGACATCGCCTCAGCCGTTGCGTTTCTGGCGTCTCCGGCCGCCGGCTGGATCACCGGCGAGCTGATTCATGCCACGGGTGGGGAGTTGTTGTAGCCGCTACCCGTTCGCCGGTGTGACCTCTGCGCCGACGCGATCGACGATGATCCGATAGTGCTCGGGGCGGCGGTGCGCGGCGAAGTTGAACATGGTGCGCTTGAGGTTGGCGGCCAGGTCGATATCGCAGTTGACGCAGATCACTTCGTCGTCCTCGGTCTGCGACTTCGCAGCGATCTCGCCGGTGGGGGCGACGATCACCGAGTGGCCGAACATGCGGAAGCCGTCTTCCACGCCGGCCTTGGCCGTCTCGACCAGCCAGGTCGCATTCTGGAACGCCATCGACTGCGCCATGATCAGGTGATGGTGCACGCGCAGCGCCGGCGGTTCGGGGTAGTGAAGGTTTTCACTGGGCGTGTTGAAACCGAGCGCGACGATCTCTGCGCCTTGCAGCGCGAGCACGCGAAACGCCTCGGGCCAGCGCCGGTCGTTGCAGATCAGCATGCCGGTAATCGTGTCCAGATAGCGCCACACGCGAAAGCCGAGGTTGCCGACTTCGAAGTACTTCTTCTCCAGGTGCTGGAACGCGGCCTGCGGCTTGTGATCGGCGTGGCCGGGCAGGTGGATCTTGCGGTACTTGCCGACGACCGAACCGTCGGGGCCCACCAGTACCGCGGTGTTGAAGCGCCGCACGCGGCCTTCCTCCTGCGTGAGCTCGGCGTAGCCGATGTAGAAGCCCACGCCGAGCTTTTTCGCTTCGTCGAGCAGCGGCTGCGACTCGGCCGACGGAAACGATGGCTCGAAATAGCGGCGGTCGACCTCGGCCTGGTCTTCCATCCACCAGCGCGGGAAGAAAGTGGTGAACGCGAGTTCGGGAAACACGACGAAGCGCGCGCCCATGCCGTGGGCTTCGCGCAGCAACGCGATCAGTCGCTTGGTGGCGGCCACGCGTGAATCGGCGCGATGCAGGGGGCCGAGTTGCGCTGCCGCGATCTTGAGATGTCGAGCCATTGGGGAGTCCGAAGGGTGAAAGTTGAAGGGTGGGGCAAGTTGGAGAATGGATTTCGAAGCGTCGCTGAGCGTACACGCGTGATGCGTCGTTGCGCGATGCTATCGCTCGATCGTCATGTCGCAATGTCGTAGTGTCGGACCGGTCAGCGCGACCCGAGCGCGAACTCGCGCACGACCGCGGCCACAACCTCAGGAGCTTCGACGTAGCACGCGTGGCCCAGCTCGGGAAGACTTTGGTACTGCCCGCTGCGGCAGGCCTGCGCCACTTTGCGACAGCCTTCCTCCGGCGTGATCTTGTCAGCGCTGCCGCAGACGACCAGCGTGCGGCCCGCATAACGCGCGACGTCTTCCACCAGGCGCCCTGCTGCGAGCATGCGCGCCGCTTGCTCGTGGCCGTCGGGCCGGAGCCGGCTCATGCTCCACTGCACCAATGCGAGCGATGCGGGCGATGCGTTCGGCCCCAACAGTTGGCCCGCGCGCTGCGTTGCCATGCCTTGCGGTCCGAGTTCGCTCATCAGTTTCAGGCGGCTTTGCAGCCGCTCGTTGCGCGTTGCTTCGTCGGCCAGGCCATAGCCGCTGGCCGGATCGGCAAGCAGCAGCGCCGTCACCCGATCGGGATTGCGTGCAGCGAAGTTCGCCGCCATCAGCGCGCCGAGCGAGTGACCCACCAGGACCATGCGTTCGATCGACAG
>CADECO010000163.1:7263-11762 GCA_902825905.1 uncultured beta proteobacterium
ACAACCGGAGACAAACCATGGCCGAGAAGGTCAACGTCCTCATTCTTGGTGCCTCGTACGGCTCGCTGCTCGGTACCAAACTGGCCGCCGGCGGCCACAACGTGAAGCTGGTGTGCCTGCCTGCGGAGGTTGCGCTCATCAACGGCGAGGGGGCTCGCATCCGCATGCCGGTGAAAGGCCGCGACGGTCTGGTGGAGATCGACTCGCGCAAGCTGCCCGGCTCGCTCTCGGCGGTAGGGCCTGAAGCGGTGAATCCAGCCGACCATCAGCTCGTGGTGCTGGCGATGCAGGAGCCGCAGTATCGATCGCCCGGCGTGCGCGAGCTCACCGCGAAAGTCGCGGCCGCAAAGGTGCCGTGCATGTCGATCATGAATATGCCGCCGCTCACATACCTCGGACGCATCGCCAAGGTGCCGCAGGCGGCGGTGCGCGCCGCCTACACCGACGCGACGGTGTGGGACGCATTCGATCCCAAGCTGATGACGCTGTGCAGCCCTGATCCGCAGGCGTTCCGTCCGCCCGAGGAGAAGATCAACGTGCTGCAGGTGCGCCTGCCGACCAACTTCCGCTCGGCGCGATTCGAGTCCGACGCGCACACCGCGATCCTGCGCCGGCTCGAAGCCGACGTGGAAGCTGCGCGCTTCGACGACGGCGGCAAGAAGATCGAACTGCCGGTGAAGCTGCGCGTGCACGAGTCGGTGTTCGTGCCGCTGGCCAAGTGGTGCATGCTGCTCGCCGGCAACTACCGCTGCGTCGGCGAAGAGGGCATGCGCTCGATCAAGGAGGCGGTGCACACCAACATCGCCGAGACGCGCGCCATGTACGACTGGGTGTTCGATCTGTGCTGCTCGCTCGGCGCGGCGCCGGCTGATCTCGTGCCCTTCGACAAATATGCCGAGGCGGCGCAACTGCTCGGCAGCCCGTCATCGGCGGCCCGGGCGCTCGCTGCCGGCGCACCGAACATCGAGCGTGTCGACCGGCTGGTGCAGATCATCGCCGCGGAGCAAGGCAAGAAGAACCCCGCGCTCGATCGCATCGTCGCGCTGGTCGACCAGTGGCTGGCGAAAAATCGCGCAGCTGCGGCGGCGAAGGCCTGACCGACGGTTCTGAAACGAGCGCGATGCGCGCGCCGCGCTCGTCTTCGGCTGCGTCTCGCTACAACCGCTATATCCGCTCGATCGTCCCGTCGACGTGCCGCGCGAAGCGGCCGTCCTCGCGCGCATGGACCGGACCGTCGGCGGGCCAGGGCCAGCCGCCGAAGCGGGTGCGGCTGTAGTCGTTGAAGGCCTGCGCGATCTCGGCGCGCGTGTTCATCACGAACGGACCGTGTTGCGCCACCGGCTCGGCGATCGGCCGGCCTTGCAGCATCAACACTTCGCACGGCTGTGCGCCGGCTTCGAGCGTCACGTCACGGTCGGCGCGCACCAGCATGCACGCGTGCGAGGTCTGCTGGTGCGCATCCACACGCAGCGAATCGCCGACGAAGAAATAGATCGCACGCACCGTCTCGCGCTGCGCGGCGCGCGGCAACACGAAGCGCGCATGCGGGTCCAGGCGCAGCGTCCAGATCGCCACGTCGGCGTCGGCGCGCGAGGCCCATGAGGCAGGTGGTGGTGCCGGTGGACGGTGTTCGCCCGATTGGTCGCGATACTGGCCGGCGTAGAGCGACAGTTCGGTCGCACGATCGGCTTCGTCGCGCACGGTCACGCGCGGCACCCGCTCGTTCCACAGCATCTTGAAGTGCGGCTTGGCCATCTTGTCGGCCGCGGGCAGATTGAGCCAGATCTGGAACAACTCGAGCGTGTTGGGGCCATTGCGCTCGCGCAGCGGAAACATCTCGGCGTGCACGATGCCTTCGCCGGCGGTGAGCCACTGCACGTCGCCCTCACCGAATCGCGCCGCCGCGCCGAGCGAATCGGAATGATCGATGTAGCCGCGCCGCACGATCGTCACGGTCTCGAAGCCGCGATGCGGGTGCTGCGGAAAGCCGGGAATCGTCTGGCCGTGATACATGCGCCAACCGTCCTTCGGCTCGAAGTCCTGGCCGATGTTGCGGCCGGCCAGTGATCCGACCGGCCCCATCTGCGCGTTGCCCGCCGGATACAGATCGAGGTGATGCACGCAGAACAGGAACGGATCGACGCACGGCCACTGAAAGCCGAGCGGCGCGGTGTCGAGGACGGTGCGGTCCTCGGTGCGAGGTGAATGCTGAGTCATGAAAGCAGCCCCGAACGGGAAAGGGGCGTAGCTTGCCCGGATTGTGCGGGCGCAGCAAACGAGGCGGCGTGCGTGACGCCGCCTGTCGCGCCGTCAGGGCGCGAAGCTCTTCAGGATCAGAAAGCCCATCACGATCAAGGCGGCCGCCATGGCCATCACCACCCAGGGGATCCACTGATCGGGCACCGGCGAGGAGCCGCGCGTGGGATCTTCCGCTTCGTCGACGTGGTCATGCAGTTCGGCAGGATAAGTGCTCATGGCAACGATCTCCTTGAACGTGAATGGACAGACTGGTGGGACATCTCCTTTAGAAACGGCGCTGAGCCCGCCGTGCAGGGATTGGACCGGCCGGGATGGCCGATAAGTTCCGCGGCGCGACAGGTTCGCGGACGATCGTAGCGCGATCATGCAACGCTGGCGACGAGCGGTGCAGCATGACCTGGGCGGTCAATGCCGGCGTGCCGCCTCCACGATCGCCTTACCCAGCAGCGCGAACTCGTCGGCACGCCGCGTGCCTTTGCGCCAGGCCAGGCCGATCGAGCGCTTCTCGGCACTTGCCTCGAGCGGTCGGGTGATCACTTTCGCGCCGCGCAGCAATCCGCCGTCGATCGCCAGTTGCGGCAGCAGCGTGGTGCCAAGCCCGCTTTCGACCATCTGCACCAGCGTGAGCAGGCTGGTGGCTTCGAGCGCCTCGCTGTCGAGGCTGCGCGGCAGGCGGCAGGCGGTGAGCGCGTGACCACGCATGCAATGACCTTCGGCGAGCAACAGCAGTGGACCGTCGCCCAGCGCTTGCGGACTGATGCGACGCAGCCGTGCCCGCGGATCGTCTTTGGTCATCGCGACGACGAAAGGGTCGTCGAACAGCGCGCGAGCCTCGATGTTGGGTGCCTCAAAGGGCAGGGCGATGAGCGCGACATCGAGTTCGCCGCGTTCGAGCAGATCGAGCAGGCGCGCGGTGAGGTCTTCACGCAGGTAGAGCTTCAGCCGCGGAAATTGCCGGCGCAGCTTGGGCAGGACGGCAGGCAGCAGGAACGGGCCGATGGTCGGAATCGCGCCGAGCTTGAGCAGGCCCGACAGCGGTTCGGCGGCCGCCTTGGCCGCCAGCGCGAGGTCTTCCGCGTCGATCAGCAGTTTGCGTGCGCGCAAGACGACCTCATTGCCCAGCGGCGTGAACACCACTTTGCGACTGGTGCGATCGACCAGCGGTGCGCCGAGCAGTTCCTCCAGGGCCATCAGGCTGGCCGACAGCGTCGATTGCGTCACGTGAGTGGCGGCCGCGGCGCGGCCGAAGTGGCCGAGATCGGCGAGTGCCACCAGATGGCGGAGCTGGCGCAGGCTGGGTAGATGAACCATGGATCGATCGGGCAATTCGATCAAAACGAACTGAACAATCTGTTGGATTGATGAAATGTACGCCTCCGGATCGGCCATCGCAAACACGGCGACCAGTCGACCGGGGATCAAGCCGCAGCGCATCCGGGGGTGGCGCGGAACATCGCTTCGCGGATTGATCTGCCGCATCGACCGTACGGCCGCGGGCGCGCTACATTCGCGGTTTGCCCGCACCCGCCCGCTCCATTCGTCCATGAAAGTCCCGCGCCACAGCACCGGCGTGCTGCTCATGATCGTCGCCGCCTGCCTGTGGAGCGTCGCGGGCGTGGCCACGCGCTTCATCGAATCGGCCGGACGCTGGGAGGTCCCTTTTCTGCGTTCTTCGTTCGCGGCCTTGTCGATGCTGGTGTTGATCGTGTTCATGTACCGCGGACAGGTGCTGGCCACCTTTGCGCGTGGCGGCGGCGCAGGCATCGCCTCGGGTTTCACCTGGGCGCTGAAGTTCACCTGCTTCATGATCGCGCTCACCTACACGACGGTCGCCAACACCTTGATCGTCGAGAGCCTGGCGCCGCTGCTCACCAGCGCGATGGCGTTCGTGCTCCTCGGGCTGCGCGTGGCGCGACGCACCTGGGCGATGGCGACACTGTCGCTCGCAGGCATCGTGCTGATGTTCGGGGCAAGCAGCGATGCCTCGCATCTGGTCGGCAACCTTATCGCGCTCGCGGTGCCGATCGGCGCCGGTCTCACCTGGGTGATCGCGCACAAGTACCGCGGCGTGGTCGATCTCACGCCTGCGGTGTTCACCGGCGCGCTGATCTCGGCGCTGGTCATGCTGCCGCTCGCGTTCCCGCTCACCGCGAGCGCCCGCGACGTCGCGATCCTCGCCGGGCTGGGCATGTTCCAGCTTGCGGTTCCGTGCGTGATGGCGATGGTGGCCGCGCGTGTGC
>CADECO010000164.1:0-3294 GCA_902825905.1 uncultured beta proteobacterium
GTCGAGGTCGTGCAACCGCTCGCCTTGCCCACACGGCCGTATTGCGCGAACACCTGGACCGGGCCGAACGTGTGCTCCCAGTTCAGGCCGAACATACGCTGACGCACGTCGCCGCCGCCAGTGAAGTTCGTGTCGTTACGCTTGATCTGCGTGCCGATCAGCGTGATCTGCGAGCCAGGCATGTAGGTGAAGCCGATCAAGCCCTTGAGGCCGTCACGCTTGGCTGCCGCGCCGGCGGCCGGCGTGTTGCCACGCAGTTGCGCCCAGTCGATCTGCGCACCGATCGGACCCCATGCGCCGCGACCCGTGAAGCCCAGGATGCGACCGTTGGTGTTCAGGCCACCTTGCTGCGCCTCGCCTTGCGGGGAGTAGCTGCCGGTGAAGTTCAGGCCCGCGAACGTCGGCGAGGTGTACTGCAGCACGTTGCTCTGGCGCGAGATACCCAGGCCCATCCGGCCTTGCGTGCCGGTGAACATCGGCACTTCGGCGTTGATGAAGTTCGCACCGGTTTGCGACAGCGTGCCGTTGCCCCACCAGATGTCCTGGCGACCGAAGGTCACGCGGCCGAAGCCACCTTGCAGACCCACGAACGACGGACGCGAGGCCAGGAAGCCCGACGAGGCGTTCGTCTGGCCGCCTTGGCCGGCTTGCGAGCCGGTGTCGGCGTTCAAGCCCGACTCGATCTGGAACACCGCCTGCAGACCGCTGCCCAGGCTCTCCGTGCCGCGCACGCCAAGGCGCGAGCCGCTGTCGAAGATGCGGGTGCGGCTCTTCAGGTCGGTGGCCGAGTTACCCGAGCCCGAGGCCTTGTATTGGTCGATACCGAGGTTCAAACGGCCGTACAGCGTGACGTGGCTCGCCGGCGCCTGCGCAAACGCGGGAGCGGCAAACGCACCTGCGACCGCCAGTGCGATGACTTTCTTATCCATTATGGAAACTCTCCTCTTCACGGTTTGGGTTGGTCACGCCGGCGCCAACCCATCGCACCTTGCGCAACCTTTCGCTCTCCTACAGCTTGCGGAAAGCTAGGCGCAATTCTTACGTCAGAGAAAAGTCAGGACAACGAAAACCATCTGCAAGATTGCTCGTGGAGGCAATTTTGTTGTTTTCTAGCAACGAGGCGAATGTGTCGGATTTTCAGAGAGTTAAGCATGGAAATCGAGATGTCAGATGAGGTCATGATGTGCGAACGCTCACGCAACTGGCTGATTTCACGGCCATTAAACGTTGCGGCGCCGCAACAACCCCACTGACGCCTACGAAAAGAACAGCGAGCGCAGCGCGAGACCCGGATCGGGCGCGCGCATGAAGGCCTCGCCGACCAGAAATGCGCCGACGCCATGCGACCGCATCCGCTGCACGTCGGGCGCTGCAAGGATGCCGCTCTCGGTGACGACCACTTTGTCCGCGGAAATATGCGGGAGCAAACCGATGGTGGTGTCCAGTCGCGTCTCGAAGGTGCGCAGATCGCGGTTGTTGATGCCCAACAATGGCGTCGACAGGGCCAGCGCGCGATCGAGTTCGGCGCGATCGTGCACCTCGACCAGCACCGCCATGCCCAGGCTCTGCGCCAGCGACTCCAACTCGGCCATCTGTGCGTCATCGAGCGCTGCCGCGATGAGCAGGATGCAGTCGGCCCCCATGGCGCGCGCCTCGTACACCTGATACGGGTCGATCATGAAGTCCTTGCGCAGCGCCGGCAATGCGCATGCCGTGCGCGCCTGCACGAGGAACTCGGCCGCGCCTTGAAAGAACTGCAGGTCAGTCAGCACCGACAGGCACGCCGCGCCATGTTCGGCGTATGAACGCGCGATGGCGGCCACGTCGAAGTTGTCCCGCAGCACGCCCTTACTGGGGCTCGCCTTCTTGATCTCGGCGATCACCGCGGATTCACCGGCCGCGATGCGCGCCCGCATCGCACCGACGAAGTCGCGCGCCGGCCCGCAGCCTTCGGCCTCGCGTCGCAGCGTCGGCAGATCCTTGAGGCGCCTGGCCTGCGCGATCTCCTGCGCCTTGACCTGCAGGATGCGGGTGAGCACGTCGCTCATGCCGCGCCACCGAGTCGCTGCGTGCATTCGACGAACTTCGCCAGCCGCTCCCTTGCTGCGCCGCTGGCAATCGTCGCGAACGCGCGCTCCACGCCATCTTCCATGGTGGGCGCCGCACCGGACACGTAAATCGCGACCCCCGCATTCAAGCCGACGATGTCGCGCGCCACACCCGGCTTGTTCTCGAGCGCATTCATCACCATTGCGCGCGATTCGTCGACCGTGCCCACGCGCAGACTGCGCGGATCGTGCAGCGGCAGATTGAATCGCTCAGGGTGCAGTTCGTACTCCTCCACGCGACCGGCTTTCAATTCACCCACCAGGGTCGGACCGCTGATCGAGATCTCGTCGAGTCCTTCCAGGCCGTAGACCACCACCGCACCCTGCGAGCCCAGCCGCTGCAGCACGCGCACCTGAATCCCGACCAGATCGGGATGGAATACGCCCATGAGCTGTGTCGGCGCCAGCGCCGGATTGGTCAGCGGGCCCAGGATGTTGAAGATCGTGCGCACGCCAAGTTCACGACGCACCGGCGCGGCGTGCTTCATCGCCGCATGATGCGCCGGCGCGAACATGAAGCCGATGCCCACTTCGTCGATGCATTGCGCGACCTGATCGGGCTTGAGCACGACATGCGCGCCGAGCGCCTCGAGCACGTCGGCGCTGCCCGATTTGCTCGAGACGGCACGGTTGCCGTGCTTGGCCACGCGCGCTCCCGCTGCCGCACACACGAAGCTCGCCGCGGTCGAGATATTGAAGGTGTGCGAACCGTCGCCACCGGTGCCCACCACGTCGACCAGGCGCGAGGTGTCCTTCACCACGACCTTGGTGGCCAGCTCGCGCATGACCTGGGCCGCGGCGGCGATCTCGCCGATCGTCTCCTTCTTCACCCGCAGGCCGACGGTGATCGCCGCGATCATCACGGGCGACATCTCGCCGCTCATGATGGTGCGCATCAGCTCGAGCATCTCGTCGTGGAAGATTTCGCGATGCTCGATCGTGCGTTGCAGGGCTTCCTGGGGCGTCACGGGGGCCTCCTCCTGGTCAGATGGGTACAGCTCGCGATTCGCAAGCAGTTGGTCGGTAGCGGGTGAGCCCGCGGGCTCGCGCTTCAATGAGTGCGGCGGGCTGGCGCGTGCGGCGGAGACGTTGTTGAAATCGGCGTGAGCCGACCGAACGGTCGAACTGGGATTCATCGTGCTGCTCCGGGGAGTCGCCGCGGCGATCTCGCTTGGCGGCGGGAGAC
>CADECO010000164.1:3394-5698 GCA_902825905.1 uncultured beta proteobacterium
CTCGGAGATCAACTCGAACCCGGTCAACCGCTCGCCGCAGCGCGATTGCATGAAGTTGAGCAATTCCACCGCACGGGTGGGCGAGTCGATCGCCGCCACCCAGGTCGCGGTACCGACCGGTAACGGAAACAGCTTCACCACGGCAGCGGTGACGATCCCCAACGTGCCCTCGGCGCCGATGAACAGATGCTTGAGGTCGTAGCCGGTGTTGTCCTTGCGCAGTCCACGCAGCCCGTTCCAGATCTCGCCGTTGGGCAACACCACCTCGACGCCGAGCACCAGCTCGCGCGTATTGCCATAGCGCAACACCGCGATGCCACCGGCATTGGTGGACAGGTTGCCGCCGATCACGCACGTGCCTTCCGAGGCCAGGCTGAGCGGAAACAGCCGCCCTGCCTCGCGCGCAGCCTGCTGCACATTGGCCAGGACGCATCCCGCTTCGACGGTCATCGTGTTGTTGGCGGTGTCGACCGCGCGGACGCGATTCATCCGGCCCAGGTTCAACACCACTTGCGCACGATGCGCGTCGGCGGTCGCTCCCCCGCACAGGCCGGTATTGCCGCCCTGCGGCACCACCGCGATCATGTTCTCGGCGCACAAGCGCACGAGCGCCGCCACCTCCTCGGTCGACTTCGGCCGCACCACCGCCAGCGGCTTGCCGAAATACTTGCGGCGCCAGTCGATCGCGTAACCCTCGACATCGCGATCGCCGGTCAACACATGCTCGGCGCCGACCACACCAGCCAGGTGTTCGATGATGGGATGGACCTGCGCGGCTTGCTCCGGCGCGTTCATGCGGGCACTACCTCCATGGGTCGCAGCGGCAATCAGTGTCACCACGGCGGAAAAGGATTCGGCGATGTGATGGGGAGCGTCTTCACTCACATGCCGCCCCTCGTTGTAGCCGTAGGTCACCGCGATCACGGTGCAACCAGCGGCCTTGCCGGCGACGATGTCGTTGGCCGAATCACCGATGACCACCGCGTCGGCCGGCGCAATCGCCAGGCGCTCGCACGCGTGCACGAACGGCAGCGGATCGGGCTTCTTGCGCGGCAGCGTATCGCCGCAAACCACCACATCGAAGAACGGCGCCAGGCCCTTGCGTTCGAGCAGCTCCGCGGTGAATCGCTGCGCCTTGTTGGTGACGCAGGCGAGCCGTACGCCCGTCTCGCGCAATTGCGCGAGACCTTCCATCACACCCGGATACGGTTGCGCGCTCACCCCCGATGCCTGCGCGTAGTGCCGCTCCATGATGGGCAAGGCACGCCCGAACAGCGCCGCATCCGCTTCACCATCGATGTTTCCGGTGAGCGCGCGATGCACGAGGCTCGGAATGCCTTTACCGATGTAGGTGGTCAAAGTGGTCAGATCGCGCTGCGGCATCGCGAGCTCGGCCAGCATCGCGTTCACCGCGTGCCCCAGATCCGCAGCGGTGTCGAGCAGAGTGCCATCGAGATCGATCAGTGCGGCGCGGATCGTCCGCTGCGACGACGCGTCTGGTTCGTTCAATGCGGTGGACGGCCACGCCGCATCGCCGCTAGTCATCGCTGCGTCATTCATGTGCCGACGACCTGGACGCACCCCGTGGCGCATTGCCCGCGCTTCGACCGAGTTCCGCGCGCATCGCGGCGATGGTCGCGGCGTAGTCCTTCGACTCGAAGATTGCCGAGCCGGCGACGAAGGTATCGGCCCCCGCCTGGGCGATGCCGGCGATGTTGTCCACCTTCACCCCACCGTCGACCTCCAGCATCACATCGCGCCCGAGTGCATCGATGCGCCGGCGCACTTCGCGAATCTTGTCGAGCGTGTACGGAATGAATTTCTGGCCGCCGAACCCCGGATTGACCGACATGATCAGCACCAGGTCGAGCTGCCCAAGCGTGTGATCGAGGCAAGCGAGCGGCGTGGCCGGATTGAGCACCAGCCCGGGTTTGCAGCCGCATTCGCGGATCAGGTTGATGGTGCGATCGACGTGGTCGCTCGCCTCGGGATGGAAGCTGATGATGTTCGCACCGGCCTTGGCGAAATCGGCGACGATGCGATCGACCGGACGCACCATCAGGTGCACGTCGATCGTCGCGGTGATCACGCGGCGCACTGCCGCGCACACCAGCGGACCGACCGTGAGATTGGGCACGTAATGGTTGTCCATCACGTCGAAGTGGATCAGGTCGGCGCCGGCGGCGACCACGTTCGTCACTTCTTCACCCAGACGGGCGAAATCGGCCGAGAGGATGCTCGGTGCGATGCGATAGCGTCGTGCGGTCATGATGATCGGAGCGGGAAGGGCGCGATTCTACGCCG
>CADECO010000164.1:5798-10066 GCA_902825905.1 uncultured beta proteobacterium
CCGCCTCCCATCATGAGCGAACGCTACGAGATCACCGTCACAGCGAAGTCGCGCTATCTCGCCGAGCAATCGGACGAGAAAGCCGACCACTACGTGTTCGCCTACACCATCACCATCCGCAATACCGGGACGGCGACGGCGCAATTGGTGAGCCGCCACTGGATCATCCGCGACGCCAATGCCCAGCAGCAGGAGGTGCGCGGACTGGGCGTGGTCGGTGCGCAGCCCACGCTCAAGCCGGGCGAGTCGTTCGAATACACCAGCGGCGCCTCGATCAAGACGCCGGTCGGCACCATGCGCGGCACGTATCAGATGGTGGCGAGCGACGGCACCCGCTTCGATGCGCCGATTCCGGAGTTCGCGCTGTCGATGCCGCGGGTGCTGCACTGAGATCGCGGGTGCTCCGCGCGCCGCGAGTCAGGGGCGGCGTGATTGATCACGACCGGAATCGCCGGCTCCGGCGTCGGTCGGCTGTGGACGGGCGGATTTTTTCGAGCGCGGCATGGTCCACCACACGATGAACACGAGCAACGCCAGCGCGAGTACCGACTCGAGCAGGATGATCCACAGGCCGCTTTCGATCATGGCGGAGCGCAGAAGGCGATGGCAGCAGTCGATGGGATGCGCAACGTTACGCGCGCTGCAACGGACGGGGCTTCGGTGCGCGGGGCTTCGGTGCGAATGGCGGAAAGCAAGTCGGCAGCGATGATAGCCGATCGCATTCGCGCGAAGATCGATGCGGGTTGCGCGGCACTGCTCGCCGCGAGCCTCGTTCTTCTTGCCGGTTGCGCCGACGATCGCAGCACGCAGCCGCGCCTCGCCGCGTCAGTCGCCGAGCGCGGCGCCGCCTGCAATACCACGCCCAATTCGGGTTGTCCGCCCTGCCCTGCGTGCCCACCTTCCGCGCAGAAACCGCAACCCGCGGCGAGCGCCACGCTCACGCCGGCGAGCTTTACCGATCTGCCCAACTGGCGCGACGACGATCATGCCGCGGCACTGGTCGCATTCCAGCGCGGTTGCAGGGCACTGGAGCGGCGTGCCGCGTGGCGATCCGCCTGTACGCAGGCCGCCAATGTCGCCGTCGATCGACACAGCGCGCAGGCTTTCTTCGAATCGCAGTTCCAGGTGTTCCGTGTGGCGAGCAGCGACGGCGCGACCTCGGGCCTGGTCACCGGCTACTACGAGCCGATCCTGCGCGGCAGCCGCAAACGCAGCGGAGCGTTCGCCCATCCGGTTTATGCGGCCCCCGATGATCTGATCAGCGTCGAGCTCGCCGGCTCGCAGCCCGAGGTGGCGGGGTTGCGATTGCGCGGACGCCTAGAGGGCCGGCGGCTGGTGCCCTATCACACGCGCGGCGATATCGATCAGGGCAAGGCGCCGCTGCAAGGCAAGGAGCTGGTGTTCATCGACGATCCGATCGAGCTGTTCTTCCTGCACGTGCAGGGCTCGGGCCGGGTGCGGCTCGAATCAGGCGAGATGGTCCGGGTGGGCTACGCCGATCAGAACGGTCATCCCTATCGTTCGATCGGCCGCTCGCTCATCGATCGCGGCGAGCTGCTGCCCGAGCAGGCGTCGATGCAGGGGATCCAGGCGTGGGCGCGCGCCAATCCTGGCCGGGTTGCGGAGTTGCTCAGCCAGAATCCGAGCTATATCTTCTTCCGCGAAGTTCCAACGAGCGAAGCGCCGCCCGATACAGGGCCGCAAGGCTCGCTTGGCGTACCGTTGACCGCAGGCCGGTCGATGGCAGTCGATGCGCGATCGGTCCCGTTGGGTGCGCCGGTTTATCTGGCGACGACGTATCCGAACACGTCGCGCGCGTTGGAGCGGCTCATGGTCGCGCAGGACACCGGCAGCGCGATCCGCGGCGCGGTGCGCGGGGATTTCTATTGGGGATCCGGCCCCGAAGCAGGGCGCGAGGCCGGCCGCATGCGCCAGCAAGGAAGAATGTGGGTGCTGTTGCCGCGCGACTACACACCGGGGAACGACACTCGCACGCCGTAGATGCGTGCGCGAGCAGACTACTTTCCTGCCGCCGCGCTCTCCAGCATCTTCGTCAGTTGCGCCGCCGGACGCATGCCGGCCACCCGATCGCCGTTGGTGAACACCAGCGTCGGCACGCTCTCGATCTTGTACTTGCGGCCGAGCGCGAGCACTTTGTCGACGGGCGTATCGCAGGTGCCGGCTGCGCTGGGCTGGACGTTCTTGAGCATCAGATCGAGCCAGGCCTTGGCGCGATCGGGCGAACACCACACCGATTTCGATTTCGGCCCCGACTCCGGCGACAGGATCGGGTACAGGAAGACGTGAATGGTCACGTCGTCGATTTGCGTGAGCTCCTGCTCGAGCTTGCGGCAATAGGGGCAGTTCGGATCGGTGAAGTAGGCGACCTGGCGCTTGCCGCTGCCACGCACGATCTTGAACGCCTGGCCGAGCGGCAATTCCTCGAACTTGATCGCCGTGAGCTTGCGCATCCGCTCCTCGGTGAGGTTGCGGCGCGGGTCCTGACCGTCGAGGATCGAGCCGACGAACAGGAACGTGACCTTCTCGTCGGTGTAGAGCAACTCGTTGTCGTCGGTGCGCAGTTCGTACAACCCCGCATACGGCGTCTTCGTGACTGAGAGCAGCTTGGTGTTGGGCACGCGCTGCTCGAAAGCGCGGCGCACCGCGGCTTCGTTCGCCGATGCAGGTAACGCGAACATTGCGCTCGACAGGGCGCCAAGCACCGCGGCTGCGATCAGTCGGGAAATTCGGGAGACAACTCGCATGAGGATCTTTCGGTCGACCGGACCGTCGGCCGCACGTGGTTCGGATCGAGAACGGGCGGGACGAGAACGGAGGAGATGGAGATAGACGAAAAGACGAAATCTGCTGAGATTGAACGGAATCGAACGGGCTAGCCGACCGCGTGCCGAGCGAGCACCGATCTTACGACCGGCAATCGATTGGTCAAGTTCAATCCGAACGTTCGCAAGCGTTTCGGCATCCCTCCGGGCAGGCCGTAAAGCCAGTGCAAGCCATGCGTCATCATGCGCATCGCGGCTATCGGCTCGGCGCGTGCCCGTTCGTAGCGACGCAGCAGCCGGATGTCGCCCAGATCGCGGTAGGGTTCACGCCCGGCAATGGTTTCAAGCAGCGTCGCGACGTCGCCGAAGCCCAGGTTCAAGCCCTGCCCGGCGAGCGGATGCACCACGTGCGCGGCGTCGCCGATCAGCACGACGCGATCGGCCACCATGCGCGAAGCCTGCTGCCTAGCAAGCGGAAAGCCGCGCGCGCTGGTGATTGTCGTGAGTGCGCCCAGCACGTGACCGCTCGCGCGTGCGACCTCGTCGGCGAGTGCTTCGTTCGACATGGCGAGCAGCGATTCGGCATGCGCTCGCGGCGTCGACCAGACCATCGATACGCGCCGGCCCGGCAGCGGCAGGAGCGCGAGCACGCTATCGCCGCGGAACCACTGGAACGCGTAGCCGCGATGCGGCTCGATGGCCGCGAAATTGGCCACGACACCGAGTTCGCCGTAGTCGTCGCGCGTGACCGACATCCCGGCCAGAAGCCGCACCTGGGAATGCACGCCATCGGCGCCCACCACCAACGCGCAATCCAACTGCTCGCCCGAATCGAGACGAAGCAGCGCTCGATTCTGCTCGCGCACCAGTTCCACGACGCGCGCGCCGTCGATGCGAGTCACCAGACTCGCGTTGCCCGCTGCGTCGGCTCGCTCATGCCCGGGTACGGAGTCAAGCGCATTGTCGCGCCCGTTGTCGAGCCCGTTGTCGAGCCCGTTGTCGAGCCCGTTGTCGAGCCCGTGGTCGAGCGCCTGATCGAGTGCGCGGGCCAGCGTGCGGCTCTCCATCAGCGTCGCCAGCGCCGGCACGCCGACTTCGTACGCGCTGAAATCGAGGTGCGCGCGCGGGTCGTCGCCGAAGATGCGCATATTCGTGCACGCGGCCGCGCGCGCGTGCGGGATGCGATGCCACGCATCGAGCCGCTCGAGCAGCGTCACGCTCGCCGGACTGATCGCGTAGATGCGCGAATCCCAATCGGTATCCGCTGGTGCCGCCTGCGTGCGGTCGTCGGGGGCAGGAACGTGCGCGTCGGATCGTGCATCGACTGCCGCGGCAGCCGTGCGCGCGGCGCCACGTTCTGCATCGACCAGTGCCACGCGCAGCCCCGCGCGAGACATCGCGAGTGCGCAGCACGCGCCGACCAGTCCCGCGCCGACGACGATCACTTCGAATGACCGCGAATTCATGCCGGCATTGTAGGCGCCG
>CADECO010000164.1:10166-11751 GCA_902825905.1 uncultured beta proteobacterium
GCGTGTGCGAAAAAGGTGAAGTAGCTCAGCTGGTTAGAGCGCGGCACTCATAATGCCGAGGTCGAGGGTTCGAGCCCCTCCTTCACCACCAGGCTTGTGCACATTTCCGCTTGCGGGCTCGATCGCGTCGCTGCCCTGAGCATGCCGTGGGTCGTCGCAGGGGTTTCGTCACCCAGTCCGTCGCACCGGGCACGTATCCTGCCGCCGTCACCCTCCCTGGCGGTTCGTCACACGATGCGATCCCTGCGCCCGCTTCGATTTCTCATGTTCAGCTTCCTCGTCGCCGTGACGTTGCTCGGCGCCGCGCGCCACGTCATCGCGCAACTTGCACGCACCATTCCCGCCGATGCGTTCGCCGGCTCGATCACCCACGTCGGTGAATCGGTCGTGCGCGTGAACGGCAAGGCCGCGATGCTCGCCGCCAACGCTCGCATCATGAGCCGCGACAACCTGACGATCGTGCCCGGGGCGATCCCGCCGAATGCGCCGGCGCGATTCCAGGTCGACCCGAACGGCCATATCAGCCGCGTGTGGATCCTCACCGACGAGGAAGCAGCGCGCCGCTAGTCACGCCGCCCGCGGCGGGGCGGTAGCATTGCGGGCTCGCATCGATCTCCCGCCCGCCGCGTGACCAGGAAGCTCTACATCAAGACCTTCGGCTGTCAGATGAATGAGTACGACTCGGACAAGATGGCCGACGTACTGCACGCCGCCGAGGGATTCGAAACCACCGACGACCCCGAACAGGCCGACGTGATCCTGTTCAACACCTGCTCGGTGCGCGACAAGGCGCAGGAGAAGGTGTTCTCCGATCTGGGTCGGGTACGGCAACTGAAACGCAGGCGGCCCGAGCTGGTGATAGGTGTCGGCGGCTGCGTCGCCAGCCAGGAAGGCGCCGCGATCGTCACGCGTGCACCCTACGTCGACGTCGTCTTCGGACCGCAGACGCTGCATCGCCTGCCGCAATTGCTCGCCGCTCGTCGCGCGACCGGCCAGCCGCAGGTCGACATCACGTTCCCGGAGATCGAGAAGTTCGATCACCTGCCCGCGCCACGGACGAGCGCAGCCACCGCATTCGTGTCGATCATGGAAGGCTGCAGCAAGTACTGCTCGTTCTGCGTGGTGCCGTACACGCGCGGCGATGAGGTCTCGCGCCCGTTCGATGACGTCATCGCCGAGATCGCCGATCTGGCTTCGAACGGCGTCAAAGAGATCACCCTGCTCGGGCAGAACGTGAACGCCTGGCGCGGCCCGATCGAAGGCGAGGCACACGGCGATTTCGCCGCGTTGCTCGAGTACGTCGCCGAGATCGATGGCATCGAGCGCATCCGCTACACCACGTCGCACCCGAAGGAATTCACGCAGCGGCTGATCGACGTGTATCAGCGCGTGCCCAAGCTGGTATCGCACGTGCATCTGCCGGTGCAGGCGGGCTCCGACCGCGTGCTGGCGGCGATGAAGCGCGGCTACACGACGCTCGAATACAAATCGATCATCCGCCGCCTGCGCAAGGCGCGGCCCGACGTGTGCATCTCGTCGGATTTCATCGTCGGCTTTCCTGGCGAGACCGATGACGACTTCGCGC